>DVJX01000038.1 GCA_018716405.1 Candidatus Faecisoma merdavium | reverse complement strand
AAATAAATAAAAATAAGTACGGTAGCGACTATCGGAAATTAGTCTCTGGAGGAAAAAGCAAAAGCCACCGAAGAAGGAGAAATATTTAATCGTGAGATTAGATGCAGTCAAATTTATTTGACTTTTGTTCTAATTTAATATTTGAATAAAGAAAAAAACTATTAAAACATAGTTAATAGTTTTTAAATAATTTATAAACAATGTTCATTTAAAAATTCGTATTGTTCATTAATTACAATTTCAAAATCATTATTGATATAACCGATGATGTAATTGGCTGGAATTACATATAAAGGTTGTTCATCTTTATTCCATGATTTAGGTTTTTCATAATTATTTTCTATTGCATAATCAACTTCATCTTGAGGAATTCCTAATAAAACTATATTAGGATTTTTTCTATAATTATTTCCATTTTCTTGTAGACAGTAATTAATTGGATCATCAATAAATTCTTGAGGAATTTCTATTGTAGTTGAATCTAATCTATTTTCTATTAAATATAAACCTTCATTGCATATATCGCTTCCATTTTGATTAGTTACATGATAAAAGTACCTCATATCATCAAGACTGATTAACTCTCTAAAAACATTTTCAAATGACGGATTTCTTAATAAAATTTCTTCTTTCATATTTATCACCAATTATATTTTATCATATTTTTATAATTTCATATGTATCAATTTTAATAAAAAACAAATAATTGTTATATAAATTAATTTATTATAGAATTATTATTAGTTTTAATAAAAATAATATGTAAATAAAATTAAATAATATTATAAAAAAAGTTGTTACATGTTTAAAAATTTAGTATAATTATACATAGTGGGGTGGTAAGATGAAAGCATTGATAACTGGTGCTTCTAGTGGAATAGGTGCAGAATTTGCTAGAATTTTAAGTGAAAAAGGTTATGATTTAATATTAGTGGCAAGAAGAAAGAAAAAAATGGAAACTTTAGCTAAACAATTAAAGACTAATGTTAAAATAATTGAACTTGATATATCTAGTACATATAATTGTATGAAGTTATATGAAGAAGTAAAAAAAGAAAAGATTGATATATTAATTAATAATGCAGGATTTGGATTATTTGGAAAATTTAATGATACTAAATTAGATACTGAGTTAGACATGATTGATTTAAATATAAAGACAGTTCATGCTTTAACTAAATTATTTTTAAAAGATTTTAAAAAAAGAGACTCTGGTTATATTTTAAATGTCGCTTCAGCTGCTGCATTTTTGCCTGGTCCTTTAATGAGTACATATTATGCTACTAAATCTTATGTTTTGCATTTAACATTAGCTATTAATGAGGAATTGAAAAAAGATGACTCTAATGTTTATATAGGGGCGTTATGTCCAGGTCCGGTTGATACTGAGTTTAATAAAATTGCCAAAGTTAAATTTAATTTACCAAGTGTTGATAGTAGTTATGTTTGTAATTATGCAATTAAACAGATGAATAAAAGAAAAATGATTATTATACCAAGTGTAAAGACAAAAATAGGGGTTTATCTTGCTAAAATATTACCTATGAATTTAAAATTAAAAGTAAGTTATAATATTCAAGAAAGGAAAGATAGGTGATTTGTTTGAAATATTATTTAAGAGTGTTAAGTGGAATGCGATTAAAAAAAATGTTTAATGTAATTGATGATGTAAAAAAGAAAACAAATAAGTCTAAAATATATATTTTTTTTGATATGATTAATTGTATGGTAAGATATGGAGCTGGTTATTATGATTATAATATATTTGCTTTTTATAATATGAATCATAAACAACGTAAAACTTATATTACAAGGTTTAAAAATAAAAAACTTATTATGTATTGTAATGATCAAAATTATTCACATATATTTAATAACAAAAATGAATTTAATAAAGTTTATAAGAAATATTTAAATCGTGAATACCTTGATTTAGAAAATGTAAAATTTAAAGAATTTGAAAATTTTATGAAAGGTAAAGATATAATATTTGCTAAGCCAAACGTTGGAGAAAGTGGTAAAGGTATAGAAAAATTATATAAAAAAGATTTTAAAAATTTAAAAGAAATGTTTAATTATGTAACTAATAAGGAAAAGAATTTTGGAATAATTGAAGAGTTAATTGTGCAACATGAAGCTTTAAATAAATTATATCCATTATCAATTAATTCTTTACGTATTGTTTCAATAGTCGTGGATGGAGTTGCTCACATAGTTTATGTTGTCTCAAAATCTGGCAATTGTGGAAAGTTTGTTGATAACATGGAAAATGATGGATTATGTTGTCCTGTGGATATCGAAAAAGGAGAAATTTGTAATGTTGCGCATACTTCAAAACTAATAACTTATGATAAACACCCTTATACGAATGTAAAATTAATTGGGTATAAAATTCCATATATAAAAGAAGCAATGGAATTAGTTAAAAAAGCTGCTTTAGAAGTTCCGGAGGTTAAATATGTTGGATGGGATGTTTTTATAGGTCCTAATGGTCCTGGTATTATTGAAGGAAATGATTATCCTGGATATGATTTTTGGCAATTACCAGAACATACTAAAGATAAAATAGGATTAGTTCCATATTATGAAAGTTTAATTAAAGATTTAAAATTATAAAGAGTTCACTTAGTGAATTTTTTATTATGATTTAGACTTTTAATAAATACTATTTTATTTGAAAAATAATGTAATTTATAATATAATATTTATTGGTGATGTATATGATTACTATTAAAAATTTATCTTTTAATTATCGACAAAAAGAAATATTTAATAATTTAGATTTAACAGTACCAGATGGAAAAATAACTTCAATTATAGGTCCTAATGGGAGTGGAAAGTCTACGTTAGTTAAAATATTAGTTGGATTATATAAATATAATGGTGAAATAAAAATAAATGAAATACCTTTACTTAAAGATAATCGTAAAGAAATAAGAAAAATTATTGGAGTTGTATTTACTAATCCAGAAAATCAATTTGTTGCTGAAACTGTTATGGATGATATAGCTTTTACATTGGAAAATATGAATTTTAAGAAAGACATTATAAGGAAAAAAATAGAAGAAATATCTAAATATTTAGGTATATATGATATATTAGAGTGTAATCCACATGATTTAAATAGTAATCAAAAACAATTAGTGAGTTTAGCTAGTGCTTTAGTACATGATCCTAAAATATTAATATTAGATGAAGCATTAACGATGTTAGATCCTTATGATAAAGAAAAAATATTAAAAATTTTAAAGGAGTTAAATAGTAAAGGTTTAACTATTTTAAATATTACAAATGACATTGAAGATACATTAATAAGTGATGAAATATATGTTTTAAGTGAAGGTAAAATAGTTTTAAATGGAGCAAACGAAGAAGTTTATAAAGAAGAGGATAAATTACATAAATTAGGGTTTGAATTACCTTTTATGGTAGAATTATCTAATCGTTTAATGTTTTATGATTTAATTGATCATGTTATTTATGATATGGAAGAGATGGTAGATATTTTATGGAAGTAAAATTTAATCATGTATTTTATGTTTATAACGAAAAAACACCTCTTTCAAAAATGGTTTTAGGTGACATTAATACTACTTTTAAAGAAGGTAAAATAACTGGTATTATGGGCAAAAGTGGTAGTGGCAAGACTACTTTAATTGAACTTATAAATGCTTTAATAATTCCTACTAAAGGTAATATTCAGGTTGGAAGTAGAGTTATTAGCAAGACAAGAAAAATTAAAAACATTAATAATTTAAGGTATAAAATAGGATTGGTATTTCAAGTCCCTGAAGAACAATTTTTTTGTAAAACTGTTAAAGAAGAAATTGAATTTGGAATGAAGTACTTTAAAAAATCAGTCAAAAGTATAGAAAAGCATGTTAGCGATGCTTTAATTATGATGGGGTTAGACGATAGTTATCTAAATAGAAATCCCTTCACCTTAAGTAGTGGTGAAATGAGAAAAGTTGCTATCGCATCAGTTTTAGCGTTTAATCCTAAAATAATAATATTAGATGAACCTACTATTGGTTTAGATAATAAAAGCAAAGAAAACTTAATTAAAATAATTAAATTACTTAAAAATAGGTATAAAAAAACTATTATTGTTGTTAGTAATGACACTGATTTATTATTAAAAATAAGTGATAATGTTATTTTACTGGATAAAGGTAAAATTATATTGGAAGGAAATAAATATGATGTTTTTAAACAAGATATTTCAAAATATGGTTTAAAACGTCCTAAAATAATAGAATTTGAACAATTAGTTTTAGAAAAAAAAGGAATAAAAATTGGTTATCGTGATGATATTAATGATTTAATGAAGGATGTGTATCGTTATGTTAAATAAAGTAATGATAGGTAGATATTATCCAATTGATTCTTTAGTGCATAAAATGAATCCTTTAGCCAAAATGATATGTGTTTTATTATTTATTATAATGAGTTTTTTAACTTTTGATATAAGATTTAATGTCTTGTTATTAGTTTTATTAATTCTTATGTTAAACAATACTAAAGTACCATTTAAAATTTATTTAAGAACTATATTTAGTATTAAATGGCTATTACTATTTATATTAATTATTAATTTGATTGTAGGAAGCAATTTAAGTGTTACAGTTATTACATTATTAAGACTGATATATATTTTATTATATACATCAATCCTAACCTTAACTACTCCACCAACTGAAATTACATATGGATTAGAAAAATTGTTTTTACCTTTAAAATTAATTGGCATACCTGTTAATAAAATGGCATTATCTATTAGTTTAGCCTTAAGATTTATTCCGACTATTATTGATCAAGGAAATAAAATAATTAAATCACAAGCTAGTCGTGGTATTGATTATTATAATTCTAATTTGAAAGGGAAAATACTAGCTATTAAATCTTTAATAATTCCTATGTTTGCGCTAAGCATTAAAAAAGCTGATGATTTGGCTGATTCAATGGAAGTAAGATTATATAATGTTAATAGTAAAAGAATTAATTTTAGACAAAATAAATGGCATTTTTATGATACATTTTTAGTGTTAATGCATTTAAGTTTATTTATTTTAATTATGAAGGAAGTTGTTTTATGAGGTATTTAATTACATTTAGTTATGATGGATCAAAATTTAAAGGCTATCAAAAACAGCCTAGATTAAAAACGGTTCAAGGGGAAATAGAAAAAGCTTTGAAAGAATTGAGTGGCAAAGATATTTCTATATCAGGTTCTGGTAGAACTGATGCAGGAGTTCATGCATTAAATCAAAAGGCTCATTTTGACTTAGAGATGAATATTACATGTGATAAATTACAAAAAGCTTTAAATAGTTTCTTATCTGATTATATTTATATTAAGAAAGTAGAAGAAGTAAGCTCTGATTTTCATGCTAGGTTTAATGTTTCTGCTAAAGAATATATTTATAAAATAAATATGGGTGAATATAGTCCGATTGAAAAAGATTATATTTATCAGTATAATAAAAAATTAGATTTAGTTGAAATGGAGAGAGCTTTAAAATATTTGGAAGGGACGCATGATTTTAAGTCTTTTTCTAAAGCAGATGAAGAAAAAGAAGATTTCACTAGAACTATTATTCAAACTAATTTAATCAGAAATATAAAAGATGTTAATAGATTTATTATTTCTTTTTTAGGAACTGGATTTTTAAGATATCAAGTAAGAAATATGGTTGGATTATTAATTGAAATAGGTGAAGGTAAAAGAAAAAGTGAAGATATAATTGGTATATTAGAAGCTAAAGATAGAAGAAAAGCTGGTATTACTGCTCCACCAGAGGGATTATATTTAAAAGATGTATTTTATAGATAAAGGAGGATTTTATGAAATTATATTTATCATCATATAGAATAGGTGAAAAAAAATTAGAATTGGAAAATTGGATAAAAGAACATGATAATAGAATATTGGTTATACCAAATGCTTTAGATATGTTTGCAGATGGAGAAAGAAAAACTAATGGAATAGTAGATAAATGCAATGAATTAACACAATTAGGTTTTAATTATGAAATATTAGATTTAAGAGATTATTTTAATAAATATGATTTATTATTGAAAAAATTAGAAAAATTTAAAGCATTTTATGTTTTAGGTGGAAATGTATTTGTGTTAAGAAGAGCTATGAAATTGAGTGGATTTGATTGTTTTTTAAAAGAAAATTATGATAATCCAAATTATTTATATAGTGGTTTTAGTGCTGGAATATGTGTGTTAGCATCAGATTTGCATGGAATTCATTTAGTTGATGATCCTAATATAGATCCCTATAATTTTGGCGAGATAATATGGGAAGGTATAGGATTATTAAACTATTTACCTGTACCTCATTATAACACACCTAGTCATCCAGAGTCCGAAAAAATGTATGATGCTGTTGATTATTTAAAAATGAATAATTTAGACTATAAAACTTTAAAAGATGGAGAAGTAATAATCATTGAAAAAAATAATAAATTAAATAAAAAATTGTAAGGTTAAAAAGAAGATTTTATAATAATTGTTATTTAAACTAACTAATTTGAAAAAATATATGAATGTGAATTATATCTAAAAGATGTATTTTATAGATAAAAAAAATATGCAGGTAATTATATGTTGACATTCGAACTATTGTTTGATATAATGAGTTTGCGATGATATTGCATAAAATTTATTTTAAATATAAAAATATATATAAAGGAATTAGCAAATGATAGAGTTGGAAAAATTAATTAATTTTATTATAGAAAAATATGATGAAATCAATTTGGAATGGGAAAAAAATGAAAATTATAATCAATTAAATATGAAAAAAATACAAGTTGCTGATGTGTATATCGATAAAGAAAAATTAAATTATATATTTAATTATCGTAATTTTATTAATGATAAATTCTCATATATATTTAACGAATTACAACAAATAGGATTTTTAGGTAATGTAACAAGTAGAGTAAAAGCTTTAAATTCAATTCAATATAAAATAGAAAATTACAAATTAAATCACGAAAATGGAAAAATTCCACTTAAAAAATGTTTAAATGATTTGTTAGGATTCAGAATAGTTTTATTAAATGATATTGATTATAATAGTGTGAAAAATTATATAAAAGATACTTTTCCTAGTTTAAAATGTATCAAATCGACTAAAAAAGAATATGATGCAGTACATATATATTTTGGAAATGAAAATAATAAAAAATTTCAATGGGAATTACAGCTATGGAATAAAAGTAAAGAAAAAACAAATTTAAAATCACACGCGGAATATAAACAAGACTATACTAAATGGGAAAGCAGAAATAATAAAGGAGGTGTTTAGTTATGATTAAACATTATATAATAATTGCTAGTGCATATTCTATTGGGAAAAGAATAGCTTTAGATTATTATTCTGAAGACATATTATCGATGGAAATTATTCAAAAAGATATTGATTATATAATGGATAAATGTGGCAAAGATGTGCCTATATCAAGTCATTTCGTTCAAGTCGAAGAAAAAGGATGGGATGCGGTAAGAAAAAAGGATAAATTTTTTGATGGTGTAAAATTAGTTGCAACAAAAGAAGAATTTGTTAAATTAATTTTAGCCGATCAAAAACTATTAGGTATTGATATTGCAAAATATATCTTAACTAAAAAAACTTGTACACATTTAAAATTAGAAAAGTTAGTTTATATGTGTTATGCTGATTATTTGTGCAAAGAAGATGCAAAATTATTTGATGATACTATATATGCTTATCGGTTAGGTCCAGTAATTAAGACTGTTTATGAAAAATATAAGAAAAAACGTACTCTATTATCAAAAGAACCAGCAGTTGAAGATGATAAAATAATGTACGATAGACAAGAAGAAAAAATGCCAATTAAAAGTCGTATTTTAGCTTCTAAAGATGGCTTAAAAAAAATTATAAGTATTGACCAAACATTAGACAAATTTGGTGATTATACCGCAACACAATTAGTTGATATTACTCATAAAAAAACTAGCCCTTGGTATAAAGTTGGATGTGGTGAAATAAAGGATCAAATAATATCTGATGAAATGATAAAAAAATATCACAAATATGAAAAAATGTAGTAAAAAACATATAATTTCATGTCAATAACTTGGGAAAATGTCTCAAAAATTTCTAAACATTAGCGGGAAAATTTATTCCAATTTCCTTTTGACATAATAATTTTATTTGTTTAAATATATATGTCGTTTTAATTACTAATTTTTCAAAAAATGAAAAATCAGTAATTAAACTCCAACAAGGTAACAAATAAAATTATAAAGTCAAAAGTTTTCTCGGCATAAAAACCCGCTAAGCATATACATGCTCTGTATG
>DVJX01000037.1 GCA_018716405.1 Candidatus Faecisoma merdavium | reverse complement strand
TAAGTGTATTTAGCAAAAAAACTGGTTTATCTACAAAGATTTCAAGGAATTTGGTATTATTCAAAATAGCAGAATATAAAATTACAAATTTAGAACAATATATAAATTTTGATAATAATAGTGAAAACAATTTACCTGATAGAATATCTTTAGAAGAAGCTAGCAAAAAACCAATTGATTTTTCTGGTGATGATGTTGATGAATTAATGACAACGATTTTCCCAGATCAACCTTATGTACAATTTCAACAACAAGTCGATAATTTATTTAGAAAAAAGATAGAGAAACTTTTTTTACAAAGAACACAAGAGGCAAGTATAAAAAACCAAATACGTTAATTTGGTTTTTTTGTTTTAAATTTTAAAATAGAAACATAATAACATTAAGGGTGATTTTATGATACGATTGGGTTATGTTTCCATTTCTAACACATTAAATATGACTTGTTCTAAAGCAATTACATATACTGAATATAGTAAAAATCCAAACTTAAATAAAATAGATGAAATAATATTAGAAAATCTAGATAACTTAAGTAAAATAATTGATTATAATATTAAAAATAATATACATTTTTATAGATTAACATCTAAATTAATTCCACTTGCAACAAAAAAAGATGTTGTATTTGATTATATTAATAAATATAAATTTTTATATAAAGAAATTGGGGATAAAATCAAGAAACATAATATACGAGTTGATGTTCACCCTGACCAATTTTGTGTTTTGAATAGTACAAAAAAAGAAGTACTAGAAAATACTTTTGAAATACTAGAATATCATTATAAAATATTAGATGCATTAAACATTGAAAATAAGATAATAATTTTACATGTTGGTAGTAGTGTTTTAGGTAAACAAAACAGTATCAAAAGATTTATTAATAATTTTTATAAATTACCTAAATATATTCAAGAATGTATAGCAATTGAAAATGATGATAAAATATATAACATTTTAGATTGTTTATATATATGTAAAAAATTAAACATTCCTTTTGTTTTAGATTATCATCATCATATTTGTAATAATGTTTGTGAAATAGATGACTATTTGGATGAAATTTTTAAAACTTGGAAAACAACACCAAAGATACATTTTTCTTCACCAAAAAATAAAACAAAAAAAGACTTTAGATCTCACCATGATTATATTAATATTGACGACTTTATTAATTTTTTACAAAAAGTCAAAAATATTAATTTAGATATCATGTTAGAAGCTAAAGCTAAAGATGAAGCATTATTTAGATTAGTTAGATTATTAAAATATAATGATTATAAATTTATTGATGATACAACATTTATTAATTAAAATCTAATAACTTTAATAATTTTTCAATATCATCTTTATTTGTTTTATCTTTTTCTAATAAATTCTCTAAAAATTTTTTTGTATTACTACTTTGAGGTAACATATAACCTGCTTCGCGGTATAAATCTTCAGTTATCAATCTATTTGATTTCATTAAAATCTTTGCTAATAATTTTTCTTTTTCATCATTACTATTTTCATAAATATAGTTGGCAATTTGTTCTTGTTCTACTTTACTATTAATTACTCTTCTTAATTTTTCTATAACTAATTCATCTTTTTCTTGTTGTTTTGGATATTTGTATGGCACCATTGAAATTGCTCCAGATGGACATGCTTTACTACAAGCGCCACATCCAATACATTTTTCAAAATCAATTTGTCCTGTTTCAGTATCAGTAGCTCCTGTTGGACATACAAATAAGCACAAACAATCTTTACTACAAATTCTTAAATTGCGAACTGCTCTTAAATCATTCATCTTACTACCTCCACTAATTTAAAATTAGGTACTTTACAAACTGGGCATATTTCTGGCTTTCCATCACCAATATACACAAAACCACAAACCTCACAAACATATATTTTTTTGTCAGTAGGAATTTCTTCGTTTAATAAAGATTTTAAAATCATTGTAACTTTTTCTCCCCAAGTTATAACACGTAATGCGCCTCTATCTTGTTTTGTAGAAGCAATTTCTCTAGCTTTTTTGTAATTTAAATCCAAATCTTTGTTTATTTTGCTGATTAATTCGTTAAAATCA
This sequence comes from Candidatus Faecisoma merdavium, assembly GCA_018716405.1. Classification (GTDB taxonomy): domain Bacteria; phylum Bacillota_I; class Bacilli_A; order RF39; family UBA660; genus Faecisoma; species Faecisoma merdavium. Next base: position 23,652 of record DVJX01000037.1, on the reverse strand, counting down.
CCAGTTATTTTAGCCTTACTATTATAGTAATCTGCCAACTTTTTAAACATTTTTGCTTCTTCTAATAAATATTGTTTTTCACAACTGCTTGCTAAACTACTACATAAAGCACTTACTTCACCATAATTCATTTCTCTTAATTCTTCTTCTTGTTCTTCTACTACTACTTCAACTGCATCTGCTTTAAATAAATTTTTAGGTGCGCCACATAACGGACATTTCCAATCATCTGGTAAATCTTCAAATTTTATTCCTTCTTTTGATTCATCATAAACATATCCACATATTGGACAAATATACTTTTTCATTACTCACTTCCTTTACAATAAAATTATAACATATTAATAAAAAAAAAGTATAGTCTACCTATACTAATTTTTTTTGTTTTCCTTTTAATTCATGTAACATTTCTTTTAATTGTTGTTCTAATTCAAGTTTTAGTTCATTAACCTCATTATTTTTTATTTTTGAATCTAATAGACATTCTATTATATTTATTAATAAATTTCTATCCACATTATTATTATCCATTAAATGTAAAATAGAATTTGCATACATTATCCATTTGAATAAATCAACTTGATTTAGTTTTAAGTCTATAATCATTTTTTCAAAAACTTCCATATATTGTTTTTGTATGCTATTTTGTCTTAACTTATTAAACTCATCTCTTTTATTTTCATCACTTAATTCTTTGTTTAATATACGAAGCAAAATTCTTATTATTTCTTTTCTACTATAAATATCTAATGAATCTTTGTTATGTTTGCTCATTTTATTTTCTTCATTTAATGTAACTCTTTCTTGTTCAATTAATTGACTTAATTGTAATAGTTGTAAAGTTGATAATCCTTTTTTATTTAATTCGTTAGAAATATTTACTGCTACCCATCTTCCAACAACTTGACATAAAACTACTAAATCACCTAAAAATAAATCGTGTTGATTAACTATAGTAATAGTTTCTAATCTATTATCTTGATTACAAAAATCAATATATGAACAACTTAAATAATTTTCTTGATTAAATTCACCACAATTTTCTATTTTTGAACTAAAAGATTCAATTTTTTGTTTTTTAACAATACCTAAATACATAATAGGCCCCCTTAACCGTATGTATAATAGCACAAAACCAATAATATGTCAAATCACACACCACCAATAATTCCTTTTTTTCTTAAATAATATTTTCTTATAAAGTCAACCGGAACAACTGTAAAACTTAGCCAAAACATAATTTGAAATTCAAAAAATGTTAACCCATAAGTTCTAAACAATTCCCCACCAAAATAAATTAATAAAATTTGAACAATAAATATAAAACTTATGATAAAAATAAACATTTTGTTTTTTAATATATTAGCTAATAAATTTAACCTATGAGTTCTTGCATTAAAGCTATTAAATATACTAATAAAAATAAATAATCCAAAGAATGCAGTCAAAATATATTGATCACCATTTCTAAATAGTTGATGGAAAATTGGTAACTTCAAAAATAATATACATAATATTGTTGAATAAATTCCAGTAAAAAATATTTCATGTTTCATATATTCATTAATTATATTTTCATCTCTTTTTTTAGGTAATTCATACATATATTCTTTTAATGGTGCTTCAAAAGAAAATGCTAAAGCTGCTAAAGTATCCATAACCATATTTATCCACAACATTTGAATAACTGTTACTGGTGTATCAACGCCAATAAAAGGGCCAATAATCGATAAACTTACCGCACATATATTAACAGTTAGTTGAAATATGATAAATTTTCTAATACTTTTAAATATAGTTCTACCGAATAAGATTGCTTTTGTAATAGATAAGAAATTATTATCTAATATAACAATTTCACTTGCTTCTTTGGCTACTTCAGTACCTGATCCAAAAGCAAAGCCTACATCAGCTCTTTTTAAAGCAGGTGCGTCATTTACTCCATCTCCTGTCATACCAACAACTAAATCTAACTCTTGACTGATTCTTACTAATCTACTTTTATCTTGTGGAATTGCTCTAGCAACAACTCTTAATTTTGGTAATACTTTTTTTAAATCTTCATCAGACATATTTTTCATCTCATCACTGGTTAATATTAAATCGCCATCTTTATATAATCCCACTTCTTTTGCAATAGCTAAAGCTGTTAATTTATTATCACCAGTTACCATTACTGTTTGAATAGATGCTTGTTTAACTAAATCAATTCCTTCATATGCTTCTTTTCTAATTTCATCTTTAATTAATACAAATCCAACTAAAGTTAATTCTTTACTATTTTGTTTAGAAGAAGCAAAAGCGATTATTCTGTTTCCTTCTTTAGTTAATTTTCTTAAATTATCTTCAATAATTAATTTTTTTCTTAAAAATTTCTTATTGCCATCAACATCAAAATAAAATTCACATTTTTTCAAAATAACTTCTGGTGCCCCTTTAATTAAATAAATATTTTCATTTTTATATTTGATTGTTGTTGAAGAATATTTATTTTTACTATCAAAAGGCACATTATCAATTATTTCATACTTATTTTTTTCTTTAACATTAGTAAATTTTAAAATTGCTCGATCAGTAATATTGCCACCTATTATTTTATTATCGTAATAACTAGCATTGTTATAAACTAAAGATATCAAAACTATTTCTTTTAAATTATTTTCTATTTTATCAATATTATCATATTTTTTTAAATCACTATTTAAAAAATGAGTTACTTCCAAATTACCTTTAGTTATTGTTCCCGTTTTATCACTAAATAAAATATTAATACTTCCAGCAGTTTCAATGCCATGTAATTTTCTAACTAAGACATTATCTTTCAACATTCTTTTAACATTAGATGACAATACTAAGGTAATCATCATCGGTAATCCTTCTGGTACTGCTACTACTATTACTGTAACACATAATGTTAAGGCATATAAAATATGACCACTTATTAAGGGAATATTTGTAATAGTTTCTTTAATTAAATTAAAATCGAAATTATTTTTAATAAATATTACTGAAAATAAATAAGAAAAGAAAACTAAAAAAGCTCCAATATAACCTATTTTACTAATTACTTCCGCTAATTTTCTAAGTCTTAATTTTAATGGACTTTCAGGTTGGCTTTCTTGTAATTCTTTAGATATTGAGCCATAAAAAGTATTATCTCCTACTTTTGTAACTATCATTTTAGCTCGCTTAGAATAAACAATAGTTCCTCTAAAAACTATTTTGTTCTCAATATTTTTATATATCTCTTTAGCCTCACCAGTAATACTTGATTCATCAACAGTTATTTCTCCTTCAATTATTTCTCCATCAGCTGGTATTCTATCTCCTGATTCTAATAAAACTATATCACCTACTACTACATCTTCAATATTTACTTCAGCTACTTTTTTATTTCTTAAAACTTTACATTTTATTTTAGATGATTCTTCTTGTAATTTTTCAAATGCTTTCTCACTTCCATATTCACTAACAGTTGAAATAAAAGAAGCTAAAAATATCGCTATTACGATACCAACTGTTTCATACCAATCAAAATTTTTAATTAAAAATACTGTTTTTATCCCTAAAGCAATTAATAATATTCTTATTATAGGATCACCTAAAGTAGCTATATACTGTTTAATAAAACTATTTTTTTTACTAGAATTTATTACATTAGATCCAAATTTTTTTCTTGATTCAATCACTTCATTATCTGTTAGTCCCATAAATATATCACCTAGTAAAAAATATTTAAAAAAATTTTTAATATTATACTTTTAGTTCGACAAAATTGACAATTTAGTATTATTTAATTTATATTCATCCATAATAATTAAAAAGTAGGTGAATCTATGGATAAAGAATTAGGCAAGATAATTAGCCACATCAAAGAAATGAATGGGAATAGTAGTGATATTAATGTAAGATACTTTAATATTCATAAAGAAAAAGTTGCTTTCATGTTTTTAGAAAGTGTTGCTAGTGATGATAAAATAAGTAACTTTTTAGGTAAAAGTTTAAGTATTAATGTAAGAAGTAAAAAAAATATATTTGAAAATTTATTTGATAATATTAATAATACAATTCCTAATAGTAAAGTTAAGATAATAGATAACTATGACGATATTTTTTATCATTTAGCAAGCGGTTTTACTTGTGTTTTTGTCGATGGTTATAATAAAGCAATCACTTTAGAAACTAAAGCTTTATTAGATAGAAGTGTTACTGAAGCTACTAGTGAACCTGTTTTAAAAGGTCCTAAAGATTGTTTTATTGAAAATATACTAGCTAATATGGGATTAATTAGGAAAAGAATTAAAGATCCCAATCTTTATTTTGAAGAAACAAAAGTTGGAAGAAGGACAAAAACAAAAGTTATAATTGGTTATATTAAAGATATTGCTGATGAAGAAAAAGTAAATTTATTAAAGAAAAAACTAGAAAAAATTAATATTGATGGAATCATCGATTCAAATTATATAAAAGAATTATTAACCGATAATCAAAAATCTTTTTTACCAAGAGTAATATCTACAGAGAGACCTGATTTAACCGCCATGGGATTATTAGACGGTAAAATAGCTATCATCGTAGAAAACACTCCTTATGTTTTATTACTTCCTACCGTATTTGCTGATTTTTTCAAATCATCTGAAGACTATTATACAAAACCATTTAATGCCTCTTTTACAAGAATTTTAAGATATATTGCATTCTTTATTGCTATTTTAGTGCCAGCTTTTTATATTGCCGTAACAACATTTAATATGGAAATTGTTCCTAGTTCTTTATTAATATCATTTTCCATTCAAAGGGAAAGTGTTCCCTTTCCCACCATAATAGAAGTTCTAATACTAGTAATTTCTTACGAGATATTAAGAGAAGCCGATACAAGAAAACCACAAATCATGGGCGCATCCATCAGCATTGTCGGTGCTTTAATTTTAGGTGAAGCAGCTGTTTCTGCCGGCGTTATATCGCCAATTGTTGTTATTGTTATTTCTATTTCAGCTGTTTCAGGAATGGGTTTCAATGATCCAGACATAACAAATGCAATTAGAATATGGCGAATTTTATTCATGTTAGCAGCTTGTATGTTTGGAATTGTTGGAATCGTCACTTTATTCATTATTTTTATAACTAAATTAAATAGTATTGAAGTATTGGGTACACCTTATCTTTCCCCTTTATCTCCTTTTAGTTTAAAAGATTTTAAAAATTCTTTGACAAGATTCCCTCAACAAAAAATCAAGACAAGACCATCTTATTTTAATAAAAAAAACATTAATAGAATAGGAAGTGACAAATGAAAAAACTGTTAATCATTCCATTAATGTTCCTATTAACTGGGTGTTGGAATTATCGCGAACTAAATCAATTAGCTATAACAACTGGGATAGCAGTAGATAAAGAAAATGATAATTATAAAATAACTATTATGATAGCTAATTCTAAAAAAAGCAGTAGTTCAGATGGTAGTATAACGCCATCAGCAGCTGTTTATGATGGAACAGGTCAGACAATTTATGAAGCCTTTAAAGACACTTCTTTAAGTGTATCTAAACAAATTTATCTAAGCCATATTGATGTATTAGTATTATCTGAAGAAGTTGCAAAAAATAATTTAACTGATGTAATTGATTTCCTATTTCGTTATCCCCAAACAAGAAATAATTTTTATTTAGTTTTAGCAAAGGATAAAAAAGCTAGCGACATCTTAAAAGTAACTACGCCATTAGAGACATTTCCCTCTCAAAATCTAGCTAAAAATCTTGAGATAACTGATAAATTACAAGGATTTACTTATACAGTCGATTTTACTGATTTTACAAAATCACTTGTATCAGAAGGAATAAATCCTATTCTTCCATCAGTAACAGTCATCGGAAATAGTGAAGAAGGAAATAAAGAAGAAAACGTACAACAAAATGAACCGTCTACTTATTTAAAATTAGACATGTTAGGATTATTTAAAAAAGATAAATTTGTTGCATGGGCTAATCCTAATCAAAGCAAAGGAATCAATATAATCAATAATAAAATATACATATTAGGAGTTATCATTGATTACCAAAATGAAAAAATAGTAACAGAAATAACCGAAATGAAAACTGATTTTAAAGTTGAAAATAATAAAGTGAAAATAACTATTGATACAGCAGGAGCAATTCAAGAGGTAAATACTAATGTTGATCTATATAATCTTAAAACTATTGAAGAAATTCAAAAATCAGATGTTGAAAAAATTAAAGAATATGTTAATGATGCTATTAATTTAGCCAAAGATAATAAAACGGATATTTTTGGTTTTGGAAACTATGTTTATAAGAATAATCCTAAAAAATGGAATGAAATAAAAGATAAATGGGACGATGAAATATTCCCTAGTTTAGAAGTAGAAATAGAAGTCAATCTAAAACTTCAGGCCAAAGGTTCAATAAATAATATCGTCGAGGTGAGAGAATGAAAGTAACTAATTCAGAATATGCTTGTTTATCATCTTTTTTAATAAGATCATTATTTTTTGGACCAGCTATTTATAGTATCTTACATTTTGCTTTACAAGATGGCTGGATAAGTATCATCGTTTCATTTATTTTAAGCTTTATTCCTTTAATTATTTATTATAAGCTACTAAATTGTAATCCTAATGATAATATTGTTAGCTTAAATAATAAATTAGGATTAATAGGAAAAATAATTAATATAATTCTAACTGCTTTTGTTATTTTTCACGCCAGTCTAATTCTATGGAATTTAACTAACTTCATATATTCACAATTTCTATTCCAAACACCATTAATTGTTATTGCTATTATTATTTCCTTTGGTATATTTTATGTCAGTATTAAAAACCTAACAACTATTGCTAGAACGGGAACTGTTTTCTTCATTATTAGCACTATACTATATTTTATAGCAGCTTTATCTTTGATTGGTAAATGCGATTTAAATGGGCTTAAACCTATTTTCAACTCAGGTATTACACCAATTTTAAAGGGAAGTTTTTCTTCTTTAGGACTTAATATATTTCCTTTATTTATAATTTTAATAATACCGAAAAATAACATCAAAAATAATAACAAAATTATATCATCTTTCTTTAAAGTTTATATTTTCAGATATTTGTGCATGCTATCAGTATTAGTAATTTGTGTAGCTATTTTGGGAATAGAATTAACTAACCTTTATCAATATCCGGAATATCACATTTTAAAAACTATTAATATTGCTAACTTTTTTCAAAGAGTCGAATCAGTTTTATCAGTTCAGTGGATATTTGATGCTGTCATGTCAATTGCATTATGTCTTTATTATGTTAAAGAAAGTATAACTAAAACCTTTAATTTAAAAAACAAATTTAATTTAATAAATATTATTTGCATTATTAGTATTTTAATTATCGCAAATTATATCTTTACTAGTAATACGGTAGCAGAAACATTTTATAAAAATATTTATCCTTTTCTAACTTCAATCTTTTTCTTAATTATTCCTTTGATAATATTAATAATAGTTAAAGTTAAGAAAACTTAATTATTCTAATTTTCTTGCTATATTATATCCAACAACTAGCAATACAAGGGCAACTATAGTTTCTAAAATGCTATAGTTGTTTTTAAATGTTTCAAAAAATAAACTCAACACCGAACTTAAAGTAAATCCAAGAATTCCACAGTACATATACTCCTTTTTTTTATCAAATAAATATGTCATCACTTTAGATAATATAATTTGGAGTTGTTATTAAATGAACTAGCAATATAATTATCTCTTCAATATCCTCACATACTGATAATAGTATGCTTTATTTCATTAGTGATAAAAATAAGTGTATATTGTTTTACTCAGTACAAAAATGCTAGAAACTAATTAAATTTTTTTAATAATAAGTATAATAGTCTTATTCTCTCTTCCCTTCTGAATTTGCATAACAAATAATTTTATGGTATAATACAGGACATTAGAAAGGACTTATTATATGACTAAAAAAGAAAATTTGTATAAATTATTATATTTTAAAAAACAAAATTTATATAAATTATTAAATGTTTCAGAATATGCAACTTCAAAAGAAATAAAATTAGCGTTTATTAAAAGATTAAAAGAATTTAATTTAATGAATGATATATCCAAATGCAAAATAAGGAGTTGTGGTAATTTATCAGAGCTTAACCTTGCATATCAAATATTAATAAATAGTGATTTAAGAAAAAAATATGATACTGATTTTGCATTGAATTTTTCTAACACTTTTTTCACTGAACAAAGTGAAAAAAATCATGTTCCTATAAAAAACTATAAAGATTTCACTAAATATGATTTTTCTGATGATGAACAATATAAATTTGTAAAATTCTTAGAAGATTTTATAGAACAATATATTGCTTTAGTGAAAAAATCACTTACAGAGTATGAATTTGATAAACTTTCTTACTTTATGAACTTATATGATGAATTTTATGAAACAATTAATAATGAAAACATTTTAGAAATTAAGCCTAACCAATTATCTTAGAAATTTTATAACCTAATATTAAAAATATTAAAGCAACTATAACTTCTATAAAATTATAGTTGTTTTTAAATGTTTGAAAAAGTAATGTAAAAATTGAATTTAAAGCAAATCCTAAAATTCCTGCATACATATATTCTTTTTTATTTTGAAATAAATAATTTATTATTTTAGATAATATTAAAACACATAAGATAATACCTAGCGAATATCCTAAAAAATTATCAATATTTGAGAAAACTGATTCAATATTTATTAGGCTACTTAAAAAATTTAACAATGTATCATAACAACCTAATAACATCATTACTGCTGTACCGCTAATACCTGGTATCACCATTGTTGCAGCGTCAATTCCTCCAATTATTAAAAATGAAGTAAAACCTTCATTATTTATTATGTTATGTTTACCTAATAAAGATAATACAAAAACAAATGAAAAACTCAATATAAAAATCAAACAAGATTTAATATTTACTTTGTTATCTATATTTTTTACTAATAAAGGAACTCCTCCAATTATTAAACCAACAAATAATAACATTGTAGGTAAATAAAAAACGTGTAACAAATATATGATTATTTTACTAAAAATTGCTATTGCAGTTAATAAACCTATTCCAATAGGCATTAAATATAAAATGCTTTTAATAGGACTTTTGAAAAAATCATTAATTGCTTTAATAGAATCTTCATATATACCAAGTGATATAGCTAACATTGCTCCACTTACTCCTGGTATTATTTTTGCAATTCCCACTATAAATCCTTTTAATAATAACATGTAAATCACCTCATAAAAAAAGATGTTATTACATCTTATTCAAAATAATTGATTTTCATGTTTTCTCTTACTAATTTCATTTTATGATTAGCATATTTTTTAGCATTATTAGTACCTTTTTGTAATATTTCTTCAACTAATTCCATGTTTTTTTCGTATTCTTTTCTTTTTTCTTGTATCGGTTTTAAAAACTCCATCATTTTATTAATTAATTCCTTTTTACAAGCAACACATCCACGGCTACCATTTTTACATTCACTACATACATTATCTAAATTATCTTTATTAACCAATTTATGATAATAATAAACCATGCAAACATCTGGATTAGCTTTATCATCCTTCTTTATCTTATTAGGATCTGTAACTGCTGACATAATTTTTTTTGAAATCGTATCTAAATCATCTATTAAGTATATTGCATTACCTAAGCTTTTTCCCATTTTTTCATTACCATCTAATCCTTTAATTCTAGTAGTTTTAGATAATAATGCTTCTGGTTCTACTAAAGTATTTCCATATATAGAATTAAATTTACGAACTATTTCACGACATTGTTCTAAAAGTGGTAATTGATCTTCACCTACTGGAACAAGTTCACCATCAAACATAGTAATATCAGCAGCTTGACTTACGGGATAACCTAAAAAACCATAAGTAACACTTTCACCATTACCAAATAACTCTTTTTTTTGTTTAATTTCTGTTTTAACAGTTGGATTACGATATAGTCTAGAAATAGTTACTAAATTAGAATAATAAATTGTTGCCTCAGCTATTTCAGGTATATATGATTGAATAAAAATAGTTACTTTATCAGGATCTATGCCACAAGCCAATAAATCTAAAGTTAGTTCTTTTACATTTTTTCTAACTTTATCTGGATTATTAAAATTATCAGTTAAAGCTTGAACATCAGCTATTTCAATAAACATATTATAATCTTCTTGTAATGATACCCAATTTGAAACTGCACCAAAATAATGTCCCAAATGTAAATTACCAGTTGGTCTTATTCCTGTTAAAATATTTTTCATAATTACCTCCCCATCGATGACAAATAAATAGCAGCCATATATTCCTTAAAAAAAACTTTAAATAATGGATTTATTTTATCACATTTTTGTAGTTTTATATATATATATTTTACAAATTTAGCACTATCTAAGATTTTTCTTAATTCTTTTAAATTATAATTATCAAAATCTACTATTTCTGTTTTTTGTAATTTTTCAAATAATAATTTTTTTATATTGTAAGAATCATATATTTTGTCAACATCTAATTTAAATATTTCTAGACAATTTTCAATTATTTTATTAAAGTCTTTCTTATCTATTCTATCAAAATTTTTAAAATAATTCTCACATATTTTATTCATATTAGTGATATATTTAGAATACAAATTATCTAAAGTTCCTTTTTTAAAAGTGTATATTTTACCATCTAATTTATTAAATTTTTTTAGAGCATCATTATATCCTAGATTTATCATTCTTTTTGTAACATTTGAATCAAACATTAAAAATGAATCGAGCTTATTGTTTGGCTTTATATATGTTACTTTTATGTTCTTGTTAGAAATGCTTTTTTTTATTCCAATTGCTCTTAAATCAACTGCAATTATTTCTGTAGCTCCCAAATCAATTGCTAAATTTATGGGTAAATTATCATAATATCCACCATCAACTAATAATTGATTATTTATTTTTGTTGGTTTAAAAAAAGGAAAACAAGTAGCTGAAGCTAATATATATTTTTTTAATTTTTTTGGATTAGTATTTAATTTTGTAGAATAAACAACACTCTTTTTAGTCAAATTATAAGATACAACCCCATATTTTATTTTTGAATTATATAATTTTTGAGGTTTATAATAATTATTGATTAATTGCTCAATTTTTGAAGTATCAATCCCACCATTAACTAATTTGTTTAGATATTCTAAATACATTTCTTGTGAATTGTTTACTTTCTTGAAATTTTCAAATATTGTATCATAATTTATATTTTTCCATAGTCTTAAACATTTATAATATTCTTTTTGGACCATCATCATACCGTTTAAAGCACCTATTGAAGTTCCTGTTACTATGTCGTATTTAATGTGTAATTTTTTTAATGCTTTCCAAACACCAAGTTCATATGCACCTTTAGCGCCACCACCGGAAAGTACCACTGCCAACATATTCATCACCACTAATCATTGTAAACATAAAATTTTAAATTTTTATTAAATTCAAACTCCTTATAATTAACTATATTCCTTATTCCAAATTTATCATTGAACACTTTAATTGTATTATCTTCAACAAAATATACATAATTATCAACATAATTAATTAAATCAGTTGATTGTGTACTAAACAAATATATTAATCCACTTTCATTTTCAATATCAATTCTATAACAATCATATTTATCATTATTTTTTTTATACATATAATAATATGTACTTGTTTGATCAATTTTTATATATTCATTATTTGTATAATTAACAATATTGGTAACAAATTTTTTTTCTGCTTTTGCATCCGCTTGGCTCATAGTAGTCCATGTACCATTGTAATACTTTATTTCATTATTAATTTTAGATATTTCTTCTTCCTTTGGATTTATTTCATATTGTATATTATTATCTTTATCATATAAATATATTTTATTATCCAAAACACCTTGAATATAACCATCTAATGAAATACTTTTATCAGAAATAATTGTTGAATTATTTAATGATTGTAAATTAACAACATTTAATTTATTAAAATTAAATTCTTCATTATAATCCGCAACTACATAATATTTGCCTATAAAAGAACCTAATTTTTGATTATATATATCTTTGTTAAACAAAACTTTATTTTCAACGATTGAATTAAACTTTTTATTAATTACATATAATCCTTTATAATTTGTAATACCGATGAAATGATTATCTATTAAATTATTTTGATAAACTTGCAAATCATTTTTTATCTCATATTCAAGATTATCAGTAAATTGTGATTTATTATATATTTCAATACTATCAACAAATTTATCAATATCCTCATTATCCATATTAGAATAATATATTAACTTATTGTCATTCATACACATAACATCGATAAAAATTTTGTCATCTTTAAAAATAGGTAAAATACATTCATATTCTTCATCACTATAATAATAAATATCCTCTAAAATTTTTGTTTTTTTATTATAATTATTAAAAATACGAAATGAAAAAGTAGTTTCATTTAATTTTATCTCATATAAATAACTATTATTCTTAAAATTTGAAATTTCTTTTATATAAAAATCTTTATCATCTTTAGATATTTTATATGAAATTTCTTCTCCACTGCTAAAAAAATAGAAGACATACTGTATACCTAAATATATGACAAATAAAATAACTAACATAAAAAATAATTTTTTCATATACTCACCTATAAATCATTATATAAAATTTTACATTAATTATCAATACATATATAAATAAAAATAGGTATTTAATTCACACCCTTTTGTCATTATTGAATATGCTATATTAGAAAATGAAAGGATGGATTTTATGTGTAATAATGAAAATGAATCTTGCAAATGTATAGCTGAAATATTAACTGTTATATGTATATTACAACAAAACGCAAATTGTTCTGCTTCTTGTTTAGATACATGTGATCGTGGATTTTTAGGTTGCGGAACTACTACTTATACTTGCAATACTAGACCTATAATGTTATATACATGCTGTGGTAATGGAACACCATGGAGTATGCCAACTACTAAAGATACAACCGATTGCAATGAAACAGTAGTACCAGCAAATTGTTCAAATGTATTTAGAATCGAAAAAATTGATGGTTGCTGCGCAACTTTTAGAGTTCTAGCAGAAAATACAGATCCTCTAACACAAGTTGCAATTCCATATGTGTCAACTAACTCTTTCTTTACTATGAATTTAAATTGTGTTTGTAGTTTAAGATGCTTACAAGATACATATGTTGAATGTCTATAACATTAAAACAACGAAATTAATCGTTGTCAGACTGTAGACAAACCCCACATTTGAAAAAAATGTGGGGTTTTCTTTTACATGATTTTTTGAAATTTTAATTAATTTTGTAAACATTTCTATAATTTTTGTAAAAATATAGGGTTTTGCATCTATACTTGCCCTTTTTATAGATATATTTTTCATATTTTGGGCAGCACAAATAAGATGTGTATATGCTTGATTTTTTTCCACACCTTTAAATAAAGTATATCTATATCCGTGATTTTGTTTAGAATCGCCAAAACTTCTTTCAACTGTTGTCTTTCTCTTTTTAAATAATTCTTTGCCTTCTAAACTTAGTCTTCTTTCTCTTGCTCGCTCATTTACTTCTTCACAAATTAATCGTCTTATAGTTCTAAATTTTGATTTCTCACAACATTGTTTTTGATATGGACATCCTTCACATTGTTTTCTATCATAATATTTTTTATAACCATTCTTATCTATATTTTTATATGGGAGAATAATGCCCATTTTTGGACACACATAAACATCTTCTTCTTTAAGATAATCAAATTGCCATTTTCTTATCTCTGTATTTCCTTGACCATAACTTCTATATTGTATTACACCAAAAATGTTATTATCTTCAAAATATTTCTTTATATCATAAGTATCGTATCCTGAATCCAAACCAACTTTATTAATATTTAAATTTAATTTATTTCTTTGATAATCTAATCTTTCGGTACATACTACTGAATCATGTAAATTGCCTTTTGTCACATATGCATCTGTTATTATATTGCATTTTCCATTTACTGTCCTATGTTCTAAGTACATAAAACCTTTTTCTTTGTTATCCCTATGATAATATCCACTTTCTGGATCTGTTTTACTCACCTTAATATGCTTATTTTCTATTTCATCTTTAAAATCAAACGGCTTTTCTCCAATTCTTTTTCTTTCTTCATTTATTTCCTCTTCTAAATCCAATTTTCTTTTCTTAATTTGTTCTACTATTTGGTCCTCATATTTATTTTTATTAGCATTAGCTTTTCTATGAGTAGAATCCATAAAAAACTCATCATTTAACATTCCATATTTTTGTGCTTGTTTTACAATGTTTATAAAAATATTTTCAAATATATCCGTCCCTTTAAATCTTCTTTCGTAGTTTTTACTAAAGGTTGAAAAATGGGGTGTATCTTCCCCAAATGGAATTCCTAAAAACCATCTATATTCAGCATCAACTTTAATCTTTTCACAAGTTCTTCTCATTGATTTTATGCCATCCAATGCTTGGATAAATACTAGCTTAAATAAAACTACTGGATCAATACTTGGCCTTCCATTATTTTCACAATATAAATCCTTAACTTCATCATAAATAAAAGTGAAATCTATATATTTATCTATCTTACGAAATAAACTGTTTTCTGGTACAATTTCTTCCATAGTAGTTATTAAAATTTCACTTTGAATATTTTTGTTTATACTTATCATTTTATCACTCACTTTCCTTATTTTAACCACTTATATTATAACATTTTTACATAAAAAAAGCGAGATAGTAAGTGACTTAATTCGGTTAAAATAAAGTTTTATCTCGCATATTTATTATACAACATTTTTTTAAAAAAGAAAAGACCATTGACTTTGTCAACAGTCTGACAACGAAATTAATCGTTGTTTTTTTGAAATTCAATATCTAATATATCATTTACATTAATGACTTCATTATCCATAGTAATTAATTCATTTCTATTTCTTCCAATAATTCTTTTATTCACTTTACCATTTTTAGTAGTAATAATAACATCTGCTTTATAAACATATCTAGCTGATGAAAAAATTTGATTTATTTTTTGATTAACCGTTAAAACAGAAGTCAAAGGATCTTTTTCTTCTATCTTTCTTTCCTCATTTTTGTTGTAATACACCGTTTCATTATTGTTTAATTCTTTATCAATTTTATTAGCAAATACTTTAGGTAATTTTTTTTCCATAGAACACCTCTTAATAAATTATATTGTCTATTTTTATAAATATGAAAAAAATCAATTAAAATAAACTTAATTGACTTGATTCATCTAAATTATCTAAAATATGCATATTGCGCATTTTTTCAATTAAAGTACTAGATACCTTACCACGTTTTTGTAAATCTTCAATACTTAAGAATTCACCTTTATTTCTTTCTTCTACTATTGTTTTAGCAACAGTATCACCTAATCCATCAATACTACTAAAAGGTGGAATTAAATTACCTTCTTCATCTAAACAAAATGTTGTAGCTTGACTTTTATTTAGATCAATATTTTTAAATTTTAAACCACGTGCAGTCATTTCTAAAGCAAGTTTTAAGCATTCTAAAATACCACTTTCTTTGTTTGAGGCATCAAATCCTTTATTAGAAATTTCAGCCATTCTATTTTTAATAGCATCATAACCTTTTATCATTGTTTCAATATCAAAATCGGTTGCTTTTGTTGAAAACCATGATGCATAAAAATAGCTTGGATAATGAACTTTATAATAAGCTATTCTAAAAGCACTAGTAACATAAGCAGTTGCATGAGCTTTTGGGAACATGTATTTTATTTTACGACATGAATTAATATACCAATCTTCAATGCCAGCTTCTTTCATTTCTTGTTCAAACTCAACCCATTTATCAGGTTCTTTACTTGCTTTACCTTTTCTTACAAATTCCATTATTTTAAATGCTTTAATTGGTTTCATTCCCTTTTGCATCAAATATACCATTATATCATCACGACATCCGATTACTTCTTTAAATGGTACGATATTATTTTTTATTAATTCTTGAGCATTACCTAACCATACATCTGTACCATGTGACAAACCTGATATTTTAATTAATTCAGCGAATGTTGTCGGTTTAGTTTCAGCTACTAATCCAATTGTAAAAGGTGTCCCAAATTCTGGTATTCCCAAAGTACCTGTTTCATTTAATATTTGTTCTTTAGTAACGCCTAAAGGTTCAGGTGATAAAAATATTCCCATTGTTTTTTTATCATCTAAAGGAACTTTTGTTATATCATGACCAGATAAATCTTGAATCATTCTTAATTGTGTTGGATCTGAATGACCTAAAATATCTAGTTTTAAAACGTCTTGATCAATTGCATGATAATCAAAGTGTGTTGTACGCCAAGCACTATTAGGATCATCAGCTGGATATTGGAAAGGCGTAAAATCAAAAACATCCATATATCCAGGTATTACAACTATTCCTCCAGGATGTTGTCCAGTTGTTCTTTTAACTCCTGTACATCCAAGCGCTAATCTTTCAATCTCAGCTGTTTTTTTAGTTATTCCTTTATCTTCGCAATACCCCTTTACAAAACCGTAGGCAGTTTTATCAGCTACTGTACCAATTGTTCCAGCACGATATACATTATCTTCACCAAATAATACTTTAGTATATTCATGAGCTGAAGCTTGATTTAAATCTGAAAAATTTAAATCTATATCAGGAACTTTATCGGCATTAAAACCTAGGAACGTAGCAAATGGCATATCATTACCATCTTTTAACATTTTAGTTTGGCATTTAGGACATTCTAAGTCAGGTAAATCAAAACCAGATGAATATGTATTGGCTAAAGGTACACCATCTATTTCAAATATACTATGTTTGCAATTAGGGCAACGATAATGAGCAGGCAATGGATTTACTTCTGTTATTCCCATCATAGTTGCAACAAAGGATGATCCAACAGATCCACGTGAACCTACTAAAAAACCGTCATCATTAGATTTTTTAACTAATTTTTGAGCAATTAAATAAATAACATCGAATCCTCCACCAATAATACCACCCAATGTTTTCTTTAATTGTTTTTCTACTTCTTCATCATTTAATTCTGGTTCAGTTATTTTAATTTCATTTCTAATTTTATCTTTAACAGCATCAAATCCTTGCAATATCGTTTCATGTAAAATTTTAAATCCTTCTTCTAGAATATTTTCTACATTATTTCTTTTTAATTCTTCTTTAATACTATTAAATATACCATCACCATATAATTCTTTAGCAATTCTCTCTTCAATATTATATGGTAGTGGATCTCCGTACCAATCTTTTGCTTTAGTATAAACTAAATCGGTAACAGTTTCTACTGATTTGTCAATTTTAGGTGAAAAAGGAACTCCTCCTGTTTCAATAATAACTTCAATAATATCAACCATATCAGCTATTTTATTAGGATTAGTAATAACAATTTCTTTTCTTGTTTCTTCATCTAAAAAATCAAAATTTTCTAACATTTCATCAGTTGTTCTAAAATGTTGACTAGGTATTTCTGTTATACTGTTTTTAGCTAAAGGATGTCTTCCACCACCTGGTACTTTTTGATTAACAATAATTTCCCTATATATTTTATCCTCTTTAAATAAGTGATGAACATCACCAGTAGCTACTATTATTTTTCCTGAATCTTTAGTTACTCTAATTATTTTTCTAATGTGTTCCATTAATTCGATACTAGAACCAAAATCATTAGTTTGTAACAAATGATTATAAGCATCTAATGGTTGTACTTCAACATAGTCATAAAAATTAATTATATTGGTTAATTCTTCATCAGATTTACTTTTAGCTTCAATGAATACTTCACTTTCATAACATCCACTACCAATTAATAAACCTTCTCTTAATTCATTTAAAACACTTCTTAATATTCTAGGTGTTTTATATAAATAAACTGTGTTAGCTAAAGAAATAATTTTGAACAAATTTTTTAATCCTTTTTTATTCTTAACTAAAATATTAACGTGATAACTTCTTCCATATTTATGAATTTCACTTTTATCAATCATTTTATTTAATTGAGAAATTCTTTCAATATTTTGACTTGATAATTTTTGAAGCATTTTATGTAAAACTAAAGCCGTACCTTGTGCATCGTAATCTGCTCTATGATGAGCATCTTCATCCCAAGGAACATCATAACGTTTAACTAAAGCGGTTAAATTATGTCTTGCATAATTACTATCTAATATTCTTGATAATTCTAATGTATCAATAACTGTATTTTGATACTCACCTAAATTGTATTTTTTATAACACATTTCCAAGAAAGATGTATCAAATTTAGCATTGTGAGCAACCATTGGTAAATCACCATACCACTCAATAAATCTTTTAATGGCATTTTCCTCATTATCTTTACCTTCTAACATTTCATCTGTTATATTAGTAACTTCAGTTATTTTAAGAGGTAATTTTCTACCTGGATTTATTAATTCATCATATCTATCAATTATTTCCCCATTATGAATTTTAACAGCACCTATTTCAATAATAGTATCTCCACCAGCAGCATTAAAACCAGTTGTTTCAAAGTCAAATACAACATAAGTATTATCTAATAAGATAGAATCATTTTCTCTTACTACAATATTAACACTATCATCAATTAAAGTTAATTCCGTTCCGTAAATAGCTTTAAATTTATCTTTATCTTCTTTACCTTTATTTAAATCACATACCAAATGATATACATCAGGATAAGCTTGAGCTCCATTATGATCAGTAATAGCAATAGCTTTATGTCCC
The DNA here is from genome assembly GCA_018716405.1 of Candidatus Faecisoma merdavium. Lineage (GTDB taxonomy): Bacteria > Bacillota_I > Bacilli_A > RF39 > UBA660 > Faecisoma > Faecisoma merdavium. Next base: position 4,799 of record DVJX01000037.1, on the reverse strand, counting down.
CATTTATAAGCTTGTTTAACTAAAGTTTTAGCGTCTACTACCCCATCCATTTGGCTCATCATTGTATGAGAATGTAATTCAACTCTTTTTTCTAAAGCATCATCACTAGGGGTAGTTATTACTTTATCGCTTTTATTAACATCTCTTAAATTTAAAACGATTTCATTAGAATATTTATCGAATTTAGTATATCCTCTAAATTTATACCAAGTATTATTTTTAATATTTTTCTTATAAAAATCAAAATCGCTTTGATCTTTTACAAATAATTTAGCATACATACTATCATTAAAATCAGTTATTTTTAAAGTAAATATTTTAAAATTAGATTTACTTGATTCAAATAAGTCAATTCCAAAAACATAAGCTTCTATACTTACGTTATCTTCTTCAGCAAATATACCACTGATTTCATGTGTAATTTTAGGTATAAAACTACCCATTATTTCAATTATTTCTTTTTTTTCGGTTTTTACTTCTACAGATTTCGATTCTTCTATTTCTTTTCTTATTTCTTTGCTTTTTTCTTCATCAATAGTTATACTTATGTTAATATCATCAAAACCCACATTAGTTAATAAATCAATTAATTTAACTTCTATTGATTTAAACTTCATTTCTTCAGCTTTATTAGCTACCTTAATATTAATTATATTATCAGTAATATCTAAATTATCAGTCATAAAAGTTTCCAACAAAGGAAATTCTTTTAAATTTTGTTTTAACAAATAATTATAATAGTCATTTATATATTCATTTTTTTTATTCTCTACTTTAAATGAAACTCCCACTTTATAATTTTTAAAATTATTTTTTAAACAATTTAAAAATTCTATATATATATCAAGTGGTAAAGTGCTTTTTAAAGTAATAAAAAAGTGATAACAAGTTTTATCCTTATTCCCTACTATTTTATCTAATTTTCCATCTTTAAAAAAAGCTAATAAGTCTTTATTTAATTTAATTTGATTTAATAATAGATTAAGTTTTTCCATTTTTACCACCCAATATATTGTATCAAATTTAAAATAATTTTTAAATAGTTTGTCAAAAAGAACATACAAATTATTCTTTCTAATATATACTACATCATAAAAATATTTTTACAATGATGTTATTTAATAATAAATAATATTCTTAAAATTTATCAATTTTTAAGTTAAAAAAAATTCCAAAATCGGAATTTAAATACTTAATGGCACCATAGTAAAAGGGATTCCAAAATCTCTATTTACCTACCTTTAATTTAATTCTTTAATGCCACTAACAGCATTATACACTAATTTTCTTTAAGATATAAGAAAATTGATTTACCTTTTTCTACTACCCTTGTAGGCCTTATATTTATTTCTTTAAAAAATGATGGCTCAAAACAAAATCCTTCATAATCATCTAATATACAATCTTCTCTTAATATATTATACTTTTTTTCTAAAAGATTTATATATTCTAATGCATCACTTTCTCTTTTAAAATTAGCAATACTAAAACTTCTACTTCCATTGCTAATAATATTATCAATTAAATTATCTTCGCTTAATTCAAATAATTTATTAACTTTATTTTTCTTTATCTTTATATTGGCTAATTTTATTTCACAAATATTATTTTTCTTTCTTTTAATTTTATCTAAGGTAATAACATCTACATACTCATAAATAAACTTTGCCTTTGTTTCATAAGAAGCCATATACCATATCTTTTTAAAGTCTAATTCATTTCTATCAAAATCACTTGCGATTTTTTTGTTGATAATATTTTCATCCATTTTAAATCTGATTTTATGATTTAATTTACATTTATTAAATTCTTCTGCTAATTCTTTATCAACGATAACGCTTTCATCTCCTAAAACATTATACAATTCAAAATAATCACATAATTTATCAATTAATGCTTCTTCAACATATTCTTCTCTTACATAATCTCCACAATTAAAACATTTATAGTATCTATATTCTGTTCCATTTGGCTTTTTTGTGCCATTACAACCTAATATTCTTCCACAATTAGGACAAACAATTTTCTGCATAAACAAATACAATTTAGACCTATAATAATTCCTTGCATTTCTTCTAATAATATCTTGGCACTCCTCAAATAATTCTTCACTAATAATTTGAGGGACTTTATCATATAGCAAAATAGTTTCTTTATCTTTTACACTTTTTCTATATTCGTAATTACCAGTATATGTTCTATTATTCAAAATTACCGATAATGAACCATCTGTCCAACTACGATATACTATTTCTTTTTCATTAGTTTTTTTATTCGTTCTAATATAAGAAACTACTTTTGGATACTTTTCTTTTAATATTGTTGATATTTGAAAATATGTTTTTCCTTGTGAACATAACTCAAATATTTCTCTAACTATTTTTGCACCATTTTCTTCAATTTCCCATTCTTTTAATTTATGCTTTCCATCTTTATCTAATTTATTTTTGTAACCTAATGGCGGTCTTCCACCAAAATGCCCTTTGTTAACTGCGCTTTCAACTCCAACTAATGTTCTTTCTTGGATTAATTCTCTTTCAAATTGAGCAAATATACCTAATATCCTTGCAAACATCATACCCGCTGCACCAGTAGTATCAATATTTTCACATAAAAATTCAATACCACAATTATATTTTTTTATCTCATTGAAGAATTCCTCAAAGTCAATTATACTACGACTTATTCTATCCATTTTAAAGGCCATAATTAAATCAAATTTTTTCTTTTTCATATCTTTAAGCATTTGTTGATAAGCAGGTCTATTATCAGCCGATTTTCCACTTATACCAGCATCAGTATATACTTTATAAATTTGATAATCATTAGATATACACCTTGCCCTTAGTCTTCTTTCTTGCTCTTCTAAACTATGACCTTCTCGAGCTTGATCAGTTGTGCTAACCCTAGTATATATTGCTACTATTCTTTTATTATCATTCATATTCATATTTTTTAATCCTTATTATTAAAATAATTTATAAGGATTTTTCCCCCATTTATCGCTTTTAAAGTTTGCTGATATTCTATGAAAGCCAATTAACTTTTTAAATATTACATAAACATCTCTATGCATTCCAAGATAATTTCCATATTGGTCAAACATTGGGAAATCATCATATCTAAAATTATCTTCATCCATTAAATCTACCCAATTATATACTTCAGTACTTTTAGGATTTTGAACTTCTTCAAATTTAAATGCGGGGCAAACATTTGACTTTTTCTTTGATTTTTTGCTAACATCTTTTTCTAAGATTTCATCATTTCTTTGTAACTTAAACAATGGGTTTAATCCTGGACTATAAATAAAAGAACTTTCTAAGTGCAATTCATATTTATATTTAAATAATTCACCTACCAAATTATATAAAGTATCTTCATCATGGGGCAAAGTGTCAAAACTATATGAAACAACTATATTAAATTTTTTTAATTTTACATCTTCTATCATTTGATTAAAACTTTCATTATTGCTAACATTATCATCTATATATTCTTTAACAATATTGAATCCAAAATGTTTACAATATTTTTTTAACCTTTCTAATTGTTCTTCAATTGATATTTCAAATTTACAATGATTACTGCAATATAATGCTACATCATTATTTCTACAAACATTCATTAAAAATCCTCTCTTTCATTAAATTGAGGTTTTTCTAATAAAATTTATTCTATTTTCACTATATTTATCATATAATATAAATATAGGATTAGAAAAACCTATGATATTTTATAAAGTATGTATCTCGCCAAAGGTACTCATACTTTATATTGCTGAACACATTATTTATTTAATGTGTTTTTTAATTAATTTAATCATTACCACTCCCTTTCTTTGATAACAATATTACGAATAACTATGGTAATATTTTTTTATCATTATATATTATATGCTTTTTTCTAAAAAATTAGTTTAGTATACACATTTTTGTGTAAAGTATACTATTTTTGTGTAAAAAAATTAAATTTTAGTATTTTTTAAAAGGTTATAAAATGTATTTGGTTTTAAATTTAACATAATCATTGCATCTTTACTTTTAATTTCTTTCTTTTTCCATTGACTAATTACATTATCAAAATTTGCAGGTTTCTCAATTTTAGGTCTTCCAAACTTAACACCTTTATTTAAAGCATTTTCTATTCCTTCTTTTTGTCTTTGCTTAATAAAAGTTCTCTCTTGCTCAGCAACATAACTTAATATTTGTAATATTAAATCACTTATAAATGTTCCTAATAAATCTTTATTATTTCTCGTATCTAATAAAGGCATATCAATAACGACTATATCTGCTTTTATATTTTGAGTAATATCTTTCCATTCTTCAATTATCATATTATAATTTCTGCCTAATCTATCAATACTCTTAATAACCAATAAATCATTTTCTCTTAAAATATGCTTTAATACTAAATAATTATCTCTATTAAAATCTTTACCACTTTGTTTATCAACATAAATATCTCTTTCATCAATACCAAATTCTTTAAAAGCATTTAACTGTCTTTCTTCATTTTGCTCTTTACTACTAACCCTAGCATACCCAAATATTTTACTACTCATATTATCACCACCTTACTTTAAAAAATATTATATTTTCACATTTTCAAAAAAACAACTCTTTTGTTTAAAAATCTCCAAATACTTTTTAAACATTTAAAAAATCTAATAAATACTTTTTCAAACAAAAAAAAGACTTAATTTATCATAAAATTAAATCTTTATAAACCTTTACTTTTTTAAATATTAATTTAACTTATTATTTCTTTTTTAGTTTTTTTATTAAATAAATAAT
>DVJX01000002.1 GCA_018716405.1 Candidatus Faecisoma merdavium | reverse complement strand
GGTGAAGAACAAGAAATTTCCAAGACAGTTGATAATAGAAATCTCATTTTTATTATAAGAAATTCAAATTTTGATGAAGATGATTATGAATTATATTTCCATATTTGGTAAAATATTTATTCAAATAAATCCGTTTTATTGTTATAAAACCTATCAAACTTAAAAATTGGTGGGTTTTATTTCGTATTATTATTGGATAATAAAAATAAACAGAACCGATTTTCCCCACACCCCTTATCGGTTCTGTTTATTTGGTGCAAACTTCATTTTTTACAAATATTAATTATTGAGATATTACAAAAAATTCTTGAAATGATTTTCAAGAATTTTTTGTAATGCTTTTTAAAATTATAATATAAATATTTCATTTTTAATTCATATATGAATTAAAATATTATTGAGTATCAGTTATACTTAGAGGGCATACTTTAGGGGGGTGGAATTATTCTCCTACTATGCTATTGGATTCTAAATACATTAAAATAAAACAAGTTTTTTAAGAGTTTGATAGAAAAAAGGCAGATTTCCCCTTACCCCATTACAAATTTAATTTGTAGAATTAAGTTAATAAAGTTTTTTTAGTATAGATCAATATACTATTAATAATTTTTCTACCATTAGTAGTTAGATAATATTTATTTTTTCTAGCTACTTTTTTGATTATTCCATGAGCTTTTAATTTTGATAATATTCGAGTAAGTCTGTTAATATCTTTTTTAGTTATTTCTTTTATAAAATATTTTTCTCTAATCAATTTGTTTGAGAAACCATTAATTAGAGATTCACCAGAAGATATAATAGATAGTAAATTTAATGTATCTTTTTCCATTAAATTAAATCCAGTATATTTTTTTTCATTAACTATAACAGGAGAAGATAATCTGTTAATTTCAGAAATGGAAACTTCATCTACATTTATATCTGGTAATGCCTCAATATACCTTTTTGTTATAGATTTACTTATTTCAACATATCTATATAAATTAGATATACTTTTACCAATAGGTACCCAAATTTTTTCTTTTTCTATGATTTTATGTTCAATAATTTTTTCTCTCTCTTTAAGAACTTTAAAATCTTTAGGATTATTAATTGTTACTTCAATTCTTAAATTGTTTCCTTTATCATACATCTTAATTTGATTATTATTAATTTTAAATTTTATTCGGTAACCTTGATACCTGTTTCTTAAATCTGAAACAATTTCTCCTTTAGAAAAAGTATGAATTTTAGATACATTTCTACCAAAGAAAGAGTATATATCTTCAGAACTAAAGGTGAAATATGTGGTTTCAATCAGTGTCTTATAAAATAAACTTAAATCTTCTCGATTTTTAAAATTAATGTCGGTTGCAAATTCACATTGATCAATACACCAATAGTATGAATGACTAAATATTTTTTCTATTTTGGGTAAATGTACATTAATTTGTTTAATAAGTCCGTCAAATGAATCTGATATTTTTTGATTAAGAATACCATCTGCCAATTCTTGTGCTTTGTTAAAGTCTTGAATATATGAAAACGAATTATTATACATTTCATATTTAATATTATTTTTATCTAATAATTTAGATAAATATTCACGACCATTAATATAAATTTGAACATTATAAGGAAACCAAGTTTGAATTTTTAAATACATTAAGCCAAATTCTTTGTCATTGTAATAAAAATAATAATGTTTACATTTAGTGGGTCTAGAAGTGACTTCTAACTTTTTAGTTTCGTGATTTGGTTTAACAGTCATAGTATTACAAATTTCAACAGCAGATAATGCAGATATTAAACCAACTTTATTAGGATTTTTTTCTAGTTCATTCATAACAATTTCATTTTTATCTATTTTTCCAGAATTAAGATAAATCGTTTCTACATTATTACTTTTGATATAGTTATCAATATGATTACATAATATTTCAGTTTCCTTTTGAGCAAACTTATCAAAATCAACTAATTTAACATCATTTTGGATAAGATAATACAGAAAATGACGATAGTTACATAAATTTAGAAAATAACCATTAATAATCATTCTGTCAAAAGTTTCTAAAACCCCATTGATTTTTTCTTTATTTTGTTCTATTATACTCATTGCAAACCTCCCTAAGTAGTTATGCATATTTGTAAACATGGAACAAAGAAATAAAACTGAGGTTCCGATATTTGGTAGCATAGACTACATTACGGCATAGACCGTTTATTTATTTTAGATTGTGCGTTAGAGCACGTAACAGTTATTATACTGTTTTGGCAAACTATTTCAAGAGGAGGTTTGCTTTTTGTTTTAGAAATTTAATTGTTAGGTTGCGGACAACGTCTGCCGTATGATATAATCCTGACTTTGACAGTTTTAAAAAAGCAAAAACTCCCTATGCCTTATTTTATAAGGAATTAGAGAGTTTTTAAATGCTAAAAAATTGCGTACCATAACTTAATTATTTATGTATTCAAAAATTTTTTTAAAATTTTTATAAGTATTTATTTCGTAATCTGTTCTAAAGTTAAAAACATTATGTAATTCATCAGTTAAATCTGTTCTAGTATATATAGGAATATATCCATCTCCTTTAGATTCTAATACATTCATGTTTCTTAAAGTGTTCAAAATTTGAGAAGTTGTGTATTTGTATTCTAATTTTTTTTCTAATAATCTATATAAGAATAAAGATATAAAACAAGTTAAAAAGTGAGATTTAATTCTGTCTTCTCTAGAAAGATTAACAGGTCTAGCAAGAAAATCACTTTTCATAATTCTAAAAGATTCTTCAATTTCCCATCTACCTTTAACAACTTTAAATATTTCATTAACATCGCCAACAAGATTAGTAGTAAGTGCATAATAACCATCATATTTTTCTTCTTCAGCAATAATATCTTGATTAATTGAATAGGTTATATTTTCAGCAACTTCACCATTATCAGTAGAATTAATTGAATCAATAAATCTTCTATAGTCATTTTGATTTTTACCTTTTCTGGTAATTTGATTATTTTCAATACTTTTTCTAGCTCTTTCAATTTGACTATTTCTAATGTTTCTATTGTAATCAAAGTATTTAAAACTAAAAGTAACAATTAGATCTTGTTTAACAGATTTAGTTTCAGTTTGAATAATTTTATAAAATAAAGTATCATAATATTTTTCTTTTAAAGAAGAGTCTTGTTCAATAGTATCCAAATTATAAAAATTTTTAAAGTCGTTAGCAATACGCCAATTAGATTTGTCAAAGACTTCTTTTTTATATTCATCTTTTAATTTCTTTAAAGATTGAGTAATAACAAAACCACGATTATCTTTAACATTAAATTTTTTGATTTCATCAGAAGCAAGACCAGCATCAGTACATAAGACAATTTTAGAATCATCTAATTTAAAGTTATTAATAATTTTATTTTCTTCAGGAATTAAAGATTTTTGTTCATTTTGATTGCCAGGATAAATATTAAAAGATAAAGGAATACCATCTCCATCCATAAATAATCCCATACCAACAATAGGATTAGGTTTATGTTCTTTAGAAATACCATATTTTCTTAAATCATCTTCTTCATCAATTTCAAAGAAATAATTAGTACAATCATAATAAATAATTTTAGAATTTCTATTAATAATATTTTTACTATTATTAAATAGATTTTCTTGAATATAATCAATATTTTTAGCAATATAACTTAAGGCTCTATATTCATCATGAAGTTTAAACTTTGGTTGTTCAATAAAATTTTGACATTGTTTAAAAGTTTCTAGTTTAGAAGAAGGATAAATAATTCTAGCATACACTAAATAAGATAATATTTCATTCAAATCAAAATGAAATTGATATTTATTTTGAATATTATTACAAATTTCATCTAATTTTAAATCATTGTATAATTTCTTTATAAATAAATATCCAACATTAAAATTATTATTACTATCTTTTTCTACAATTTTTCTATTGCTTTTTTTTATTAAAATAGTTTCTTTATTATCGTTTTCTAAATTAAAATCTTTAATATAATTTTTAAGCCAAATATTATAATCAATATTACCAGCCATAGTTTTGATTTCTTCTAAATTTCCAATACGTTTAACAACTTTAGTCGATCTTTTACCATTTTTAGTTAAATCTTTAATTATATAAAATAACGTTGTATTTTTTGATTTTGATATTTTTAGTCTCATAATTACACACCTACACTATATAAATTATATCATATTCCACAATGGTACGCAATACCTAAAACATAAAAAAACTATATTTTATATAGGTTATTTTGCTTTTTTATTCAAAAACTGTCAAACTTGGGCGTTAGAGCACGTAACAGTTATTATACTGTTTTGGCAAACTATTTCAAGAGGAGGTTTGCTTTTTGTTTTAGAAATTTAATTGTTAGGTTGCGGACAACGTCTGCCGTATGATATAATAATTAAAGGTGAAGGTTATGGAAAAGATAATATTAGTTGACGGTAATAATCTTTTGTTTAGAAGTTATTATGCGACTGCATATAATGGTAACTTTATGAAAAATAGTAAAGGATTTCCAACTAATGCTTTATTTGGTTTTGCTAATATGATGCATAAAATAATCGATGAAGAAAACCCTACTTATATAATGGTAGCTTTTGATAAAGGAAAAACATTTAGACATGATAAATATGATTTTTATAAACAAGGAAGAATAGAAACACCTAATGAATTAAAACTACAATTTCCTAAAGCTAAAGAATTATTAAATGCTATGGGGATTAAATATTATGAAATAGATAATTATGAAGCTGATGATATAATTGGAACATTTGCTGAATATTGCAATAAAGATCCTAACTTTATTGGAACAATTATTAGTAGTGATAAAGATTTATTACAATTAATAAGTAATGATATTGATATTAAATTATTAAAACAAAAAGATTATTTAAGATATAATGAGGATACATTTTCAAAAGAATATGGAATTAAGCCAATTAATATTATCGATTTAAAAGCTTTAATGGGGGATGCGTCAGATAATATTCCTGGTGTTAAAGGAATAGGGGAAAAAACAGCTTTAAAATTGTTACAAGAATACAAAACATTAGATGGTATATATGAAAATATTGATAAAATAAAAGGTAAAACAAAAGAAAAATTAGAGCAAGATAAAGATAATGCTTATATGAGTTATGAAATAGCTACCATTTATAAAGAGGTACCAATTGACATTAATATTGATGAATTAAAATATTTAGGTAGTACTGAAAAATTAAATAATTTATATGAGGAATTGGAGTTTTATTCATTTTTAAAAAAAGAAAAGAAAAAAGAAGAAGATATAAATATAACAATTGTTGATGATGTAAGTAAAATAAAAATTGATAAAGAGTGTGCTATTTATTTAGAATTAGATGGCACAAATTATCACAATTCTAATATTATAGGTATAGGAATATATAATAAAGATGTTGCTTATTACATAAAAAACATAACAAATTTAGATTTTCTAAATGGTGTAGATATATTTACATATGATTTAAAAAAACTATACGTTTCGCTAAAATATAAAAATATAAAAATACCTGATATTAAAAATGATTTAATGATAGCTTCATCTTTATTAGAGTATAATACTAAAGATGATATTGCTTATCTAGCTAATCAATTTAATTATAATATTCCATTTTATGAAAATGTTTTAAAGCAAGAAGATATATCTAAAATAGTTGTTAGTAAAGCTAAATTTATTTATGAAATAAAAGATGAATTGTTAAATAAAATAAAAGAAGAAAATATGCAAGAATTATACAATGAAATAGAAATTCCCTTAACTTATGTTTTAGGTGACATGGAATATGATGGTGTAGTTGTTGATAAAGATATTTTAGATGAAATGGGTAATGAAATTAAAATTAAATTAGAAATTTTAAGTAAAGATATTTATAATTTAGCTGGGACTTCATTTAATATATCTTCGCCACAACAGTTAGGTGAAGTTTTGTTTGAAAGATTAAATTTGCCTCATGGTAAAAAAGGTAAAACAGGTTATTCAACAGCTGTTGATGTTTTAAATAAATTAGTTAATAAGCATCCAATAATTGAAAAAATATTAGAATATCGTATGCTAAATAAATTATATACAACTTATGTTGAAGGATTAATTAATACGATTAAAAATGGTAAAATTCATACTATTTATACCCAAACATTAACAAGAACAGGTAGACTATCTAGTATTGAACCTAATTTACAAAATATTCCTATTAGAACAGAATATGGTAGATTAATTAGAAAAGCATTTGTACCATCAGAAAATTCTGTTATTGTGAGTGGTGACTATTCTCAAATAGAATTACGAATTTTAGCTCACATGGCAAATGTACCTGCTTTAATAGACGCTTTTAATAATGATTTTGATATTCATAGTAAAACTGCTTCGGATATTTTCAAGACAGATGTAGTGACTAAAGAAATGCGCAGAATTGCTAAAGCAGTTAATTTTGGAATTATTTATGGTATTAGTAGTTTTGGATTATCAGAAAATTTAAATATTTCTACTAAAGAAGCAAAACAATTTATTGATGAATATTTAAAAACTTATCCTGGTATTAAAGAATATATGGATAATACTATTAAAAATGCTTATGAATGTGGATATGCAAAGACATTATTTAATAGAAAAAGAATAATTGATGAATTAAAAAATACTAATTACATGATTAGACAATCAGGAGAAAGAATGGCTTTAAATACGCCTATTCAAGGTACTAGTGCAGATATAATTAAAAAAGCAATGGTTTTAATTCATCAAAAATTAAAAGAAAATAATTTAAAATCTAAATTAATAATTCAAGTTCATGATGAATTGGTATTTGATTGTTTAAAAGAAGAACAAGAACAAGTTATAAAAATTATGAAAGATGTTATGGAAAATGTTATTAAATTAAAAGTACCACTAAAAATTGACATTGAATATGGCAATAATTGGTATGAAGCGAAATAGAGGTGTATTATGAAAATATGTGAAAATCCAGATATATTAAATATTGTATATATATTTAAAATAATTTTAAATATAGCAGTTGTTGTAGCAATTGTTGCTGTAATTATTATGATAATGTTAGATGTTATAAAAATAATAACTAGTGCTGATGCAGATAATAAAAATGGTAAAAAAAATATAACTAAAAGATTAGGAGCAATGGTTATAATATTGTTAGTTCCTTCTATCATAAGTTTTGTTTTATCGTTAGTTACTCAAGCTGCGGAATATGGTAATTGTATTAAAAATGCAAACCAAGATTATATTGCTATAGCTTATGCAAATTGGGCATCAGAGTATGTGCAAAAGGCTGAAGAAACAAAATCTTATAATGATTTAAGCTTGGCAATAAGATATACAAGTAAAGTTAAAGATGAAAGTTTGAAAGAAGAATTAACAAGAAGAATAGAGGCTGTTCAAAAATATTTAGATGAATTAAATAAAGGACCATCTGGTGGTCAAATTATTGATGGTGATGCCCCAGCACTTACAATAGATGGTTATTTTACAACAGGAAATTGTCAACCATCTTCTAGTATTAAAGTGTTAGCAGAAGAACCAGATCCATCTTGTGCAATAAATTATTGGGGTAATAAAAATTACTTAGATAGTAATAGTTATGTTTATCCAAAAGATAAAAATGGAAAATCTTTAGGAGCTTGGCCATCTAATTATAGTAGTATACCTACTACTATAAAAATAGAGGATTCGTATTTGTCTGGAAAATTTATTTGGCCAGTTACGCCAACAAATGGAGTATATAATCGTGGATATGATCATGTTGGTATTGATATTGCAGCTCCTGTAGGTGCACCAATTTATTCACCAGTAGATGGGACTTTAGTTTATTCTCATTGGGGCAATACAGTAAATAAGGGAAGTGACGAAACTGCTTATTCTGTTAGAATTACTTTGAAAGATAAAGAAACATTTTATGGAGTTGAAATTACCGAGGTGTTTTTAACTCATTTATCTGGTATTATTTATCGCTGTTCTACTAAAACTGAATGTAATAGAGAAATTAAGAAAGGTGAATTAATTGGTTTTGTTGGAACCGCTGCTGGAACTGCAACAAGTTCTGGATTCGCTCCACACTTACACATGTCTATATATAATTTTTATAATTATGATGCTGGATTAACTACAAAGCAAATAGATGATTTATATGATATGAGAGACGGAAAATTAATTAAGGCTGGTGGATAATGAAAAAGTTTTTATTAATAATTTTTGTTTTATTGACAGGATGTAGTAACAATTTAGTTAAATATAAGAATATAAGCGATGCAGTAATAAAATATTATCAAGATGATAATTATAAAGAAGAATTATCAAAAGAAGAACTAAGTTTATTTAACAATTATATAGCTGATTATGAAAAAAATATAATTAATTTAAATAACTATTTAATAAAAAATGATTCATTTATGACAATGGAACCAAATTCAACTGGAGTATATGTAGAAGATGGTATTTGTTATATAGAAGAAAAAAATATAATATTTCATGAAAATCAAAATGGTCACATGGAAGATGTTTCAATATTGGTTTGTAATGGTTATTATGTTACTTTGCTTAAAGATGATGTTTATAAAGAAAATATTATAAAAGATAATGTTAATTATAATTTTATTGGTTATTACGATAGTGATGAATATAGTTTCGTATATAAAGATTATTCAACTGGCAATAATTTAATTATAACAATTGGTGATAAAATTAATATAGAACTTACAAATAATGATGATATTGAATTAAAATCAATAACCGAATTTAATTATTGGATGATTATTTTTATTCTAGTTCTTCTTTCATTAGTTGTAGTCATAGTAAAAAAATATAAATCAAATGAAGGTGATTCATTTTGAAAATAACTAAAGTTTTATTGGTTAGTTCAATAACCAATATCTTTTTATCTATAATTAAAATTTTATTTGGTTTTATTGGCAAATGTAATGCATTAATAGCTGATGGAATTCATTCTTTAAGTGATTTATCAACTGATTTTGTAGCGATATTTGGTAATCATTTGTCATTAAAACCTGCTGACAAAAAACATCCTTTTGGGCATGGCAAAACAGAATATATTACGAGTGTGATAATAGGTATTGTAATTATTTTATTAGGATTAAGTTTAATTTATAATATATTTAATAAAGAAATAACAATACCAAATTTATTAATGATTTTAGTTAGTTTATTTACAATCATATCTAAATATATATTATCAAGTTATATTTATAAAAAAGGGATAGAATATTCTAACAATATATTAATAGCGTCTGGAAAAGAATCAAAAGCTGATGTAAATAGTTCAATATTTGTTTTAATATCTATTGTATTGATGCAATTTTCTAATGAGTTGAAGATATTAAAATACGCTGATATGCTTAGTACAGTAATTATATCTTTATTTATTATAAAAACAGGATTTAATATATTAAAAGATAATATTGGTATTTTATTAGAAGAACAAGTATTAGATAAAGAATATATAAAAGAAATAAAAAATATAATAACTTCTTTTAATGAAATAGTAGAAATAAAAGATTTATATATTTTAAGATATGGTCCTTATTTTAAATTAGTGTCTAATGTAATTATGAAAGATTTATCATTAACAGATGCTCATAAAATTATAGATGAAATAGAAAAAAAATTAAAAGAAAAAGATGATAAAATAAAATATGTGTTTATTCATATGGAACCGCAAATTTGACAAATAAAAAAAATATGGTATTATATTTGGCATGAAAAAGGGGGATTGTTATGCCAAGTAAGTATGAATTTGAGCAAATAATTGTAAAATTGGAAGAAGCAGTTAAACTATACAAAAAAAGTGATTATCGTTATAATGAAAATAAATTATATTTATCAAATGGTCAAATATTAGAATTTATGTTTAAACCAGAAAATATACCTCATTTATTAGGAATAAATATTAGTGCTTTAAGAAATAGCAAAATTTTATCTTCTAACAAACCTTTAGATATGTTAGAAGAATTAATACAAAGATATACAGCAATATATCAAAAATTTGTTAGGGGAGAATTAATTTATTCTGACGTTGTTTCGCCATATATCAAAGAGAAAATAGAATCATTTGAAACTGTTTTAAAATGTGATATAAATGATATTTATTTTGTATCTGAATATTCATTACCAAGAGCTTATCTTAATGGCGAAAGAAATAACTATGGTTGTCAGTATTATATTGCATTCGAAGATGGAAAAAGTGAAATTATTTTTTTAGGTTTAAAAAAACCAGATGATCAATATTATTATAGCCCGTCCTCAATAATAAGTCCTTCGGATGAAAAATCAAGTGATAAATTATTGGCTGATTTGATAAGTAATCAAAGAGTAATGATTGTAAATTGTGTTGTAAGAAAAAACATTGGAATTTTTAATTATTTAAAAAATGCTGACAAATTAATATTGGCTCAAAGATTAGTGAATTTAACAAATGAATATAATGGTCATTTAATGCTAAGCAATGATTTTATTTATAATTTAAAAAAATTAATGTCATCATATGAAAAAGATTTAAATGTTCAAAGATTTATTTTACAGCTTATTTATGCAATTTCAACGGGTAAAAAAATTTCAATAGATTGCTCTTTTGATCAAAATTGTGCAGACTTAGTGGAAGTTTATAATATGTCAGTTCAAAGATCAAATAAAGCTGATATTCAAACCGACTTACAAGAGTTAAAAAGATTAAAAGAGGAACTATTATTAGCTAAAAGTACAATTGAAGAACAAAAACAATTATTATCTGAAAAAGATGAATTAATTTCTTTACAGCAAACACAGTTAAATGAACAACAAGGTAAAATAAATCAAATGCAAGATGAGACATCATCATTAAGACAATTTAAAGATGAAGCATTTCAATTATTTAAAAAATTTCAATAGTTGACAATGTAAACTTAAAATGATAAAATTTATTCATAAAATGAAAAAGGAACTAAGTAATAAATGGGTATTTAATAGAAAGTTAGTGGTTGATGGAAACTAATAATAACCATTTATGAAATCTACTCCTTTAGTGAAATGTAAACATTTCCGGGTAAAACCGTTATCTCTTAATTAAGACTATTTTAGGATGGCACCGTATTTTATATACTCCTAATAAAATAGTCTTTTTGTTATTTAGAAAGGAAAGATATTATGATCGATATTAAATTAATAAGAGAAAATAGTGAATTAGTAAAAGAAAATATTAAGAAAAAATTTCAAGATAAGAAGTTAGGTATTGTTGATGAAGTTGTTGAACTTGATAAACAATTTAGAGAATGCAAATTAAAAGGTGATAATTTAAGAGCATTAAAAAATAAAAAAAGTTCTGAAATAGGTATTTTAATGAAAGATGGAAAAAAAGAAGAAGCTAATAAAATAAAAGAAGAAATTAGTAGTTGTTCTAAAGAAATGAAAGAGCTGGAAGAAAAAGAAATTATTTTAGAACAACAAATTAAAGAAAAAATGATGGTTATTCCTAATATTATTGATGAATCCGTTCCTATTGGTAAAGATGACTCTTTTAATGTTGAAATAGAAAAATTTGGAGATCCAATTGTTCCAAATTATGAAATACCTTATCATGCTGATATATTAGCTAGTTTTAATGGCCTAGATAAAGAAAGTGCAGGAAGAACGAGTGGCAATGGATTTTATTATTTAATGGGTGATGCGGCTCGTCTTTCTTCAGCTATGCTTTCATATGCAAGAGATTTTATGATTGACAAAGGTTTTACTTATTGTATTCCACCTTTTATGATTAGAAGTGATGTAGTAAGTGGTGTTATGTCTTTTGATGAAATGGATGCTATGATGTATAAAATAGAAGGTGAAGATTTATATTTAATTGGAACTTCTGAACATTCTATGATTGGAAAATTTAAAAATCAAATAATTAAAGAGGAACAATTACCAATAACTTTAACTAGTTATTCACCATGTTTTAGAAAAGAAGTTGGTGCTCATGGTATAGAAGAAAGAGGAATCTATCGTGTTCATCAATTTGAAAAACAAGAAATGGTTGTTTTGTGTAAACCAGAAGATTCTATGGATTGGTATAATAAGATGTGGAAATATACAGTTGAACTATTTAGAAGTTTAGATATTCCTGTTAGAACTTTAGAATGCTGTTCTGGAGATTTAGCGGATTTAAAAGTAAAATCTTGTGATATTGAAGCATGGAGTCCACGTCAACAAAAATATTTTGAAGTTGGCTCTTGTTCAACTTTAGGAGATGCTCAAGCAAGAAGACTTGGTATAAGAGCAAAAAGTATGAATGGCAATTATTATTTACATACATTAAATAATACTGTTTTAGCTTCAACTAGAGCTTTAATAGCTTTACTTGAAAACAACTATCAAGAAGATGGAACTATTAAAATTCCAAAAGTTTTACAACCTTATATGGGAGGTAAAACAGAAATAAAAGGATAGTTTATGATTAAAATAATTGAAGCTGACCAAGGTAAACCATATGATCTAATTAAGCATAGAATTTTAAATAGAAATAAATATAAAGAGTTATTAGAAATTGTAAAAAAAAATCAGCCAAATTTAAGCATTGAAGAAATTGTAGTTATGTTTAAAGAATTATCTGAAACTGGATGTTCAGTTGCAATGTTGGCTAATTGTATTGCTTATTTTTTTCAAAATGATGATGATTTTAAAAATAAATTTTCTTATTTAATTGATGGCGATGTAATTGATTGTAATAAAATTATGGTAGATATTTTTTCTAAATTTTATAATCTAGCAAAAGTTTCAATTGCAAGTTACGAACAATTTAAATTTGAAAATAATGAAGAAGCTTATAAATTTTTTGGTGGTGATTCATTAGAAATTTTCAAAAAAGGTTATATTTTTGATGGTTTTGATGAAAAAGGAAATGTAATAATAAAAAGTAGATTTCCAAAAGTAAATAAATGTGTAGCAACGCCAGATCAAGTAGCAAAAAAGTATTTCAATTTAGAAGGCATTACTAGTTTTGAACAATTAAAACAAATATCAAAAGATGTTCAAATAACAGATTTAAAAATATATCAAAAATTAACTGGTTTATTAACTGATAGTTTTAACTTTTGGTGTAATTATTATTTTAAAGATTTTAACAAAACAATTATTTCTAAAAAAATAGGAATTGAAGATTTTAAAAATGATTATAATTCATTTGTTGAAAATGTAGAGTTATTAATAAATAATGGATATTTAATAAATGTTTCATCAAGATTAAAAACAGATGTTTATATGCACACTCAAAAAAAATTATCATGGACAAAAATATCAACTGATACAGTTGGACATGTTATGTTATTTAAAGGATTTGATGAGAATGGTGATATAGTTGTATCTTCTTATGGTGAAGATTATATAATTTCAAAAGAATTTTATAGTATATTGGAATTTGAAATGATGGAAAAGCAAAATAAGATAAAAGAGAATACTTTGGATGATTTGTTGGAAAATAGTAAAAAAAGATAAAAAATCTTTTTTTTTATCAAAAATGCTTATTTTTCTGATATAATAAAAATGTAATAGAAAGAAGGTAATTTATGGGATTTATTAAAGCATTTACAGGTGCGTTAGGAGGCACATTTGCTGATCAATGGAAGGATTTTTATGCGCCACGTCAAGGCGTTTCTGGAACAGTTGGATTATATCCAGCTGTACCAAGTGGCACCAACGCAGGACGTGGTGAAAACACTAAAGGTAGCGAAAACATTATTACGAATGGTAGTAAAATTATTGTTCCAGAAGGAACTGCATTAATTACAATTCAAGATGGAGCGATTACTGGATTAGTAGCAGAACCAGGTGGATTTATTTTTAGTTCGGATGATCCTAATTCGCAATCAATGTTTGCAGGAAATGGTATTTTTGGTCAAACATTAAAGCAAACATGGGAAAGAGTAAAATTTGGTGGACAACCAGGTAGTCAACAATTAGCTTTTTATGTTAATTTAAAAGAAATTCCAAATAATAAATTTGGTACACAATCAGAAATATATTGGGATGATGCATTTTTTGGAACACAAGTAGGAGCAGTAACAAGAGGGACATATACATTAAAAATAGTAGATCCATTGTTATTTGTTAAAAATTTTGTACCATCAAAATATTTACAACCAAATGCGCCAGAATTTGATTTTGCTGATATGGATAATGATGCAGGAACACAATTGTTTAATGAAGTAGTAGGAACTTTATCTGCAGCATTTTCAAATTATACAAATGATCCAAGTAAAGGAAATCGTATTTCAAAAATTCAAGCAGATCAAATCGGATTTGCGCAAGCTATGAGTCAAGCTGTTGAAGACGCATATCAATGGAAAACAACTCGTGGATTAGAAATAGTAAAAACAGCAATTTTAGCAATTGAATATGATGAAGATACAAAAGAATTAATGAAGGATGTTAAAAAAGCAGATGCTTTATCAGGCTCTAGAGGTAATTCATTTATGCAACAAGCAGTTGCTCGTGGAATGCAATCAGCAGGAGAAAATGGCGGAGGAGTCAATATGGCATTTATGGGAATGGGCATGAACGTAGCAGGAGGAATGATGGGAGGAATGCAACAACAACCAACATCATCAAGCTATCAACCAGCGTTTGGACAACAACAAGCTGTAACTGAACAACAAACTCCACAAGATCCAACAACAAAATTATTAGAAATGAAAAAACTTCTTGATGCTGGAGCTATCACGCAAGAAGATTATGATAAAATTAAAAATCAATTGTTAGGTTTATAATATGAATGTGCAAGACAAATGTATAAAATGTGGATCCACTGATATTTCTTATAATATTAAAACTTGCAAATTAAGATGTAATTATTGCCGTTATGAATTCGATAGTGTTAAAATAGAAAATAATGATATATCTAATCTTGAAGGAAATTCAATATCTGCTGGGGCTTCAGATATAGTAAGTGATGCTGATGATATTATAACTTTAAAATGTTCAAGTTGTGGTTCAGAAGTGGTTATTGATACAACATCTAGTACACAAGCAAGATGTCATTGGTGCAGGAATACACTTTCTATTAATGAACAAGTACCAAATGGGGCAGTACCTGATATGTTATTACCGTTCAAAATTACTAAAGAAGAGGCAAAAACAGAAATCGAAAAATTTGTTAACAAAAGAAAATTTTATGCCAATACAACATTTAAAAATGAATTTAAATCAGAAAACATAATGGGGGTATTTTTTCCTTATATGGTAGTCGATTTAAATACTAAAGCTAAATTTGCTGGTGAAGGAGAACATTTAGTTAGAAGATACACAGTAGGAACTAAAGAAAATAGAAGAACGTATTATGATGCAGATTTATATAATGTAGAAAGAGAATTCGATTTATTAATAGATGATTTAATAATAGAATCTAATTCTGATAAACTTAATAATGATAATTTAAAAACTAATAATATTATTAATTCTATATTACCCTTTGATACTGAAAATTGTATAAAATATAATTCTAATTATTTAAAAGGATATTCATCTGAAAAAAGAGATACCAATGTAGATATTTTAGATCAATTTGTTTTAACTAAGGCAAATGATGTTGCAAGAATGGCATGTAATAAAACTTTAGAATATTATGATCGTGGTGTAAAGTGGAATAAAGAAGATTTTAAAGTTATAGGTAAAAATTGGAAAGCTGCATATTTACCAGTTTGGTTATATAGCTATTATCAAAAAGATAAAAATTTACTACATTATATAGCAGTTAATGCAAGAACTAAAGAAATTATGGGAAGCGTACCAATTAATCAACCTAAATTAATATTATTTTCATTACTAGTTGAATTGTTTGGCTTTTTATTAATGTTTTTTATAGACTTTGATTATAATTTTATATTTTTATCGTTGGGATTTATATATTACTTTCTTATATATAATAGTTATAGAAACAAAGATGCAAGACATAATTATGAATTTGAAACTAAAAATAATATGTATAATCTAGTTAAGAAAGATCAATATATTAAACAAAGAAAAGGACTAAGTAATAGTAGAATAAGTGGAGAAAATAATTATATAATAAAAGGTGTAGAATTTAAAATAAAAAAAAGTAATGATAATTTTTAAAAAAAGAAGCAATTTCTTTTTTTTATATACTAGGAAAGTGCTTTGTAATTTTTAAAATATATATATTGACAAACATATGTACGTGTGATAAAATTTTATCAAGGCGGTGATAAAATGAAAATATATAAAGCCTATAAATTTAGATTATATCCAAATAAAATACAACAACACTTAATAAATAAAACTTTAGGATGTACTAGATTTATTTATAATACAATGTTGTATGAAAGAGAAAA
>DVJX01000036.1 GCA_018716405.1 Candidatus Faecisoma merdavium | reverse complement strand
AATGCAAATATTAAATTTTTTTCAAAAATACACTTCATAAAAGTGCCTTTAAGTGAGGAAATATATGAAGAAATTAATCTTTTTAAAATTAAAGGGGTATATTTCTGCTTTTAAGTTAGGAAACATATGAGAGGATTAATTTTTTTTGAAATTCTGTCTGCTTTTTTGAGTTTTAGTTAGGAAACATATGAGAAGATTAATTTTTTTAAAAATCTAGGTTGCCATTTTAAACTTAAGTGAGGAAACAAGTGAGAGAAATATTAATCATTCTCAAAAATGAAGAAAGGAGGAATTTTATGAGATGTGGTGTTTATGTAAGAGTTAGTACAGATGATCAAAGAGATAATGGATATTCTATTGATTCGCAACTTAGAATGATTAAAGAGTATTGTGAAAAGAATGATTATAGTATCGTTGATGTTTATAACGATGCAGGTCATTCAGGCAAAGATTTAATGAGACCAGAAATGCAAAGATTACTTACTGATATAAAATCTAAAAAGATTGATAAATTAATTGCTATTAAAGTAGATAGACTTACAAGAAATAATTATGATGGATTTTGGCTTTTAAATTACTGTGAAGAACACGATGTTAAAATTGAATTAATATTAGAACCTTATGATGTATCTACTGCTAATGGTGAAATGATATTTGGAATGAACTTAGTATTCGGTCAACGAGAAAGAAAAGAAATTGGAGCAAGAACAAAAAGAGCTATGGAAGAAATGGCTTTAGAAAAAATACACCCTAGTAAAGCACCTTATGGCTATGTTAGAAATAAAAATACTGGTCATTTAGAAATAGAACCTATTGAATCACAAGTAGTAAAAGAAATATTTGAACTATGTAAACAAGGTCATTCAACAAGAAATATAGCAACTATTATGCACGATAATAACGCTTACTTAAAACAAGGAAAATGGTTATCAGATAGAGTTTATAAAATACTTACTAATTCAATTTATATTGGAATATTTGAATATGGAAAATATAAAAGAAAACCTCAAGATGTTTTAAGAGTTGAGAATTATTGTGAACCAATTATTGATATAAATACTTGGAATATGACTAGAAATGTATTAGTTAAAAATAAACATTCTAATTATGGTGAACATATTCATTTATTTTCAGGCTTAGTTAAATGTCCTTTATGTGGAGAAATTATGAGTTCATCAGAATCATTTAAATATCCTAATGGAAAACAAAAAGTATATTACCATTTAAGGTGTAAAAATACGAATTGCAAAGGTTATGGATATCATTATAATACCGAAAAAATAGAGACAAAATTAAAAAGGATATTAGAAGAACTAACAATATTTATGCTTTCTATGGATAATGAAATTATTACTTGTAATTCTACTAAAAGTAATGATGTAAAAGAAATAGAAAAAGCTATTGAAAAATTAAAAATGCAAGAAAAAAGGTTAGTTGATTTATATTTAAGTTCTACTTTGGATGTAGAAACAATTAATCACAAAAATGAAGTAATAAAAAAAGAAATTGATAAATTAAATAAAAAGAAAATTACTCTTGATCCAGATAATTCTTCAAAAGAATATACAATAGAACTTGTTAAAAAATTAGATTGTATTGAAGAAAATGACAAATTAATTTTTACAAATATTAAAAATATAGGATTTACTTTTCTTTATGATTTACTAACAAGAAAAACTAAAAGAGATTTAATTCATAGACTTATATCTCAAATAGAAATAACAAGAGATAAAAACTATAACATTGATATTAAAAATATAAAATTTACAGATGAACTAATAACAAAAAGCAGTAAACAATATATAAAATATCTTTATAAAATTATGGAAAACAACAATATTGGTATCAAATTTTATAAAGAAATTAACAAAGAAAAATTAAAAAATATAGAAGTAGATTATGATATTTTATCTATCAAAAAAATGAAATCAAATAAATATTCAAATGAATTTTTAGAATATTTTATATCAAAATCAAGAGAACATTTATATGTTGATGGCATTATTAGTTGTCCTTATGTTGAAGAAAACAAACTAAAAGATATTTTAATATTATTACCTAAAAAAGATATTGCAGTCACAAATTAAATAAAGAAATGGAGAGATGAAAATGAAATTAATTTATACACGAAATGGAGATTATTTATTACCAAATTTAACTATAAAAAATCAAAATACTAAAGGAATAAACAAATATGGATATTTAAGATTACACTATTTAAAGGAAAACAAGAAAGCTCTTTACACTACACTTTTAATGACTAATGAACTTACTAATCATCTTATTTCGGTCAGTAAAAATAGTGAAGATAGATTACAAATATTAATGAAAAATTACAAAAATTCAGATGAAAGACTATCTGAAAAAAATAAAAAAATTAATCATATAGAATGGTCAAAACTTATGAATAATTACAAAAATATGGCTGAAGAAATAATCTTAAAAGAATTAATATTTATTTAAAAAGTGTATGTACTAGATATAATTTTTTGTCTAGCCAGCACTGAATTTGTACACTCGCACAAATTCGTATGTGGGGAAATCCCCAATCCCCTTACATAAGAAAGGAGGTGGAAAAGATGAGAAAAAGAAAGATTGAAAAAACATTATATTTATCTGAAGAAGAAAATAAAATTTTAGAAAAAAAATGTAAAAAGCTGAATTTAAGTAAGTCAGATTATATTAGAAAATTGATTAAAGAATATACTCCTATCAAAGCTGATATGAGTATATTAGAAAAACATCGTGATGAATTCAAAATGATTGGCAATGGACTTAATACTATTGCTAGAGATGCACATAGATATGGTTATATTAAAGAACGTGATTTAAATCATTATTTAACTTGGTTGAATGATATATGTGACGATATAAAATTCAATTTAAACATCGAATAATATTTTTAAAAAATTGGATAGAAATATCCGATTTTTTCTTTAGCAATTTTAGTCGAAGTATGGAAAATATAAGCATTATATAGTATAATATTAACAGAAAAAAACGCACATCAAAATTAAGATAATTAAATGGTTTTAACGTAAGGAGTTGTAATAATGGAAACTACTAACCTATCAAAAATTAGAAGAAATAAAATGTTAAATACAATTAACGAAATTAAAAAAAATATTACTGATGAAGAAACATTAACTAATTTATCAATGATAGAAAATGAATTGACTAAAAAGAAATATGGACTTATATGGGAAGAACACGAAGAAAGAGTTGATAAAGAGTTAGAAACTCAGATACCTACTTTTGAAGAAGTAAAAGATAAAGAAATAGTATCTAATCCAGAAGATAAGTTTAATTTTTTATTAGAGGGAGATAATCTTCATAGTTTATATCTATTAGAAAAAACTCATAAAGGATTAATCGATGTAATCTATATTGATCCCCCATATAATACAGGTAGCGATGATTTTATTTATAATGATAAAATTATTGATAATGAAGATGGATACAAACATTCTAAATGGTTATCTTTTATGGAAAAAAGACTAAGAATAGCAAAAGAATTACTTAATGATAAAGGTATAATTTTTATTTCGATAGATGATAATGAAATAGCACAGTTAAAACTACTTTGTGATGATATTTTTAATGAAACTAATAGGATATCCATACATCATATTCAAGTTAGATATGCAGAAAAGTCTTTAGCTGATGGAAAATCAGTTAAACCAGTAATGGAATATGTATTAGTCTACGCTAAAGATTACAGTCAGTTTAAAATAAATTTACCAAAAGAAGAATATACTGATGCTAGTTTTATTTATGAAATTAAAGAAATTTCGAGTGGAACGACCTTTAAACATAAAGATAATACTGAAATTAAAGTGTTTAAGCCTAACGAATGGATAATAGAAAAAAAAGAACAATCAAATATTAACTTACTTAAAGAAACTTGGGTTTCAGGAACAATTTATTCTAAAATGTCATATGGTCAAGTTGTTAGAAAATATATAGAACCAAGATACAATATAGATGGTCTAGGATGCTTATATAAAGTGATTGGTCGTGGTGATGATGGATTAGGATACAGATATTATGTTGGACCTGCAAAAAAAGGCTCTACTAGGTGCAAAATGTACTCTGGAATGCCATTATCTAGAGTTGAAGAAATAAACTCTCAACATGGTTCTTTTAGGGAAGTACCTATTTCTAATTTAATGAATTTTGCGGC
Organism: Candidatus Faecisoma merdavium; assembly: GCA_018716405.1. Taxonomy (GTDB): domain Bacteria; phylum Bacillota_I; class Bacilli_A; order RF39; family UBA660; genus Faecisoma; species Faecisoma merdavium. The sequence continues at coordinate 11,980 of DVJX01000036.1, read as the reverse complement.
TGATTTTGGTAACATTCGCCACGAAGGAAATATACCTTTTAACAGTGGAAAAAAGCCAGTCAAAATGCTGAAAGAACTTATAAATTATCATACAAAAAAAGACGCTACTATTTTAGATTTTTTTGCAGGTTCTGGTAGTACTGCTCAAGCAGTATTAGAACTAAATAGCGATGATAACGGACAAAGGCATTTTATTCTATGTACTAATAATGAGAATCAAATTTGTGAAAATATAACTTACAAGAGAATAAAAAACGTAATTGAAGGTTATGGAAAATATAATCCATTAAAAGCAAATTTAAAATATTATAAATGCACATATATACCAAGAATTAATACTGAAGATGAAAATCTTCACAATAATTTACTAATTAATATTAAAAATCTTATTCAATTAGAAAATGGTATCGAAATAGATGATAATAAAATTAGAGTTTATTTAAATGAAGATGAATTAGATAAATTTAGTAAAAATCAAAGTGATTTAGATGTCTGTGAAAAAGTATATATATCATCAGATATACTCTTAACATCAATGCAAGAATCTATATTTAAAAATAATAATATTGAAGTATATATCATACCAGAATATTATTTTGAAGATGAAATTATGGAGGTAATGTAAATGCAAGGAATTAAATTAAAAAAATTTCAACTTGATACAGTAAATAAATTATTAGATGTTACAAGTATTGGCACTAAAAAAGAAATATTAGTACAAGCACCTACTGGATCTGGTAAAACAATTATATTACTTTCATATATTGAAGAATATTTTAAAGAAAATAAAAATGTTTTATTTGTATGGCTTACTCCTGGTAAAGGAGATTTAGAAGAACAAAGTAGAAAGAAAATGTTAAAGTTTTTACCTCATCATAAAACACAAAATATTCAAGATGTATTACTTCAAGGTTTTGAAGAAAAATCAACTGCTTTTATTAACTGGGAAACAATTACTAAAAAAGGAAATAATGCTTTAAAAGATGCTGAAAGAAAAAATCTATATGAAAGAATACATGAAGCACATAATTCAGGATACAAATTTATTGTAATCGTTGATGAAGAACATTTAAATAAAACTGTTAAAGCTGAAAGTATTATTGAATATATGAATCCTAATTACATTATAAGAGTTAGTGCTACTACTAAGACTAATAAAGAAGCAGAATTTATTGCAATCGATGAATTAGAAGTTATAAATTCTGGTTTAATTACAAGAGCACTTTATATTAATGAAAATGTATCTAATGATACTACTCTTTCTAACGAACATGAATATTTGCTTGACCTTGCAATAGAAAAAAGAAAAGCAATTAAAAATGAATATTTAAAATTAGGTGTTCAAGTAAATCCTCTAATAATTATTCAAGTACCAAGTAAATCCGATGATTTAATAAAAATGATAGAAAAAATTCTTGAAGAAAGAGGATATGATTATATAAAGCAAAATCTTGCTATATGGCTTGCTGATAGAAAAGAAAATATAGATAATATTGAAGATAATGAATCAAATCAAGCAATACTTATTATGAAACAAGCAATATCTACTGGTTGGGATTGCCCACGTGCTAAAATATTTGTAAAACTTCGTGATAATATGAATGAAGATTTTGAAACTCAAACTATTGGTAGAATTAGAAGAATGCCACAAGGACATCACTATGATAATGTTTTGCTTGATAATTGTTATTTATATACTTTTGATGAAAAATATGAACAATCTGTTAAACAAGAATTAGGTAATAACGCTTATGATACAAAAGTTATATTTTTAAAAAATGAATATAAAAACTTTACTTTAAAGAAATTAACTTTTGATAATAATTTTGATGGATTTGATGAAAGAGAAACTTTCAATATATTACATAAATTTTATATAGATAAATATAAACTAATTTCTAAAAAGAAAGATAATAAAACAATTTTAGAAGCTAATGGATATGTTTTTAAAGATACTATTGATAATTACATAGTTCAAGATAAAATTGTTAGGATTAATAGCAATGAACTAGAAAACGCTAATAGAATTAAAGTACAATCTACTGTAACTACAAATAAAAATGGTTTTGAATTAAGACATTCTATAAATGAAATAGCATCTAAAATTGGTATGCGTTATGATAGAACTAGATTAATGCTAGAAAGAATGTTTTGGAAACAAAAATTATTCACTAAAAAATTTGTAGATTTAACTTTAACTGAGTTTTATGCTTTTGTAATAAATAATGAAGATATATTAAAACACGATTTTCAAGAAGCAGTATCTCAAAAAGCAAGACAAATAAAAATGAAATTTGAAGAATTAAAAGAGATTGATTGGCATTTTCCAGAAATGGATTATATCAAATATGATCCTAAAATGAGAGATACTACTATTTATGAAAAATCAACATATTTAAATTACCCTAATAGTACAATAAAATCAAAGTCTGAAAGAATGTTTGAATATTTTTGTGAAAATAATGAAAACATTAAGTGGTTTTATAAAAATGGAGAAAAATCTAGTGATTATTTTTCAATAGTTTATGTGGATGCTGTAAATCGTAAATGGCACTTCTATCCTGATTTCATAGTTTGTGATAAAGATAATAAAATTTGGATTATTGAAACAAAAGGTGGAGAAAATGCTGAAGGTGAATCTAAAAATATTGATATTAAAGTAGAAAATAAGTTTGAAGCGTTAAAAGAATATGCTAAAAAGTATAATGTAAATTGGGGATTTGTTAGAGATTATGATAAAAACGATTCATTATATTTATGCAATACGGAATATACGGAAGATATGGAAAATGAAAATTGGGTTTTAGTGAAAGAAATATTTTAAGAATTTATTTTAAACAAGGGGGATGAAAATAAAAAATGATTTCAATCACAGATATAGAAAGTAAATTAGGACAAAAAGAACAAGGCAAATTTCAAATTATTTGTAATGAAATATTAAAAAATGAGGGATATATAACATTTGATCGTACTGGTTCTGAATCTGGAACTGAGAAAACAATTTCAGGAACACCAGATTCAATTTTTATTAAAGATGAAAAATATGTATTTGTTGAATTTACTACATATCAAAAAGTAAAACTACCTCAAAAAATTAGAGATGATGTAGAAAAATGTTTTAGTTTAATAGATTCCGATAAATTAAATGGCAAAGTTTCAAAAATAATTTTTATGCATAACAGAAAACAGCCGTCTTTAAAAATAATCGAGGAAATAAAGAAAAAATGCAAAAAAAGAAATATTGAATTTATAATATATGGTTCAGATTATATAAGTGACGTTATTCAAAAAAAATATCCATATATTGCTGAAAATCATCTTGATTTAAAAGATTATGATAAATTACTTCAAATTTCAAAGGATGATATTAAAAAAAGCTTAAAAGGCGAAATTGAAAATAAAGATATAGACAAAATTTCTAACAGAATTAATCACTTATATGAAGAAGCAAGTAAAATTACCAATAATTTGTCATCATTAATTTATATAAGTTATAGTAATAAAGAAAAGTTGAAAGACATATATAATGAATTAATAAATTTAGAATATATATATGCTGGAAAACACAGTGAAGAAAGTAAAAATTATTATCACAATATTTTAATAATTTTGCAAAGATATGATAGAAAAAAATATATTGAAAAGTTTAAAGATATTGAGAAATATGACTTATTGACTATTGATGATTATAATTTTTATGCAGATAATTTAATGATGGAAAATCAAGCCGACAAAGCATTACCTATATTAAAAAAATTATATTATACAGAAAAAAACAAATCATGTTTTATTAATCTAATTAGATGTTTCTTTTTATTAAATCAATACGATAAGGTTATTAGTGAATTATCACCATTAAGTATTGAGGAATATGACGGGTTAGGAATTTTAGCCACATTTTTAATATTATCTAAAAATCATATTAAAGAATTAAAGGTATCTGATATTTTGGCTTTTAATAAAAAGTTTAAAGACATGCCATTATATTATACATGTACTGCACAATTACTTTTTAAATTAAATAAATCTAAATATAAAATTCAATTTAATAAAGCTTTGAAATGTGTTAAAATGGATGATTATATTACAATTAATTTAATATGTGATGTTTCTATTGAAATAGAAGAAAGTCAAACAATGATAGATTATTTGCTTAAATTAGGTAGTCAGAATGATTTAATTAAAATAAAATTAATTAAACTTTTAAAAACAAAAAAAGAATTATTGCTAAATGAAATAAAATTTTTAGAAGAAAACATTGATAATTTAGATGAAAAAGAAATGGATATAAACTACTTACATGGTATTATTAATGAAAATAAAGGATTAATGATAAAATCTTTGACTAATTTTAAAAATTCGTATATAAAGACTAATAACAATCAATCTTTGAATAAATATATAATTATTTCAATTAGAACAAAGAATAAAATTGATGAATCAATTTTTCCAAAAATTAATGAAATTAAGGATTATAAAATAGCTATGCTTTTATCAGAAGCTTATAAATTTATGGGAAATATTGAAACAGCGGTTGAAATGGCATATAACAGTCTATATTTATTGCATAACATTGATGATAAAGAACCATATAAACAATTTTGGTCAATTATAATGATGAGTAATAATGAATTTAAAAAAAGTAACAAAAATGGATTAAAGGATTCTGTTCTAATTTTAAAAAATGTAGAAAATAATGAAGTAAAAAAATATATAGTAGACGATAATATGAATTACAAAGAAAATAATAAAATTGCAGATTTAACAATAATTAAATCCAATAGTAAAATTGCTTTAAAAATTTTAGGAAAGAAAGCTAAAGATATTATCGTCATTGAAAATAATTCTTATGAAATTTTAAACATAGAAGAAAAATACAAGTATCTAGTAAGATATTGTTTTAACATTGTAAAAGAAGAAAAAGGGATAAAAATATTTACGTCTACAAAAGATAACAACGATAATTTAGAGCAAATAAGCAAAACACTTAGTGATATATCAAAAAATATAGATAGTAAATTAAATATATATGAAACTAAAGAAAGGTTTCCATTGAGTTCTTTAATTAGTACTGATCATAATTTTGATGAATATGCTAAATTAATGAATACTTTATTATCCAAAGAACATCTTTTATATGCTGGTGAAACAATCAACTTAAATTTAGAAAAAGGTTTTGTAATAGATATTACCTCATTAATTACATTAACGTTATTTGATAAATTAGATATATTAACTGATGATCTTTGCAAAAAAATATTTATTTCGAAAACGCTAAAAAATAAATTTGATTATTATTTTGAAAATTTAATACTAACATATAACGAAAAAGAAACAACAATAGGATACGACAACAAAGCAACTAATAAATATAATCTTGTTTTACAAGAAATACCAAATAAAAATAAAGTAGAATTGTGGGAGAAATTAAATGAATATATAAATAAATTTCAAATAATGGATACAGAATTTGAATTAGACAAAATAGTTAATTATAAAACATTAAATATATTAGATAAAGTTCAATTTGATCTTATTAAGATTGCACAAGATAAAAACATTCCTTTCGTTTGTGATGATTTCTTTATACGAAAATTATGTAATATATATAAAGTTAATCACACTAATACTAATTTTTTAATTAACTATAATATTATTGATTTTAATAAATATATTGATAATTTAATGACATTATCAAAATATAATTATATATATTCTGTTTATAATGACGATTGGTTGAAAATTATTCATTACTTGTTAAATAACTTTACTGAAGAAAATAAAAATTTGTTTAATCTTTTGATTACACAATTGTTATCTAATGAAAAATCAAAAATGATTTATAAACCATTTTTAACAAATATAATGCATAATTGTGAAAAATTAAAATATATTGAAATATTTGGAGAGATTTTTGAAAATAAATTAGCGTTCTTTTTATATGATATAATTAACGAAAAGATAACAAAATAATATAAAACTATTGATATTAATATATTAACATTTTATAATTATATACAGAAGGAGAACAAAGTTCGTAACTTGTATGTGATTCGCTCCAATATGATAGGAAACTCGAACTAATACACTTCGAGAGTAATAAATGCTAACTAGAAATAGTTAGTTTTTTTGTTATTTAAGAAAGGATGAGTGATTATATGTTAACAATAGAAACTAAAGAATTAGAGATAAGTTTAGAACTAAAAAGAAAGGTTGAAATGATTTGTAAGTTTGCTTGTGCTAAACCTACTTTTAAAAATGGGAATATCAAAAGTATTAAGGAAACAAACATTGCTTATGTAATGCCACATATTATTAAAGTTAATAATATTGATTATTTAATGTTTGATGAATGTGATGACATATTTGTTAATGGTTATAATGAAAAAATAAAATTTAAAGACTTTGAAACCTACATTAAAAACCATTTTTAAGCCAATGATTTGACATTTCTTAAAAAAGTGATAGAATAATCAGCCAAGAAGACTTATGTCTATTTAGGGGGAAAATAGTATGAGATTCGTATTTATAAGTAAATATTATTCTAAATTAGATTTTAAGAGGTGTCAGTAGTATTAGTTGCTTAATACTTTTGACACCTCTTTTTTTGAAGAAAAGGAGATGATAATTTATGAATGAAGAAAAGAAAATTGCAGGTATTTATAAAAGAGTTTCAACATTAGACCAAAAACGAGAGGGTTTTAGTTTACCAGAACAAGAAGAAAAATTAAGAGAGTTTTGTAAATTCAAAGGTTATGAAATCTATAAAGTATATGCGGATGAAGGAATAAGTGCAAAAGATGATAAAAGACCAGCGTATCAAGAAATGATACAAGATATTAAAGATAAAAAAATAAATGTAATTGTTGCTTTTAAACTAGATAGATTAACAAGAAGTGTTTTTGATATTGAAAAACTTATGAAGTTTGTTAATGATTATGAATGTGATATTGATTGTATGGCTGATGAATCTAATACTACTACTTCAAATGGTAGAATGGTTATGAGAATAATGACTAGTGTAAGTCAAAATGAAATAGAAAAATGTTCTGAAAGAACTAAATTTGGACTTGTCGGAGCCATTAAGGCAGGTCATATTCCAGGACCTTTACCTTTAGGTTATCAACGAATAGATAAAAAAATGATACCCGATCCTTTAACAAAAGACATAATAGTTAGATTATATGATTTATATTTAGAGGGTAAAAGTTATCAAACTATTGCTAATATTTATAACAAAGAAAAAGTTTTAGGTAAAACAAATTGGTTAGATTCAACAATAAGTAGAATGATAACAAATGAGATTTATAAAGGCGATTATGTGCATGGAAGAAGTACAAAACACCCTACATATTATGAAAATGTAGTTGAGCCATTAGTTAATAAAGAAAAATGGGAAGATTGCCAATATCAAAAACAAAGAAATGCCAGACACTATGAAAGAACAGCAACTTATCTATTTACTAATAAACTTAAATGTTCTAAATGTGGCTCATTTCTAGGTGGAAGTGCTACTACTAAAAAGAATGGCAATAAATATTATTACTATAAATGCGAAAAATGTAAAACTTATTTTAGTGAAATTGATATTGAAGAACAATTAAAAGGTTTCTTAATTGAATTAAATAAACAAGATGAACTTATCAATGATTACTATACACCATTTATTAAGTCAAAATTAGATAATAAACAAATTGATTATGATAAAGAAATTAAAGAACTTGATAAACAACTAGATAGAATTAAAAATGCTTATATCAAAGGTATTTTAAAAATTGAAGATTTTGAGAATGAAATAAAGCAAATTGAATTTAATAAAAATAATTTAACTAAAAAATATCAAGAACAAAAACAATATGAAAATTTAAGTTTCACAGTTGATGATTTACTTATATTACAAGATAAACAACAAATAGATGAATTTGTTAAACCTGAATTATTCTTTATTAACTTAAATAAATGGTTAAATACACCTAGAGAAAAGAAACAAAAGTTATTTGCTAAATATATCGACTTTATCGAAATAGAAAAGAAAGATAAAGAAATAAATATAACTAGTGGTAATTTTAGAGAATCATTTTTAGCAGATATGAGAAATAATCATGTTATGTATGGGACACCTTATAACTTCAATATTTTTGAAGATGATTATGGTTATCCACTTCGTATGAATTGGGAAGCAAAAACAAAAGAAAATGCTAGAAAATATTTTGATAAATTATGCACTACTCTAGGAAGTGATTATAAACTTAATTATTATGAAATAGATACTGATGATGATTTAAAAGATATAACATTTCCAAGCACTTGTGAAATAGAAAAGATAATAAGACTTATAGCTCTAGACAAAGATAAATTTGATAAAAATAAAAATTTACAACTTGCAGTAATTACAATAGATTTAACTAATGTGATTGCTCCTAATGGTAAACAAGTTTATAAAGGTTATTTTGAAAAAGTAAGAAAGGTTTTAAGAGATAATGAGTTATGCAATATTTAGAAGTGAATCAATAAATACACTTAAAGATTTAGGCGAAATTGGTGCTCATAATAAAAGAGATAAAAAGTCTTATAAGTCTAATCCTGATATTGATATGTCAAAATCAAAAAATAATATAGAAATTGTTCCTTTAAATGAAAGATATTCCAAAGGTTATTATGAACTAGTTAAAGAATATAAAAAAGAATATGAAGAAAAGCAAAAAACAACTCGTGAAGATCGAAGAAAATCATTTGATAAAATGCTAGATGATTCAAATAGTGTTGTTGCTGATGAATTATTATTTACTAGTGATAATAACTTCTTTAAAAATATGAGTAGAAAAGATATTAAAAAATGGGCAGATTCTTGTATGGATTTCGTTTATGAAGATTTAGGTTATACTAAAGAACAAGTCTTACACGCAACAGTCCATATGGATGAAAAAACACCTCATATGCATTGTGTAGTTGTTCCTTTGATAAAGAAATTTGATAAAAGAACTAATACTGAAAAATATACTATTTCTAAAAAGCATTATATGAAATCTGGCGAATATATTAGTGAACTTCAAGACAAGTATTGGAAACGAATGAATGATAATGGATTTAAACTAGAAAGAGGCATTAAAAATAGTGATAATGAACATATCTCTATTAAGGATTTTAAAAAATTAACAAGAAAACTAGATAATCGTATGGAAAAACAAAATCATCTTATGACTAGAGATTATGAAATACTAGAAGAAAAATTAAAAACTTCTAAACCAACTATTACTGGTAAAGAAGTTAAAATTGATAAAGAAACTTATGACACACTTAAAGACTTTATGAATACTTCAAAACGAGTTATTAAAGATATGCCAAATAATCAAGCATTATTTAAAGAACTAGAAGACTATACTAAAAATTATCGTGAAATGGAACGAGAAAAACACAATGTAGAAGTTGAAGTTAGAAAATTAGAACATAAAAACGAAGAATTAAGAAATGAAAATAGAAAACTTCATAACTTCTTAAATGTAATGCTTCAAACATTAAAAAAGTTCTTTAATAAATTACTTCATATAGGAACTGAAAAAGATAAAGATGATGTAGTTAAAGAAATAACTGCTTATCATAGTTTAGATTATTATAACGATAGAGATTTACACGATATTGCTGATGGCACACCTAGAGAAGAGGAAATAAATGATTATATCTATGAACAAAACTATGGCTATGATAAAGATTATGATGACCTTGATATAGACATATAAAAAGACGAGCAATGCTCGTCAATGATATCTATTTCCAATAGATAAAACACACTTCTCTATTGGCAGAGCCAATAGGTGTGTGCAAAGGGAATATTCCCTTTTGAAACCCTAAAACATAATTAAGCAAGAACTTATCGTTCAAGCAATAATTATATATTTTCAAAACTTCGTAATGAAAATAAGTCTTAAAATCTATCGCCACTTACAAAATTACTTCGTAATTTCATAACGTGCCACGATTTTTACATATGCATTTTATTTCTATTTTCTACTTCATTATCTGATAAATTAATATCATTTACTGGAGTTTCAACTCCTACTGGAATATCAATTTTAGAAACCATATTTTTGTGCAAATTGATAAATCCTAAAATTGAATCATATTGATTTCCATTTCTGTCAATATATGGTTGAGATGATTTTCTTTCTAATAATTCAATTGGAAATATCTTTTTCTTGCATTTTTCAGATTCTTTCTTATATCGATTTTCTAAATCTTCTTGTTGATTTAATAAACCAACTAATTTACTATCATATTCATTAGGTTGTTGTGGGTAATTACTTGGATTTGATCTTTCCTCAAGGACTTCGTAATATAACATATTATGTATTTGAGTTCCAGTGCTCAAACATGCATTTATACTTGATTCATGCATCAAACCACTTTCAATAGACCTAACAGTTTCTGCAATAGTTAAGAAATTTACTATTTGTCCTATATTTTTGTTTAAATCAAAATCTTTATAGATTCTCGCTAATTCACTTATTGAAGATAAATATTCAATATTTACAATTTTACTTCCTTTTGAACCACTAGCAATAGCAACATCTACTATCTCTACATAAGCAGATAGTTCTTTTTTAGCCTTATTAATCATTGAAGTTAATTGACCTAAATAATCAGTTTTTCTAATATTTTCCATATATATTCAACTTCCTTTCACATTAATTATAGCATATTTCTTGAATTTTTCATAATTTCAATGTAAAATTAGACATTTTTTGTTTCAAAATGTAGATGTTGTGATATAATTTTATTAGTTAGTAGTTATTACTACCTAACTTATTGGTATGAGAAAAGTTATTCGACTTCTTCTCTATACGCTCCATTGGGAAATCTGTTCGAACTTTATGTTTGAACTTAACATATAGAATATCAATTTCTAAAAGAAGTTGATATTTTTTTTGTGTTTAAGAAAGGATAGATTTATAATGATTAATATTATTAGTAAAGAAATACCTATTGAGAAAGATTTAAAAAAGAAAATCGAATTTATATGTGATTTTTGTAATACTACTCCTATTTTTATAAATGGTAGTATCAAAAAGATTGAACATACTAATTTATCTTATATTGAACCTCATAGAATAATTATCAATGGAATAAATTTTCTAGCATTTAATTATTCAAAATCTCTTTATGTAGGAAATTTACAAAATAATATTGAATTTAATGAACTTGAAGATTTTATAAAATCATTTAATTAATTTATCGTTTTTATCAAATATATCAACTTCTCTTTATATTGTTAAAAGGCATACCTATTGACTTTTATGTATTTTGTGATAATATATAGAACCAATAAATGACAAGCAGTATCCGTCTTTTATTAGAAAGTAGGTACACTATGGTCAAAATCACAAATTACTTTAAGAATTTATATATGTTAAATAATCGATTTATGAGGAGTCAAAGGTATTAGTTTTTAAGCTAATATTTTTGACTCCCTTTTTTTGTATTTAGAAAGGGATTGATATTATGGAAATAGAAAAAATAAATTGTGGAATCTATATGAGAGTATCTACAGAAGATCAGGCACGAGAAGGATTTAGTTTAGGAGAACAAAAAGAACGATTAGAGGCTTATTGTAAGTTTAATGGTTATCATATAGTCAAATATTATGAAGACGCAGGAATTAGTGCTAAAACTGGCAATCATAGGCCAGAATACGAGCAAATGCTAGAAGATGGAAAAAAAGGTATTATAAATATGATTGTTGCCTTAAAATTAGATAGAATTACAAGAAGTATTAAAGACTGGGAAACACTTATGGACTACTCTGATACTTATAATGTTGCTCTTGCTTTTGTAAATGATAAAATTGATACAACTTGTCTTAAATTTATGATAAATTCCTATTATAAGTTTATTTATGAATAATTCCTAAAATTCTACAACAAAATGTAGATGAAAGGAATGATTATTTTGAAAGGGATGTTTACAATGAACGAATTAAAAAGAA
>DVJX01000035.1 GCA_018716405.1 Candidatus Faecisoma merdavium | reverse complement strand
TAATAATTTTGTAAATTTATCTGTTTTCATGTTAATCACCCTACTCAAATAATTTTTTTACTTTTCTTAAATTGTCATCGTTTATTTTTTTAAAATTATTAGTTAAATTTTTATTATTATTTTTTCTGCTTAACCATATATTTAAACCTTCATCAATACTATTATCTAAATTAGGAATAATTAATTTATCTAAATATTCTTTCAAAATTTCACTAACCCCTGGAACATCTGTTGCTATAATACTTTTATTTAAAACCATGGCTTCAATTACAACAGTCGGATAAGCTTCACTACGTGAACTGAGTAAAAAAGCATCACATTTTTTTATATATGGATAAGGATTTTTCTTTAGTCCTAAAAAAATAACATTATTAATTTTTTGTTCTACCAAACTATGTGTCAACTTATCTTTTAATGGTCCATCACCTATAATATAAAAATTTATTTTATTTTCATATTTTTTTGCAATATTTATAATTCTATCAAAACCTTTTTCTGATACAATTCTTCCAATTGATAAAATGTTTAATTTATCTGAATCAAATGAAATGTTTTCCAAATTTGATTTATTTATAATTTTATTTATATCAACATAATTATGAATTAGTTCAATTTTTCCTTTACTTTCAGGAAACGTTTCTTCAAAAATATTAATACATGATTCACTAACACCTATTATCTTATCAAAAGAATTACAAATAGTTGAATATTTTTCATATGTTGTCACATCATCTTTAGTAACACTAGCATGTATCCAAACTATTTTTTGACTATTATTTGGACTCATTTTAACAAGATTAGAAGGTAACCCAGCTAAAAAAGCAATTTCCGTATCATATTTAGTTTTTAAAATTTTTTTATATACATAATTTACATACAATTTGCTTTTACCAAAATATCTATAAATTAAACTTCGTTTAACTTTATTATAAAATTTTTCTAATGAAGATTTACAAAATTCATCACCTTTAGTTAAATATTTCAATTTTATATTAGGCGATATACTTTTTAACAACTCTCCACGTTTTTCAATTAATAAAACTGTTATATCAAAATCTTTATAAATATTATTTAAAATATCTACCATAACAGTCTCTGCCCCACCTATTTGTAGGCTACCAATAACAAACAAATTTTTTTTCAACATTAACACCAATCTTTCTAATTTAGGGATATTTTCAATTACTTAAATTAATAAATTTAATGATTATATTTATTAACTCTTTCTAAATCTATCCATTCACCTAAAATATCATTATACACATCTGGTGAAAATTTATCAAAACCTGCACTATCAAAAAAAGTTAATTCGCCAAAATAAAGTTGATCATTACATTCATAAAAATCAATCCTTACATGAGGAAAATTTTTACCTAAAATTTTACAGAACTGAATCATTTTTTCAAAATTTTTAGGTTTTTCTATTTTTTTATTATAATCAGGAAATGTTTGGTGCATATCTAGTTTATTAAAATCCATATCATAAAAGGATATCTTGGGTTTTATATTCCTTTCTGATATTATAAACATAATCTTAGGTTCTCCATTAAAACAATAAAATTTATAATCATTAATACCTTTATATGTTTTATCTTCCATATATTTTTCTGCAATTATACGAGGTTTTACATCTTTATAAGGCCATTCTCTCCACAAATAAAAATATTTTCTTTTTAATCTTTTACTTAAAAATTTTTTTGATTTTGATATGTCAAAATTTTTTTTATTTTTACATATAACAACAGTTCCAGAATCATGTGTTGTTTTTAAAACAAATTGATTAGGCAATTGTTCAAAATCTATTTCATTAACATTATCATAAACACCTAAACATGGTATTAAATATTCTTCACCTATCAAATTTTTTACATAATCTCTAACTTCATATTTATCAACCAATTTTGTATATAATGGATTCCTATCAAATAACTTTAACCATTGAAGCTTCTCTGTAAAGTTTTTAGGGTTATCCAAATTTAAATCATCACCAGTTTTTTCTTTATATACATATTTTAAATATTTTTCATCATTATACGGAATAATTCCTTTTGAGGCCAAAAAAATTATTATTTTTTTAGGATTTTTTATTATTTTAACTATTTTTTTTGTTAACATTTAAACATCTATCCTCTTTCATTATTTTTGTTTTAAATGCCACTCAACGAATTTTTTAATTCCTTCTTTAAATGAAGTTTTAGGGGCATAATTCAATAGTTCTTTTGCTTTACTTATATCAGCATAAGTTCGTTCAACATCACCTGGCTGCATAGGTAATTGTTCAATTTTAGGTGTTACTCCTAAAACCTCACCAATAATGTCAATCATCTCTTTTAATGAAATTGGAGTTGAATTACCAATATTAATTATTTCATAAACATTATCATTATTGAAAACATACTCTGTTGATTTTATAATTCCATCAACTATATCATCAACATAAGTATAATCTCTAGATGTAGAACCATCACCATACATTGGTATTTCTTTATCTTCTAACATTAATCTCGTAAATTTGTTAATAGCTAAATCCGGTCTTTGTTTTGGACCATAAACTGTAAAAAATCTTAGCATGATTATATTCATGTTAAATAATTTATGATAAACATGTGCCATAACTTCATTGCTTTTTTTTGTTGCTGCATATGGACTTATAGCATAATCAACTATAAAATCTTCCTTAAAAGGAACCTTATCACAATTACCATAAACACTACTTGAAGAAGCCATAACTAAATTTTTTACTGAATATTTTTTAGCCATTTCTAAAATATTTTGAGTCCCTAAGCCATTTACTTCTTGATATAAAATAGGATTTTCTATCGAAGGACGAACACCAGCCATAGCAGCAAGATGAACTATACAATCAATTTTATTTTCATTAAATACTTTTTCTAATTCAAAAATATTTCTAATATCAATTCTATACAAAGAATAATTTTCATTTTTTAAACTTTCTTTTATATTTTCTTCTTTATATTTTGGATCATAAAAATCACAAAAGTTATCAATCGAAATAACTTTGTTTCCTTTTTCCAATAATTTATCGGCTAAAGTTGAGCCAATAAATCCTGCGCCACCTGTAATTAAATAATTTTTCATTTTATCTTTCCTCACTAACATCAATTTAATTATATAATATTTTCTTTAATTTTAAAAGACTATTTACACTATTTTTACTGTTTTAATTATTTTTTAATCAATTTTAAAATTTATTAATTATATAAATTCAATTATATAGACTAAAATATAAAAATTTGATAAAATTATTGATAGAGGTGTTAAGATGTCAAATGAAATTTTTATTAAAATAATATTAATAACATTAGTTTGTTACTTGATTGTATATTTAATGGTTCCTATTGTAAAAAAAATAGCGGATCATGTTGGTGCTTTAGATATTCCAAACGAAAGAAAAGTTCATAAAATTCCAATTCCAAGATTAGGAGGATTAGCTATCTATTCAGGGTTCCTTCTAGGTTACATGATATTTGGTACTCACACTGATGTTATGAATTCAATCTTAATAGGAAGCTTTATTATTATTATTACAGGAATAATAGATGATATTAAACCATTAAGTGCTAAAGTTAAATTATGCGGACAAATTGCTGCTTCTTTAGTTGTAGTGTTTTATGGGAATATTTTATTATCTAGTATGAGTGCATTTGGTATATATGTTAATTTTGGAATTCTATCATACCCAATTACAATAATTTTTATACTTGCATTCATAAACTGTATGAATTTAATTGATGGATTAGATGGATTAGCAGCAGGAATTAGTAGTATTTTCTTCTTAACCGTTGGAAGCATCGCTATTTTCAAACAAACTCAAGGATTAGATTTTATATTATGCTTTATAATGTTAGGAGCATGTTTAGGATTTTTAAAATATAATGCTAACCCTGCATCAATTTTCATGGGTGATACCGGTTCTATGTTTTTAGGATTTATAATTAGTGTTATTGCTTTACTAGGATTTAAAAACGTAACAATGACTTCTATTATTATACCATTTACTATTCTAGCAATTCCATTTTTAGATACAATATTTGCTATAATAAGAAGATATTTAAAAAACGAAAGTATTACTAAGCCAGATAAATTTCATATTCATCACCAACTATTAAATATGAATTTTTCACATAGAAAAACAGTTGCTATAATATGCTTTATTGATGCATTATTTGCATTTGCTTCATTAGTATATGTACTAGTGGATAATAAATTGGGTTATTTATTATATGGAATTTTAATGTTATTAGTTTTAATGTTTGTATTAAAAACTAATATAATTATTGAACATGACAAAAATAAGTTTTCTATCAATATATTTAAAAAAAGAAAAAAATAAATGGCTATAAACTAGCCATTTCTTCATCTCCATTTGTTTTTTCTTCAACAACAACTTTATTCTTTTTAGCTAATTTCTTAGCTAATTTTTTTTCTTTTTTTAACTCTTTTTTTGTTTTAATATCTAAAACATTATCAACTGTATTATTAATATCAATTATATTCATACGCATTGTTTTGTCTAAAAAGTTCTTTTGCTGTTTGTTTTTATTTGATAACAATATTATAAACACAATATATGATATTATAATAAATATAAACATTCCTATTAAAGAATTAAAATATATATTTTCATTAATAGATACATTTTCATATCTTTGCAATGTGTTTTCTAAAGCATCATATTTATATAAATTTTTACTACCATTTTCTAAATTTAATCCATATATCAAAGGATATTCATAACCATTTTTTGTATAAGCAGTTATATCTTTACCACCTATATTAATAGTTGTTTTATTATAGCCTTGTGGCAATAATGAATCATCCATATCTAATATATAAATACCTAAAGAATTAAAACTAGTTTCATTATATAAAGTATAATTACCGTCCTTATATAAATATAAGTTTACTGCACCACTACTATCTTTTAAACCAACTAATGTAAAATCAACTACTGAATTGTAATAAGCAGGAATTTCTTCATTATTTATATTAACTGTCGATTCCTGATAATACATACTAGTAGCAGGTAAAAATTCTTTTTGCCTAACAACTGTATATGTTTTACCATCTAATGTAACTTCAATAGGGTTTAACTCTTTAACGTTTGCATTTATAACATATGTTTTTGTACTACCATTCTGTGCGGTTACTATAATATTTATTTTATTCATTCCAAGTGCTAAAGAAACTTCCCCATCACCTGATACACTAGCTGTATTATCTTCTTTTGTAGCTATAATATTTATTTTTTGAACGTTATAATCTAAATCAATATTATATTCTAAAGTATCTTTAGAAAAATTTAAATCATACCCTTCAATTTGTAAATTTGATAAATTATTATTTTTACTATAACTATCTTCTAATTCACTTTGTGTCATAATCTTAAAACTGGCTTTTCCCATGCTTACAGACATTTTTTCTTCAGTATCATAATCTAACACCTCTGCATTTTTTACTTGTACATATGCAGAACCACTAGATTTAGCTTTAAAAGTAAAAGTATATGTTTTACTTTTTGTAGTTGCACTAGAAGGATAATAAACAACAAATAAGCCACCATCACTTGAAGAAACAAATGACAAATTAGAAGAAGCGACAACATCAAATTGAGCTGTTCCTAAATTTGCAGAAGATGACATTTTAACCGTTACTGTAACAGTATCTCCCACAATTACACGAGATTTATTACTAGAAACACTTATAGTAGCACTAGAAGCATCTACTTTATTTATAATTAAAAAACTTAAAAATATACTAAATATTACTAAACTAATTTTTTTCATAACATCCTCCTTTTATTGTTCAATAGTTGAACTACCTAAAATATGTTTTTGAACCTTTAATAAATCTAATATGTCAATATTATTATCTTTACTAACATCTGCAGCTTTAGCATTTGCACCACTTAAAGTTGAACTTTTTAAAATATGTTTTTGAACTCTTAATAAATCAAGTATTGTTATTTCAGAGTCTCCATTTGTATCACCATAAATAACTACTTCAAAAACTGCACTTTCTTCACCAACAGTGATATTTGCTTTATAACCAGTTCCAACAGAACCACTTGCTTCTTTTCCATTTAAATCTGTCACTTTAACATCTGCTAATACATTAGCATCAGTAACAGCTTTTAAAATAGTAGAAACATTTGTTAATCCTGTAACATAACCATCCTTAAATGTTCCAGATTTAATGCTATTAATAGTTTGCTCTAAATTCATACTTTCAGCATCAGTTAATTTTACTGTTATATTATATACTAATTTATCACCGTTTTCTGCGGTTACTGTAATAGGAATAACTTGTCCATCATTAGTAATTTTAATATTTCCGGTTCCACTAATAGATGATCTTTTTTCAATAACAGTTGCATCTATATTTATACTATTTACATTAGATGGTAATGTAATTGAATAAGATGTATTTAAACTATTAAAGTTTGTAACACTTTTACCATCAACAGTTAGTGTTTTTAAATAATTTATAGGATTTCTTGAACTAGGAAGCGGATTAGCTGCTGGCATATTTTTATACACCGGTATTCTAAATACATATGGTAATTGATACATTTCATTTCCGAACTTATCTTTATAACCATCATAAGTAGAAGATGATTCACTATAAGGAGCCTCAATATTTTGCATATATTGATGAATATAAAAACTACAATCATTTACATTACTTTTGCGACACGTAACATCCCATTTTTGAAAATAATTGGTATTTTGTCCTACATTGATATAATCTTTACCAATTAAATATGCTCCACCAGTTATAGCTTTTTCCTCGGAATTCCAACCATATTTATAAGCTGATGCTAATCCATTATAAACAACATTATTTCCCCCTGCTCCATAATTATAAAAATTATAATAACCATTAAATTGGGGATAACTAGGGTAAGTACCTTTTACTAAAGCGCTTCTTGTATATCCTGTTTCTTGTAAAATACGACTAGCTAAATAATATGGATTTATTTGATATTGGTTACCAGAACTATAAATGACTTCTGCAAATGTTTTGCTTCCTCCATCAACTTTTTCTGTTGCCATAAAGCTGCCATCTAAAATAGAAGCAACACCACTAACGCTATGTGCAGATGCACTAAAAGTTAGACTTTCAAACATAAAAACATTTTTCTCATTTAAAAAATTTCTTGGATCAATATAATAAGCAATAGTTTCTTTACTAGCGGCATACCAAGTAGAACCTCCACCAGAAAAATTGTTAGAAAATTTATTCGTTGTATAATCATAACTATCCATATGTTTTAATCCATCTCTTGAATTATTACTATCCCAAATTAAACTTTTACCTAATATTGCTTCATTTGACACAACTGTATTAAAATCTAATCTTGTATCATATGCTTCAAACTTTGCATTTGGATATATAGTATGTAAAACTCTTAAAGCGTCGTGATAACTTTCAGGAAAAGATTTTAAACTTTCTTCAAAATCTTTGCTTGTATCTATCTCAGTTAGTTCAACATAATCAGAGCAAACATAACCAATGCCCGATTCAACTTCATTAAATTCAATCTTATACCACAATTTACAAGAAGTTTCAGTTCCATCGTCTGTTTTAAATTCTGATATTATTCTTATAAATTCTCCTTCTCCAAGGCCATCTGATAATGTACCATAACTAGTCCCAGGTCCTTGTCTTACCTTAACACCTTTACCATCTGGTGTTCTTATAAAACCATATTTTATTTCTTCTGCAAAAACAGGAGGTATTAAGTTTATAAAAAGAAATAATAAACAAAAAATAATATTCATAATCTTTCGCATATCATCACCTTAAATAATTATACCATTTTTCGACAATTTTTGTATATAGAAAAACAATAATTACCATTTTTTTACACAAAAAAAGAAAGCCGTAATCCTACGAGCTTTCATTGTATCTAATGATACAATATATTATATGCAATATTTTGTTAAAAGTTACCTAAAATATGATAAAATATGATTGGGAGATTTGCATGATAAAAGAAGTATTAAAACAATATAAAAAATATCGTAATGAATATATAAATAATCTTAAAAAAGAAAAAAATAAAATAAAAAGAATTAAATTACAAATACCTAATATCTTAACAAGATCTAGGATTTTAGCACCTTTTATTTTAGTTCCATGTGCAATAGTTGGTAATTTTGCTTTGGCTACTATTATAATTGCTTTATTAGGATTAACAGATTGTCTTGATGGATTTTTAGCTAGAAAATGGAATGTTACTAGCAACTATGGTCAAAAATTAGATGCGGTTAGTGATAAATTATTTGCTATAGGTATTGCTAGTCCTATTTTAATTACTAATCCACTTTTAATATTACCAACAATTCTTTTAGAAACAGTTATTGGCAGTATAAATTTTAAATCACAAATTAAAGGTAATAATCCTAAATCAACTTTATTAGGTAAATTTAAAACAACTATTTTGTATGTGTATTTAGCTTCAATATATTTAACTAAAGCTTTAAATATTCCATTATCTTTATTTATTCTTACTTGCGGTACAAATATTTTACAACTAGGAACAGCTGTTCAATATTACATAATTGATAAGAAAAAAGAAAGTAATAAAAAAGAAGAGGAAAAAAAAGAAAATACTAAAACAGAAGAAAAAAGTCAGGAAGATTTAAGTATTAGTCATTATAGAAAACAAATTGAAGAATTAAAGAATCTAAAAGAATCTTTAACGTTAAACAATGTTGATGAAAAAGAAAAAACATATATAAAAACACCTAAAAAATAGGTGTTTTTATTAATCCATTAATTCTTGTTCTAAAGCTTCAAGTGGTTCATCATCAATATAAGGTATTTCTAAATCATAATCAGCTTTTTTGTATTTTTTTGCCCCTGTTCCAGCTGGAATTAATTTACCAATAATAACATTTTCTTTTAATCCATTTAATTCATCAACTTTACCATGAATAGCTGCATCAGTTAAAATTCTTGTTGTTTCTTGGAATGAAGCAGCAGATAAGAATGAATCTGTTTCCAAACTTGCTTTAGTAATACCCAATAATACTGGTCTACCTAAAGCAGGAGTTTTACCTTCAAGAATTAATTTTTTATTTGTATCTGCAAAATGATTTATATTAACCATTGTACCTGGTAAATACAATGAATTTCCAGAAGAAATGATTTTGATTTTAGATATCATTCGTTTTGCAATAATTTCAACGTGTTTATCAGAAATACTAACACCTTGTGATTGATAAACTTTTTGAATTTCTAATAAAATATATTGTTGAACTGTAATTGGATCTGTTACTACTAACAATTCTTTAGGGCTGATAGCACCAAATGTTAATTTATTCCCTGCTTCTACTTCTTGATTAACGCTAACTAAAACTTTAGCTCCATAATTTGTTGTATGAACTTTAGTTTCAGCTTCATTAGTAACAGTAATTTCATACTTACCATTTGATTCTTCAATTTTTGTAACTTTACCATTAATTTCTGAGATTGTAGCTTTTCCTTTTGGATTACGAGCTTCAAACAATTCTTGAACACGAGGTAAACCTTGAGTAATATCGTCTCCAGCAACACCACCAGAGTTAATAGTACGCATTGTTAATTGAGTACCTGGTTCACCGATTGATTGAGCTGCCATAATACCTACAGCTTCACCTACTTCAACAATTGAACCAGTAGCTAAGTTACGACCATAACATTTACAACATACACCATGTTCAGTTTTACATGTTAAAACTGTTCTAATAGGTACTTTAGTAATACCAGCTTTTAATATTTTATCTGCTAATTGCTCTGTAATAAAAGTATTTCTTTCTGCTATTACTTCTTTAGTTTCTGGATTAATTACTCTTTTACTTGTATATCTACCAACAATACGATCTCTTAAACTTTCAACGACTGTACCATTTTTATCATCGATAAATGCTTCTACTAAAACACCTTCAGTAGTTCCACAATCATCTTCTTTTACAATCATATCTTGAGATACATCAACTAAACGTCTAGTTAAATATCCTGCATCAGCTGTTTTTAAAGCGGTATCAACTGCACCTTTACGAGCACCGTGAGTAGCTAAGAAGAACTCTGACACATTAGCACCTTCAGTAAATGATGATGTGATTGGAATTTCAACCGCTTCACCGGTTGGTTTCATCATTAATCCACGCATACCAGCCATTTGGTTATAGTTAGACATATTACCACGAGCACCAGAATCAATCATCATAGAAATAGAATTATCCTTGTGAGTTTTAATAAATCCTTCTAACTCACCTGCTATTTTATTTTTAGCCTCGTTCCATGTTGCAACAACATTTTCATAACGTTCTCTATCAGTTATTAAACCTCTTTTAAATTGTTTGTTGATAGTTTCAACTTTTTCTCTTGCTTCAGCTAAAACTTCTGGTTTAGTTTTAGATTCAATAATATCTCCAATACCAATAGATATACCAGACAATGTTGAATATTTAAATCCTAAATCTTTCATTTTATCTAGCATAACTGAAGTTTCAGTTGTTTGATATCTTTTATATATTTGTGCGATTAATTTAGTTAATACTTTTTTACCAAAAGGTTTAACTAATTCCATTTTATCTATCTCTTCTTTTATATTTTTACCCTTATCAATGAAATATTTACTTGGAGTAATCTTTTCAATATTTTCTTCAGTTCCATCATTGATGTATTGGAAACTATCAGGGAATATTTCGTTAAATAATAATTTACCTGGAGTAGTAACTAAATATTTATCTAAATAAATATCAGGGAATATTTTGTGTTTAAATGAACGAGCTGGGATAGCAATACGAGTGTGTAATGTAATTTCTCTTCTTTCATATGCCATTAAAGCTTCATTATCATTTTTAAATACTCTTCCTTCACCTTTTAAGTTAGATTTTTCAATAGTAATATAATAGTTACCTAAAATCATATCTTGTCCTGGAGTAACAATTGGTTGTCCATCTTTAGGTGATAAGATGTTATTAGCACCTAACATTAGTATTCTAGCTTCAGCTTGGGCTTCATCAGAAATAGGAACGTGAACAGCCATTTGGTCACCATCAAAGTCAGCATTGAATGCAGCACAAACTAATGGGTGTAATCTTATACTTCTACCTTCGATTAACTTAGGTTGGAATGCTTGAATACCTAATCTATGTAATGTTGGAGCACGGTTTAACATAACAGGATGCTCAGCGATTACCTCTTCAACGATATCCCATACTCTTTCATCTTGGTTTTCAATCATCTTTTTAGCTGCTTTAATATTTGAAGCTATTTCTTTAGTAACCAAACCATTAATTACATGCGGTTTAAATAATTCTAAAGCCATTTCTTTTGGAATACCACATTCATACATTTTAAGTGATGGGCCAACAACGATAACTGAACGACCAGAATAATCAACACGTTTTCCTAATAAGTTTTGTCTAAATCTTCCTTGTTTACCCTTTAACATACTAGCTAAAGATTTAAGTGGACGATTACCAGCACCTGTTATATTTCTACCACGTCTACCATTATCAAATAAAGCATCTACAGCTTCTTGAAGCATACGTTTTTCATTTTGAATAATAATAGAAGGAGCTCCTAATTCCATTAATTTTTTTAGACGATTATTACGATTTATTACTCTTCTATATAAATCATTTAAGTCAGATGTAGCAAATCTACCACCATCTAATTGAATCATAGGTCTTAATTCTGGAGGAATTACTGGTAATGCCTCTAAAATCATCCATTCAGGACGATTACCTGATTCTAAGAATGCATTTAATACATCTAATCTTTTTACCAATCTAATTCTTTTTTGACTAGTTGAATCTTTAATAGATTCAATTTCTTCTTTTATATTATTTACTTCTTCTTCTAAATTAACTTGTTCTAGTAATTCTTTAATTGCTTCAGCACCCATACCAACTCTAAAAGCACTACCATATTTTTCATAATATGTACGGTATTCTTTATCAGAAATTGTTTGTTTCTTTTCAAGTGGAGCTGGTCCTGGATCTAAAACAACATATGATACGAAATATAAAACTTCTTCCAAGTCCCTAGGTGACATATCTAGAACTAAACCAATTCTAGATGGTACACCCTTGAAAAACCAAATGTGAGAACAAGGAGTTGCAAGTTCAATATGTCCCATTCTTTCTCTTCTTACTTTGCTACGGGTAACTTCAACTCCACAACGATCACAAACGATATTTTTATATCTTAATCTTTTGTATTTCCCACATGAACATTCAAAGTCTTTAGTTGGACCGAATATTTTTTCACAAAATAATCCATCTCTTTCAGGTTTTAATGTACGATAATTAATTGTTTCAGCTTTTTTTACTTCACCATATGACCATGAACGTATTTTTTCAGGGGAAGCTATTGAAATTTTTAATCCATCAAATTCATTAATATTCATTACATAGCCTCCTTATCTTCATCATCATCTATAGAATCTTCTTCTAATTCAGAATCTTCTAAATTTTCTTTATCACTTGTTTCTTCTTTAACTAATTGAATACTATTTTCGAAATCTTCAACACTTGTAAATCCTTCTTCATCCATAGCTTCAATTTCTTTCATATCGATTAACTTGCCATTTTCAGATAAAACACTAATATCTAAACCTAAAGCTTGGAATTCTTTTATTAATACTCTAAAGCTTTCTGGTACACTACTTGGTGGTAGTGGAGTTCCTTTAACTAATGCTTCATATACTTTAACACGGCCTACTACATCATCAGATTTAATTGTCATCATTTCTTGTAATACATGAGCAGCACCATAAGCATATAATGCCCAAACTTCCATTTCACCAAATCTTTGTCCACCGAATTGAGCTTTACCACCTAATGGTTGTTGAGTAACTAATGAGTATGGTCCAGTAGATCTAGCATGTAATTTATCATCTACCATGTGGTGTAATTTGATCATATACATTACACCTACTGAAATTCTATTATCAAATGGTTCACCAGTTCTACCATCATATAAAACCATTTTTCCATCTTCTGATAATTTAGCTTCTTTTAAAGCATCAATTATTTCTTCTCTAGTAGCTCCATCAAAAGCTGGAGTCATAACATGAATATTCAACTCTTTAGCAGCTGCACCTAAATGCATTTCTAAGATTTGTCCAATATTCATACGTGATGGAACACCAAGTGGATTAAGTAATATATCTATAGGTGTACCATCTTCCATATATGGCATATCTTCTTGTGGTAAAATTAATGAAATAACACCTTTATTTCCATGGCGTCCAGCCATTTTATCTCCAATTGATATTTTACGTTTTTGTGCTATATAAACACGAACTATTTTAGAAACACCAGCAGGTATCTCATCAGAATCTTCTTTTGTAAATATTTTTACATCATGAACGATTCCTTCGCCACCATGAGGTACTCTTAATGAAGTATCTCTTACTTCTCTTGTTTTTTCACCAAATATAGCATGTAATAACTTTTCTTCACTTGTTAATTCAGCCATACCTTTAGGTGTTACTTTACCAACTAAAATGTCATCATCATGTACTTCTGTACCAATTCTAATAATTCCATTTTCATCTAAGTTTTTACGAGCTTCCTCACCAATATTTGGAATATCTCTTGTAAATTCTTCTGGTCCTAATTTTGTATCACGACATTCAATTTGATAGTCTTCGATATGAATTGATGTATAAACATCATCAGCCACTAATCTTTCATTTAAAATTACAGCATCTTCATAGTTATATCCATTAAAGTTCATAAATGCAACAGTTACATTTTTACCTAAAGCCATTTCACCTTTATCAGTTGAAGGTCCATCAGCAATTATTTGATCTTTTTTAATAACATCATTTACTCTTACAATAGGAACTTGATGATAACAAGTACCAGCATTACTTCTTTCATAACCGTTTAAGTAATAAGTATCTTTTCCACCTTTAGTTTTAACAACTATTTTTTTACCATCAACATATTCAACTATACCATCAGCATTAGCAATAACAACTGCTCCACCATCACGAGCTGAAATAGCTTCTATACCAGTTCCAACTAAAGGAGCTTCGGATTTTAATAATGGAATAGCTTGACGTTGCATGTTAGAACCCATAAGTGCTCTTTTACCATCA
Source organism: Candidatus Faecisoma merdavium (assembly GCA_018716405.1). Taxonomy (GTDB): domain Bacteria; phylum Bacillota_I; class Bacilli_A; order RF39; family UBA660; genus Faecisoma; species Faecisoma merdavium. Next base: position 7,491 of record DVJX01000035.1, on the reverse strand, counting down.
TCATGTTCCAAGAATGGAATACCTTGAGTAGTAATAGATATTACTTGTTGTGGTGAAACATCCATGTAATCAACTTTTTTTGATTCTACCATAATATTATCGCCACGATATCTAACTGGAACTTGTTTTTCTACAAAACAATCATTTTCATCTAACTTAACAGTAGCTTGAGAAATATAATGATCTAATTCTTCATCTGCTGTCATGTAAACAACTTCATCAGTTAACTTACCATCAATAACTTTACGATATGGAGTCATAATAAAACCATAATCATTTATTCTTGCATAACTTGCTAAAGCAGTAATCAAACCGATATTTGGTCCTTCTGGCGATTCGATTGGACAAAGTCTTCCGTAATGTGATGAATTAACGTCACGAACATCCATACCTGCTCTATCTCTTGATAATCCACCTGGACCTAAACTTGATAAACGTCTTTTATTTGCAAGCTCAGCAATTGGATTTGTTTGATCCATAAATTGTGATAATTGGCTAGATCCAAAGAACTCTTTAATTGCAGCAGTAAGAGGTCTTATATTAATCAAAGTCTTAGGTGTAACTTCTGCCAATTCTTGAGTACTCATTCTATCTCTAATTACTCTTTCAATTCTTGATACACCAATTCTAAATTGATTTTGTAATAATTCTCCTACTTGTCTTACACGTCTATTAGATAAGTGATCTATTTCATCAAATGAGCCGATTCCATCAAATAAATTTAAATAATAAGAAACAGATGCATAAATATCAGAAATTGTTAATCTTTTTTCAGTAATTTCTTGATCATTACCAATAATTTTAACTACTTTTCCTTCTTTGTTGTATACTTTAACGATTTGAACTCTATTATAACTATCTAATTCCTCATTAATTAATACTTCTTTAACACCATATCCACTTTCGAAAACTGGTTTTAGTTTTTCTAATAATTCTTTAGTTACTAAATCACCATCGTTAGCGATCACTTCATCACCAACTTTAATTGTTTCAGCTAATTTATTACCTAATAATCTATCCAAAACATTTAATTTTTTATTAAATTTATAACGTCCTACTTTAGCTAAATCATATCTAAATGCATCGAAAAATCTAGTAATTAATTGATTTTTCGCACTATCTAAAGTAGATGGTTCACCTGGTCTTAATTTTGAATGAATATCAATTAATGATTCATCTGTATTTTTATTTGTATCTTTTTCAATTGTTTTAATAATTAATTCATTTTCACCAAACAAATCAATTATATCTTCATCACTATTTAAGCCGATTGCTCTAAGTAATGTTGTAATAGGAACTTTTCTTGTTCTATCAATTCTTACATAGATAACATCTCTTGAATCAATTTCATATTCAAGCCATGTTCCTCTAGTTGGAATAATTTGAGAAGTAATAGTAACTCGCCCATTTTTCTTGTCTACTTCCTTGCCATAATAACAACTTGGTGAACGAACTAATTGTGAAACGATAACACGTTCAGCACCATTAATAATAAATGTTCCAGTTTCTGTCATTATAGGCATATCACCTAAGAAAATTTCTTGTTCTTTAACTTCTCCAGTTTCACCATTAAAAAGTCTAGCTTCTACTTTTAAAGGTGCTGCATAAGTTGCATATCTTTCCTTACACCCTTTAATTGAATATTTTGGTTGCTCAAAATAGAAATCGCCGAATTCTAATGTTAAATTTCCAGTAAAACTTTCAACTGGAAAAATATCATCAAAAACTTCTTTGATTCCTTCATTCATAAACCAATCATAAGATTTTTTTTGAATTTCTAATAAATTAGTTAATTCAATTGCATTTTTTGTTTTTGCATAATTTCTTCTTTCACGATAATCTCCGCTTTTTTTTGTTGTATATGCCACTCTTTCACCCCTATACACTATATATCATGCATCAAAAGTACATGTCACCAATATATAATTTTACTATAGTATTTTCAACATGTCAATTGTTTATTGCTCTAATTATGAAAAATCCTTTATTTTTACAAATAATCATAGCATCATATTCTTTTGATATATCTTTGAATAAACTTTTAGCGCCTTGATCTTTATTGACAACAAACCATAATTCACCATTTTTGTTTAAATATTTTTTAGCATCAAATAGTAATTTATATAATATTTTTTTTCCTACTCTAATAGGGGGATTGGTTATTATATAGTCGTATTTTTTGTTTACGTTATTATATAAATCACTTTCAAATACATTTGTCTTCACATTATTTAATTTAGAGTTTTTGATTGCTAAATTTAAGCTTCGTTTATTTATGTCTATCATATCTACTGATATATCGTTTGCTTTTGAAATAAAAATACCGATAGGCCCATAACCACATCCGATATCTAATACATTTCCTTTTAAATTTGGTAAGTTTTCTAGTAGTGTTCTTGTGCCAAAATCCAAACCTCTTTTTGAAAACACACCATTATCAGTATAAAAAGAAAAAGGAAGATTATTGATAATTACATTTATTTTCTTTTCTTCACTTAAAAGATTTTCATCATTAGTAAAATAGTAACTCATCCATCTTCCTCTTTTCTAAAAACACTTTAAGCCCGTACTAAAATCGTACAGGCTTTTTATTAATTATTTTAATTCAACAGTAGCGCCAGCTTCTTCGAATTTAGCTTTTAATTCATTAGCTTCATCAGTTGAAATGTTTTCTTTAACAGCTCCACCGTTATCAGCTACATCTTTAGCTTCTTTTAATCCTAAACCAGTGATTTCACGAACTAATTTGATAACAGCGATTTTGTTAGCACCTGCAGCAGTTAATACTAAACTAACTGTTGATGGTTCTTCAGGGGCTGCAGCAGCTGGAGCAGCAGCAACAGCAACAGCTGATGGATCAACACCAAATTCCTCCTTCATTGCGTCTACTAATTCTTTAACTTCAAGAATTGTCATTTCTTTTAAACCATTAATAAATTCTTCTTTTGTAAATTTTGCCATTTATAATCATTCCTTTCTATTTTTCTAAATCTTTACTATATAAATCTAAGCAAATTGATAAATCTTTAACAACACCCATTAATCCAGAAGCTAACATAGTAAGTAATCCTTCTCTTGATGGGATGCTTGCTAATTGTTTTAACATATTTTGATCAGCTATTTGACCATCTACATAACCAATTTTCATAACTAACGCTGGATGATCTTTTGAAAAATCGCTTAATACTTTAATTGGAGCAACTGCATCAGTACCAAAAGCGATTGCTTTAGGTCCATTTAACTCAGCATCCATATCAATATTTAAGCTATCTAAAGCTCTTTTTACTAAGGTATTTTTATATACTTTATAATCAGAACCAGAATCACGTAATTTTCTTCTTAATTCCATAGTTTCGTTAACTGTTAATCCATGGTATTCAAATAAAACTGTTGAAGATGATTCTTTAACTTTATTAGTTATTTCATTAACTGTTTCTTGCTTTCTAGCAATAATTTTTTGATTTGCCATATTACACCTCCTTGTTATCTATATAATACCGCTTTTCAACCTTTCAAAACTTAAAATGCCCTTACTTACCGTAAGAGCATTAGAAAACTTTTCTAAGTCCTCGGTAGGAAATATTAAGTCTAGTGACTCCTACTGTCTACGGTACTTCACACAACAAATTAATTATAACATATCATTTATTATTTGTCAAAGCTATTTGCATCAATTTTAATACCAGGACCCATAGTTGTAGAAATACTTATATTTTTAACATAAGTTCCTTTTACAACAGATGGTTTTGTTTTTAAAATTAATGAAACAAAGGCTTTTAAATTTTCAAGTAATTGTTCTTCTTTAAAACTTACTTTTCCAATGATAATATGAACATTACCATATGAGTCAGTTCTATATTCAATTCTTCCTTGTTTTACTTCTGAAACTGCTTTTTTAATATCCATAGTTACAGTTCCTGTTTTTGGGTTTGGCATTAATCCTTTAGGACCTAAAATTTTACCTAATTTACCTAATTGAGGCATCATATCTGGAGTTGCAATTAAAGTATCAAAATCAAACCAATTTTCTTTTTCGATTTTTTCTAAATAATCTACATCTCCTACATAGTCAGCGCCTGCTTCTTTAGCTTCTGCTGCTTTTGGCCCTTTAGCTATAACCAATATTCTTTTTGTTTTACCTGTACCATTTGGTAAACAAATAGTACCTCTTAATTGTTGATCAGCTTTTTTAGTATCTAAGTTTAAATTCATAGCTACTTCAACAGAAGAATCAAATTTAGTTGTTGATGTTTTTTTAACTAAGCTGATAGCTTCTTCAACACTATATAATTTATTTTTTTCAACTAATTTAGCTACTTCAACGTATTTTTTACCTTTCTTCATTTATATACCTCCTTATGTGGTCTAGCGGATTTTTTCCTTCCACATAGAATTATCTATGTTATTTAACTTCAATTCCCATATTTAAAGCTGTACCTTCAACAATTTTCATTGCATCTTCTACAGTATAAGCATTTAAATCTGGTAATTTTGTTTCAGCAATTTCTCTTAATTGTTCTTTAGTAATAGAACCTACTATTTCTTTTTTACCTTTAGTAGAACCTGCTTTTAATTTAGCAGCTTTTTTAAGTAAAAATGCTGCTGGTGGAGTTTTAATTACGAAATCAAAACTTCTATCATCATAGATAGTAATTTCAACTGGTAATACATCTCCCATTTTATCTTTTGTTGCGTCATTATATTTTGTACAAAATTCTTGTAGGTTAATTCCTTTAGGACCTAACACAGTACCAACTGGTGGCGCTGGTGTTGCTTTACCTGCTTGAATTTGTAATTTAACTTTACTTGCTATTTGTTTTGCCACGAAAACACCTCCTAATTTATTTTTTCGCGTTGTGGTTATAATGATCATCCGCCAAAAATCAATCTCCCACATCTATATAAAAATTTATATAGCGAATTAATAATAACACTTTTTTTTAATTTTGTAAATAGTTATGCCTTAGAAATTTGTGTTAATTCTAATTCTACATTAGTTTCTTGTCCAAATAAATCTAAAGCAACTTCAACTTTTTGTTTTTCATAATTTATACTTATTATTTTTCCAAACATATTAGCGAAAGGACCATCGACAACTTTTACTTCAGTTCCTACTTCAAGTTCATTTTTGATATCTAATCTGCTCATTCCCATTGAACCTAATATTTTATCTACTTCTGCTAAAGTAAGAGGAAAAGGTTTAGCTCCTTTACCACTACTACCGATAAATCCAGTTACACCTGGTGTATTTCTTACAACAAACCAAGCCTCATCAGTCATAATCATTTCTACTAATATATAACCTGGAAACATTTTTTTAACTTTTTCTTTTTTTACTCCATCTTTATATTCTACTTCAGTTTGTTCTGGAACTACTACCCTAAAAATGTAGTCTTCAAGTCCCATACTAGATGCACGCATTTCTAATTTTTCTTTTACTTTACTTTCATGACCTGAATAGGTGTTTACTACATACCATTCTTTTTCCATTATCCCACCAACATTTTAAATCCTGCGATAATTAAGTCACCTAATGTAAAAAATAAAGCAAAGAAAATTATAAATGATAAAGTTGCTATAGAATATTTAATCATTTCTTTTTTTAATGGCCAACGAACTTTTCCCATTTCTTTTTTTACGCCAGTAAAAAATGATTCTTTTTTAGTCTTAGCTTTTTTTGTGTTTTTAACTGTTTTTGAAACTTTTTCTTCTTTTTTTGATGTACTTACTTTTTTAGTAGTTTTTTCTTTCATACTCATAATTCACCTCTTAAATTAAATGAAATTTTTTCAAAATAAAAACACTTCTTTGTGTCTATACAAATATTACCATATATTATATTTGTTTGTCAATAAATTTATTATTAAAAAACAAATTATTAATAAATTTTAAAATATTAGTATTTTATAAATAGGTTCTAATCTTATAACTATGATATCTTTTCTCATTATATAAATATTTTAGATACATAAAAACCCCGTTTTTTTAGATAAACACAAAACGAGGTTTTTATCATATTAGTTTTAAATAAGATTTGAAATAAAAGGAATTATCACATTAATCATAATTGCAATCCATATAAAGATACCGAAAACAATTAATACATATTTATATATATATTTAACCCATTCTTTATATGATATTTCTAAGTATGATAACCCAGCAAGTAAAAATATACTTGTAGGAGCAATAAGCATAACTAAGCCAAACATAACTTGGAAAGTAAATGCAATTATTTGCATAACATTTGCATCAAATGTGCTAAAAGGATTTGCCATTGTAGCAATTAATGTATAGAAATCATTATAGAATAAACTTGAAACTAAAGTAGCAAAAGTTGTGCCTAACATTGTGAAATTTTCACCAGCTAGTTTATTAACAATTGTGTTAACGAAATCAGTGCCACCTAAATTCAAAATAACTTCAAACACAACACATGCTAATGTAGCATAAATAGCAGGTTTTAACATTTCTTTCATACCAGAAATAAAGCCTTCTATAAAATCTTTCATCTTAACATTATAAAGCCAAGCAATGATTATAGAAAAAATTATTAAAATAGTAATTACATCATATACACCCCATAAACCAAGTGCAGATCCACTTCCTATTAAATTAGAAAATAAAGCATAACCACCTATTTCAGTTTCAATTAAAGAACTATGAAAGTCTTCTAAAAATGTTATATCAAAAGTATAAGATAAATTATAAAGTCCTAAAACTAATAAAATAAACATAATTGAAAAAACAACTATCATTGGTAAAGTACTTTTTTTAGTTTTATAATCACTATATAAAGGAATTGAATTTTTTTCTTTTTTATCAGTATTTTTAGAAACTAATAATACATATAAAAATGTAATGATAGCAAAGAAAACTAATCTTACTAAAATCATACTAAACATACTAAAATTAGAATCTAATTGACTGAATATTATTGTTAAATATCCCCAAGTTCCAAGACCAATTAAAGAACCAATTTGTCCTACTAACATAGCACCAATAGTGGCAGCTAATGAATTTATTTTACTAAATTCTAATTTTAATAAAACTGTAACAAAAAATGGAACTAAAATTAATATAACATTAGATAATCCTAAAACTGAAGATAATAAAGAAAATAGAACTATAGAAATAATTAAAAAAGTTTTTCTTTTTGTTTTATATTTTCCTACAACATCTTCAACTATTTTAGAATAAACACCTGATTTATTTAAAACACCATAAAATCCACCTATAGCTAAAAATAGTAAAACATATTGAACAAACCTATTTATAACATAAACTGGAATTTTAAATAAATCATAAAGGCCTAATGGATTAGTAGCCTCACTTGATACAAATGAACCACTTGAAAAAGTGCCAGCTGGAATAAACCAACTTAAGAAAAATGTTATTAATAATGATATTCCTAAAACTTTTAACAAATCATATTTTTTCATAATTATCCCTCCAAAATAATTATAATAAAAAATGTATTTTATTACAATA
>DVJX01000034.1 GCA_018716405.1 Candidatus Faecisoma merdavium | reverse complement strand
TAAATAAATTAGCAATCAAATTAATTAAAATTAGTGATCAATTTAATAAAAATTCTAATTTAAAAGCATGAATTATGCTTTTTTATTTTTCATAAAATTAATAGAGGGATAATTATGAAAAAATGTAATTTAGCTTTATTAATTAGTGTAATAATAATAAGTGTATTTGGTGTATTAATGATTTATTCAGCATCTTACATTTGGTCAGAATATAAATATGGCGATGCTTTAAAATATGTCAAAAATCAAGGGCTATTTCTTATTGTAGGAATTATTTTGATGATTATAATAAGTAAAATAGATTATAGAATATACTTAAAAAAATCAAACTTAATTTTAATTAGTTGTTTAATATTATTGATATTAGTTTTAATTCCTGGTATAGGTACTGTTCGAAATGGAAGTCGTAGTTGGTTTGGAATTGGTTCTTTTGGAATTCAGCCTAGTGAGTTTACTAAATTAGGGTTACTTATATTTGTAGCTAAATATCTAGCTTATAATGAAAAAGCAACAAAAAAGTTTAAGGGTATATTACCAATTTTATTAATTCTTATGTTAGTATTTGGTCTTATTATGTTACAACCTGATTTTGGAACAGGCACTATTATTGTAATGTCCATAATTGGTTTATTATTTGTAGGTGGTGTAGATTTTAAATATTTTATTAGATTAGGTATAATTGGTGCGGTAGGAGTAGTTGGTTTAATTATAGCAGCACCATATAGACTTAGCCGTATATTATCATTTTTAAATCCTTGGAGTGATCCATTAGGTAGTGGATTTCAAATTATTCAAAGTTTATATGCCATAGGCCCAGGTGGTTTATTTGGATTTGGAATAGGTAACTCAAGACAAAAACATTTCTTTTTACCAGAACCTCAAACAGATTTTATATTTTCAATAATAAGTGAGGAATTAGGATTTTTAGGTTGCTTAATTATAATAACTTTGTTTGTTATTATATGTTACAATGGGTTTAAAATATCACGCAATTGTAATGATTTATTTGGTAAGTATTTATCGTTTGGTATTATTTTTCAAATAGGATTTCAAGCTTGTTTAAATTTAATGGTTGTAGTAGGATTGATACCAGTTACAGGGTATACCCTTTGGTTATACACAAAACTACAGTCAAATTTTGCCCTTAAAATATAAGGTTTTGCGAGATTTGATATGTAGTCCTTTTTTATAAATTTTAAAATAATCTATTAAAAAAGTTAAAAATGATAAAAAAATTGCAACTTTTTTTGAAGGTTACTTTCTCATTACAACAATTAAAATTTTGGGTTTTAGATGTCTAGCAATTGGAGGAAGTTTATGGGAAAGAAAAATTATGGTAGTGTTTATGGTGATCCCTATCAAAGATTTAGATATATATTAAAATATCTTGAAAATTATTATGGAAGAAAAACAAAAATATTGATACCTAATGCCTTTGATGGACAGCATGTGTTAAATAGTGTTAGAAAAGGATATAAAGTAGACTGTTATGAAACGATAAAGGAATTTATAAATGGTGGTACTATTGGCAATTACAAAATAGTTGGTTTAAAAAATAAACTTGATTATTTTAAAATGAACGATGATGTAGTCTTATTTGAAAAAAATTTCTACGAGCAAAAAATAGAAAGAGAATATGAATTTGTTTATTGCTATAAGTCATTACATTTATCTGAAAACAAACACATTCCAAAAGATAGAAAAATGAGAAAATTATTATCTTCTGTAAAAGAAAATGGTTTTATTTATATTTTTTATCACTTGGCAGTTAATGAAAATGATTATATTAATTATCCTAAAGAACAATATTTTAGAAAATATGAAATGTCAAAATATTTTGATGATTCATGGGAAATTATTTTATCTATTGAAAATAATTTATTATCGCAGGATAAAGCTCATCCTTATAATGAAAAAGATCATAATCATTTAATTGGTCATATATTTGCTAAAAAAATATATAAAAGAAGAAAATATAAATATAATTATAAAATTATAGTTAATGAGAGTTATTAAATGAAGTGTAACGAATTAATTTTATTTCATTGCACTTTTTTATTTAATATAAGAGTACTGAAATATGGATAATGTAAAATATGATATAATAAAATTGATAAGAAATAGTAATTTATTACTTATTTTGTTTTACCCTTGATATGTTTCCTGTAATAAATTATTTTTATATTATAAAATAAAAATGAAAGGAGAAAAAAATGAATCAAGAAAAAATAGGAAAATATATTGTTGAATGTAGAAAAAAGAAAAATATGACTCAACAAGAATTGGCTGAAAAATTAGGAGTATCTGATCGTACTATTGGTAACTGGGAAAATGGTAGGAATATGCCTGATTTATCATTGTTTAAGCCATTAAGCGAAATTTTAGAAATATCTATTGCAGAATTATTGGAAGGAGATAAAATAGATAAAAATAATATATGTCATAAAAGTGAGGAAATTCTAGAAAATACTATTAATTATCAAACGGAAAAAAATCGAAGAAAAGAAAATAAATATATATTCCTTATTTGCCTTTTGTCATTGTTTATAATAATTACATTAAATGTAAATACCATTTTTAATAGTGATTCATTAGAATATCTACCACTTATTATATTAGGTGCAATCTTTATTTTTTTAGGAATAATGAATTATAAAGGAAATATATCTTCAATACATTGGTATAATAGAAGAAATGTTAGTAAAAAAGATGTAAAAAACTACGGAAAATTAATGGGAATTGGCACTATTATTCTAGGAATTGGAATGATAGTTACATCAATATTGCAATTATTTTTCAAATTAGAGGAATTAAATTATATTTTAATATTTAGTTTGATTAGTGGAATTATAACAATGCTATATGCACAATTTAAATATAATAAAGGAATATTTTAAATATTATCAGTTATGTATAGAAACTACAAAAGTTGTAGTTTTTTTTATATATTGACAAATGTTATATAGTGTTATATAATACATATAACAGTTAAGGAGGGAAAGTATGAAAATTATTATTAGCAATAGTAGTTCAGTACCAATATATGAACAAATAAAAAATGCAATTATTAATCAAATAATGAATGATGAATTATCAACTGATGAAGCTTTACCATCTATTCGTTCCTTAGCTCAGGACATAAAAATAAGTATTATGACTATTAAGAAGGCTTATGATGAATTAGAACAAGAAGGCTATATCGTTTCGATTCAAGGAAAAGGTACTTTTGTTGCTCCTAAAAATAAAGAATTAGCACAGGAACAAGCACAAAAAGAAATAGAAAGTTATTTTATTAAAGCAATTGATATTGCAGAAAGATATAATATTCGTAAAGAAAATTTAGTTGAATTGATAGATATGTTATATGGGAGTGATGATAAATGAAAAATGCTATTGAAATCAGAAATTTAGTTAAGAGTTATAGTGATAAATTTACTCTAGGAGAGATTAATTTAGATATTCCAAGTGGAATAATTATAGGTCTTATTGGAGAAAATGGAGCAGGTAAAACAACACTTATTAAATCTATATTAAATATTATTAGATTGGATAAAGGAAACAT
>DVJX01000033.1 GCA_018716405.1 Candidatus Faecisoma merdavium | reverse complement strand
ATCTCAATATTGTTTTTTTCGACAATTAATTTACCATTATTTAAAAAATTTCTTTTAGCTTCTTTACTCATATTGCACCCATTTATTCCAATTAAAATATATTAAAAAAACTTATGCAATTATAATAACAAAAAAAAATTACATAGTCAACAAAAAAGACCAAATCAGATTGATTTAGTCTTAATAATTAATTTTCTTTAACAACAGCTTGAGCTGCAGCAAGTCTAGCAATAGGCACTCTAAACGGAGAACAAGATACATAATTTAAACCAACTCTATGACAGAATTCTACACTAGATGGTTCTCCTCCGTGTTCACCACATATTCCTAAATGAATATCAGGTCTAGTTGACTTACCTTTTAAAACAGCCATTTCAACTAATTTTCCAACACCATTTTGATCTAATTTAGCAAATGGATCGTTTTCAAATATTTTTTTATCATAGTAATCATTTAAGAATTTGCCAGCATCATCTCTTGAAAAACCATAAGTCATTTGTGTTAAATCATTTGTTCCAAAACTGAAGAATTCAGCTTCTTTAGCAATTTCATCAGCTGTTATTGCAGCTCTTGGTATTTCAATCATTGTACCAATTTCATATTTCATAGTAATATCATTTTCTTTTAATATTTTATCAGCTGTTTCAACAACTACTTTTTTAACATATTCTAATTCTTTAACATCGCCAACTAAAGGTATCATTATTTCAGGAGTTACGTTCATTCCTTTTTTATTTACATTGATAGCAGCTTCAATTACCGCTCTAGTTTGCATTTTAGCAATTTCTGGATAAGTAATAGCTAGCCTACAACCACGATGACCCATCATTGGGTTAAATTCTTTTAATGAATCAATTCTACTTTGAATAGTTTCTAAAGTAATATTTAAACTTTTAGCTAATGGTTCCATTTCTTCTTTAGTATGAGGCAAAAATTCATGTAATGGTGGGTCTAAATATCTAATCACAACAGGATCACCTTCCATAGCTTCAAACAATTTTTCAAAATCCCCTCTTTGATAAGGTAAAATTTTATCTAAAGCTTCTTCTCTTTGTTCTAAAGTATCAGCTAAAATCATTCTTCTAAAGTTAAAAATTCTATCAGTTTCAAAGAACATGTGTTCAGTACGACATAAACCAATTCCTTCAGCCCCAAATTTTCTTGCTTGAATAGCATCTTTAGGTGTATCAGCATTAGCTCTAACTTTTAATTTTCTAGTTTCATCTGCCCATTTCATAAATGTTTCAAAGTCACCACTAATACTAGCTTCTACCGTTTTTACGTTTTCACCATAAACATTACCAGTAGAACCATCAATAGATAAATAATCTCCTTCTTTAAATACTAGACCATCTTTTGTTTTTAAAGTTTTACTTTCTTCGTCAATTGTTAATTCACCACATCCGGAAACACAACATCTACCCATACCACGAGCAACAACAGCAGCGTGTGAAGTCATTCCACCTCTAATAGTTAAAATACCATTAGCATCATTCATACCTTGAATATCTTCAGGTGAAGTTTCTAATCTTACTAATAAAGTTTCTTCACCACGTTTTTTAGCTTCACTTACATCACTTGCAGTAAAGTAAATTCTACCAGCACCAGCTCCAGGTGACGCTGCTAATCCTTTAGCAATAACTTTTGCTTTTTTTAAAGTATCATTATCAAACATAGGATGTAATAATTGATCTAATTGTTTTGGTTCAACTTTTAATAACGCTTCTTTTGGAGTAATCATTCCTTCATTTACTAAATCAACAGCAACTTTTAAAGCAGCTTGAGCTGTTCTTTTGCCATTTCTTGTTTGTAACATAAATAATTTGCCATTTTCAATAGTAAATTCCATATCTTGCATATCTTTATAGTGATTTTCTAATTTTTTAGCAATTTCACTAAATTGTTTGTAAACATCTGGCATAACTGTTTCTAAAGTAGAAATTGGTTGTGGTGTTCTAATACCTGCAACAACATCTTCTCCTTGTGCATTTATTAAATATTCGCCATATAACTTATTTTCACCAGTAGCTGGATTTCTTGTGAATGCAACACCAGTACCTGAATTATCACCACTATTACCATAAACCATTTCTTGAACATTAACAGCTGTTCCCCAACTACTTGGAATATCATTCATTCGTCTATAAATTATAGCTCTTTCATTATTCCAAGATCTAAATACAGCAGTAACTGCTTCAATTAATTGAACTTTAGGATCTTGTGGGAATTCTTCACCTGCTAAATTTTTGTAAATTTCTTTAAATTTATTAGTTATTTCTTTCATATCAAGAGCATTTAAATCTGTATCATATGAAGCACCTTTACTTTCTTTAAATTCATCTAAAACTCTTTCAAAACTAGATTTTGGATAACCTTTTACAACATCTGCAAACATTTGAATAAATCTTCTATATGAATCATAAACAAATCTAGGGTTATTTATTTTTTCACTAAAGTTTTTAGCTACTTCATCATTTAAACCTAAATTAAGCACAGTATCCATCATGCCAGGCATACTGGCTCTAGCACCACTTCTAACTGAAACTAATAATGGATTATTCAAATCACCCATTTTTTTACCTGAAGATTTTTCTAAATTAGCTAATTTTGTCATGATTTGTTCAATAACTTCATCAGATATTTTCTTTCCATCATCATAATATTTATTACAAGCTTCTGTTGTAACTGTAAACCCATCAGGAACAGGTAGGCCAATGCTTTTCATTTCTGCCAAATTAGCTCCTTTACCGCCTAATAGATTTCTCATGTCTTTGTTTCCTTCACTAAATGAATAAACATATTGTGTCATATTTTGCCTCCTATCATACACAATAAAATTATAACATATTTAAAACAAAAAAAGAATAAAATTTTATTCTTTTGTCAATATTTTTTGAAACTCTTTAGAATGTGGAATTAAAACTTTTTCTAAGAAACACTTTTCACATAAGGGTTCGTAAGATTCATCTGCCCCTATTAATACTTGTTCTCCATCAAAGGTGTATTCATTGTCTATTTTTCTAGCATTGAATCTAGCTTTCTTACCACAATTACATATAGCAGTTAATTCTTCTAAAGAATCTGCATATCTTAATAAAGCATCGCTTCCTTTAAATAATTTACCTTGAAAATCAACTTTCAAGCCGAAACAAATAACAGGTACATCTAATTGCTTAGTTATTATAACTAACTCATATACTTGTCTTTCGGTTAAAAACTGTGCTTCATCAATTACAATGCATCTTAAATTTTCATATTTTTTTATTTTTTCAATAATACTATCATCTTCAGCTAAAACTAAATTTGCTCTTTTATAAAGCCCTATTCTTGAAGCAACATAATCATTAGCTTTAGTATCTATTTTAGGTTTAACGATTATTGCATGCATATCCCATGAATTGTATTTATATGCAGTAGTTATAACATCTATTGTTTTTCCTGCTGTCATCGCTCCATATTTAAAATATAATTTTGCCATAATTACCTCCTAGCTCTTGGATGAGCTTCTAAATAAACTTTTCTTAAATGTTCATTAGACACATGTGTATAAATACCGGTAGTCGATATATTTTCATGCCCTAACAATTCTTGTACAATTTTTAAATCTGCACCTTCATTTAATAAATGAGTTGCAAAAGTATGTCTTAAAGTATGTGGTGATATATTTAATTTTAGACAACTTTTTTTTACTATATCATCTATAATCATTCTAATACTACGATCAGTTATTTTATTACCAAATTTATTTAATAATAAATACTCACTATTTTTGTTCAAAACTGGTCTACTATTAATTAAATATTCATTTAATAAATTTGCACAAACCTCGCCATATAAAACATATCTTTCTTTTTTACCTTTTCCTAATATATAAATTCTATTATTATTAAAGTCAATATCGCTTAATTTAATATTCACAAGTTCACTAACACGCATACCACAAGAATACAAAAGCTCTAAGATAAGTAAATTTCTTAATCCTAATGTATCATTTTTATCAGGAACTTTAAAAAGAGCCTCTAAATCATTATAATTAATAAAATTAGGTAGTTTTTTTTCCGTTTTTGGAAAATTAATAAATAAACAAGGATTATCTTTTATGATATCAAACTTAACTAAATATTTATAAAAACTTTTTAAACTACTTATATTTCTTGAAATACTTTTATTTGAATATTTTTTATTATATAAAAATTGTAAATATGTTCTTAAAAAATTATAATCAACATTTATTTTGTTGTTAGAAAATTTTAAAAATATAGTTAAGTCTTTTCTGTAAGCATTAATAGTATTTAAAGAATAATCTTTATCTTTTAAGTAATTTAAAAATTTATCTAGTTCTACCATGCTTTTTCTCAATTCCATCCGGACAATAATCGGTTAATCCAGCGTTAAATAATTTTTTAATTTCTTCTAATTCAGATAGATCAGAAATATGAGTTAAGACTCCATCTACTCTTGTATATATTTCACCATTTATCTCAATTTGACTTTTGTTATAATTAGGAGCTGATGAAGGTTCTACATCTTCATTTGGATCTATATCGCTTTGATGATTAGAGTCTTTAGATTTTTTACTTCTTTCATAAATTTCTTCAATCGTCGGAAGATTTCTTTTTTTTCTTTCAAATTCATAAGCTTTAACAATGATCCTTAAAATATCATAAAAGTTTTTTTGCTTAAGTTCTTTTGTTATAAAATTAACTTTACTTTTACTATTATAATCCAAATAAGTAATTTGTTGTCTTAAAAATTGAGAAATTAATCTTCTATAACCATATTGAATAGCGCCAATATTTTCAAACTCTAAAAATTTTAACATAGTTTTTTTATCTTTTACCATTTCTTTAAAAGCACTTTTATGTTTTTTATATAATACTCTTTTTTCTATTAGTATTAAAGAATCATTTTTATTAGTTGCTTCTAAAACGACAATTCTTCCTCTAAACTTTTTCCCGCTTCGATGTTCTACTTCATAAATATATCTTTTATTTTCTTCTAAAAATTGTTTTATTTGTTTGTCAAAACATTTTCTAATATCTAAAGAACTTTCAAAATTTTTAGTTGTAAAATCATCTATCTCATCAGCTTCATCTTTTTTTAAGTTTAAACATAATCTAAATTCAGGATCTAAAACTAAACTTAATGATCGTTGCATAACATCACCAAGTTAAGTATACAAAAAAAAGAAACTATAGTCAAGAAAAAAAGAAGACTTAATCTTCTTTAATATAATCACAACTAGAGCATTTAACTTTTTTGCCCTTAACAGTTAATACACTATTACATTTTGGGCATTTTTCATCTATTGGCATATCCCAATAAGCTGTTTTACATTTTGGATAATTATTACAGCCATAAAAAATTTTACCTTTTTTACTTCTTTTTTCAATAATTTTTCCATCGCAATTTGGGCAATCAATTATTTCTGTAATTTTCTTTTCTTCTTGTTTTATATATTTACAAGTTGGAAAATTACTACATGCTGTAAATTCTCCATATTTACCTTTTCTTATAACTAATTCACTACCGCATTCTGGACAAATTTCTCCTGTTTTGGTAGCTTCTTTTTTAGGTAATTTATCGAAAGCTTCTTTTAAAGCTGGTTCAAACTCATTGTAAAAATCTTTTAATGTTTTAACATAATTTTCTTTTCCTTCTGCTATTTTATCTAAATCATTTTCCATATTAGCAGTATATTCAATATTGATTAAATGACTAAAACATTCTTGTAGTTTATCTGTAATTTCAATTCCAATATCGGTTGGAATAAATTTTTTATCTTCAATTTTAACATAATTTCGTTGTTTTAAAGTTTCTACTGTTGTAGCATAAGTACTTGGTCTTCCAATTCCTAATTTTTCCATCTCTTCAATAAGTTTAGCTTCAGTATATCTACTTGGTGGTTTAGTAAAATGTTGTTCTTTAGTAATATCATTAGATACAATCACATTAGAATTATAAGTTTCTAAAGGAGGTAAAGTTTTATCTTTTGTATCTTCATATTCACTATAAACTTTTAAATAACCATCAAAAGTAATAACTTGACCAGTCGCTTTAAATTGATAATTATTATTATCTAAAATGACTGTTGTATTATTAGTAGTAGCATCTTTCATCAAACTAGCTAAAGCACGATAATAAATCATTTTATATAATTTATATTCATCATTAGATAAATAAGGTTTTACTAACTCTGGTGTACGATTTATACTAGTTGGTCTAATTGCTTCATGAGCATCTTGAACATTTTCTTTATTTTTACTTACTTTTACGTATCCAATATAATCCTCACCATATTTATCTTTAATATAAGCATATGTTGATTTAATAAATTCATCGGATAATCTTACTGAATCTGTTCTCATATAAGAAATTAAACCTACAGTCTCATCTTTAAGTTCAATTCCTTCATATAATTTTTGCGCTAAAGACATTGTTTTTTTAGCGTTAAATCCTAATTTTGTTGAAGCTAATCTTTGTAAAGTACTAGTTATAAATGGTGGATTAGATTTTTTATTTTTGTTTTTCTTATCAACACTAATTATTTTAAATGAATTACTTAATTCAGCTAATATTTCATTAGCCTTTGCTTCATTTGGTATTTTAATATCTTTATTATTATAATTAAATAATTCTGCATCA
>DVJX01000032.1 GCA_018716405.1 Candidatus Faecisoma merdavium | reverse complement strand
TTATATTAATAATCTAATATTTTTTGCTATTGATTTCTAAATTAAATTTAGAAGTCTCTAGCTTAAAGCTAAAAGTACTCTTAGTCGTGTTTGAGTGCTTTTTTGCTTTATATAAATCAAGTAAAAATTTTACTATGTAATATATTGTTGCAATTTCCATACTTTCCACCTCCTTTCACTAGAAAGTAGGTGATTGTCTTTTGATAAGTTTAGTATGAATGCACTCAAAGAATATATTCAATTTTTATTTAGAATTTTATTATATCATATATTTATTAATAGATATACTGTTAGTTTACATTATTAATATATTACGAACCAGAAGGGTAGGAGCATAGATCCTACTTTTTTTATATTATTAAAACTAGTTGACATGGAAACAAGAAATAAATATACTTATTAACGAGGAAATAAGGAGGGAGTAAATTTGGAATATATTTTAATGCTTTTTAAAGAATACTTAGAAAAACAAGATATTTTGACAAAGCTTATAGAAGAAAATAGTGCCTATGATTATGGTTATTCAGAAATTCATACAGTAGAAGCTATTGAGGATTTGCAAGAAGCTAATGTAACAAACATTTCTAAACATTTAAATATAACAAAGGGTGCAGTTAGTAAAATAACAAAAAGACTTATTTCAAAAAACTTAATTGAGTCTTATAGGATTACTGACAATAAACAGAAGATTTTCTTTAAATTAACTGATAAAGGAAATGCCATATATGAGGAGCATAAAAAAGGTCACGATTTATGGTTAAAGCGAGATAGTGAATTCTTTAAGCAGTTTTCTAAAAAAGAGATTGATATAATATGTGATTTTATGGTCAAATATAATGACCATTTAGATAATCAAATCAACAATATAGAAGGGGAATAATTATGGATATTTTTGAATGTATTAAAACTAAAAGAAGTGTAAGAACATATGAAGATAAGTGCATATCAAATGAGGATATGGATAAACTTATAGAATTAGGAACAATGGCATCTACTGGTTCAGGTATGGAGCCATGGGGATTTGTTGTTTTAAATAATAAGGAAGAAATAAATCAATGGTCTGAAAAAATCAAAGCACATTTGCTAGAAAATATGGACAACTTTCCTTATTTAATACAATACAAAAGTTGGCTAGAAAATCCAAAATATAGTGTATTTAATCATGCTAATACTTTACTTATTATATATGGAGATAAAAATTCTCATTGGAGAACTTATGATTGTTCTTTAGCAGCTGGAAATATTATGTTAGCAGCTCATGAGATGGGAATTGGAACTTGTTGGATAGGATTTGCTGAGTATATGTTAAACACAGATGAATTCAAGCAAAAATATAATATACCAGAAAACTTTGAACTAATATGTCCAATGAGTATTGGATATATGAAAAAAAGACTTGATCAGCCCAAAAGAAAAAAACCAACTATTTTTTATAGATAAAGAAAAAACTAAATTTTAATATAATGCAAACCAAAAGATAGTGTATATATTACCCTACTTTTGGTTGCTAAAATAAGTTATAAAATCATAAAACATATCTCAATTTTATTTGCAATTACTGATTGTTCTTCCAGCTATATATATGATTAACTTTGCTTCTTCTTCTGGTGATTTCACACAATCTGATAGAATCCATTCTTTAAGAAGTCTTATTGTTCCATATTGAACATAAGAAGCAATTGCCTTTTTTTCTTCAAAATCCATATTTTCTGGTAATTGTTTTATAACCATATTATCAAATTTTGGTAGTGATGTTTTTATATTTGCAATAAGGTCGTAATTATCTTGAGATATTATAAGTTTTACAAACTCAAGATTATCTTTTATATATTGTAAAACATGAGTAAGAGATTCATCAATACTTTTGCCCATTGAAAGGTCATTGATAACAGTAAATGAAGTACTTTGTATATATATATCAGCAATTTCATTTAATACATCATATTGACTTCCGTAATGATTGTAAAATGTAGTACGATTAATTCCTGCAATTTGACATAATTTTAGTATTGATATTTTATTAATATTACATGTTTTTAACATTTTCAATAAAGCCCCACGAATCAATTGTTTTGTCAACATAACTCTTTGATTTGAATGTTTTTTTTCTGACATAACTTCCCCCATTAAATTCAACATTTTCAAAACATCTGTCGGTTGTAAAATTAACAGTTGTCTATATAATTATAGTTGTTGATATAATTATAAAATATACAACAACTAAGTCAATAAAAAGGAGTTAAAAATGAAAAAAAAGATAAAAAAAATACTAACAATAGTTTTTACATGTATATTAGTTATAGCCATATTTGTTGTTGGTTATGGAATCAAAGAGAATGCTCGAATTAATAAAATTGTAAAATCACACAACGTAGAGCAAATATCAGAACAAAATAATGTTTTAGAAAATAATAATAATTCTAAATACATCAAAACTGGTGTTCAACAGATTATGTTAGGAACAATGTGTAATAATTATGAAAATGCTTTACAAACATTACTTAATATAAAAAATGCTGGTTATGATTCTATCGAATTAAATGATTTTATGAGTCA
Source organism: Candidatus Faecisoma merdavium (assembly GCA_018716405.1). Taxonomy (GTDB): domain Bacteria; phylum Bacillota_I; class Bacilli_A; order RF39; family UBA660; genus Faecisoma; species Faecisoma merdavium. The sequence goes on along the minus strand of DVJX01000032.1, from coordinate 1,136 downwards.
AAAATCTTCTATGCTAGTAAAACTTATGACAAAATTCTCGGGAATGTCTATTGGCAATGCAGACAAACTTGATTGGTCAAAATTAATTAAAGAAAGTGGTCTAAATGTAATAAGTCTACATAGTGATTTAGTAAGTATTGAAAATAATCCAAAATCAATAGCAAATAGAGCAAAAAAATTTGGGACAGATACTATAGTTATTACGGGTATGTACAAATTTGATTATAGTAATTTAAACGATGTAAAGGAACTTGCTCAACGTCTAAATAAGGTTGGAAAAGCTCTTTCAGAAGAAGGAATACGTCTTTTATATCATAATCATAATTGTGAGCTACAAAAAGTTACATCTGAAAAGACAGCTTACGATATTATAATTGAAAATACAGATCCTAAATACGTAAATTTCGAATTTGATAGCTATTGGATGATAGACGGTGGTGCTAATGTTCAAGCTTTAATGGAGAAACTAGGAAGTAGAATGAAATTATGGCATATAAATGACCGTGGTTGTACACAATCAGGTCCTTATATGACACCGATACTAAAAGAAGATGCAACTGAGTTAGGTCATGGAAATATTGATCTAGATACATTATCATCAATTGCTATAAAAAACGGGGTAGAAGGTATTGTACTAGAAACTCATCAAAACTGGATAGATAATGATCCTATTAAGAGTATTCAAGTTAGTAGTAAGTATATACAAGAAAAATTTAATAACAAGAATACAACTAACTAAATTAAAAATTAGTATTAATTTAAAAATAGCAATTACTTAGATATTCTTCACATCAAAGTAGTTGCTATTTTATAGTTTATATTATTAATATATTGCAAAGCAAAAGGATATGAGCTATGCTCTTATTTTTTACAAGTGTCGTAAAAACCGACGGGGTATATTTATAACTTTAATAATGCATTTTATTTAAATGAGGACTTTTTTTATACTAAAAAATAAGATAAACTGTAAATTATTATGAAATAAAAGCTAGTCAAGTTGACTAGCTTTCAGAGCGTAGACAAAGTCTACGCTCTTTTGTTTTTGGCAATACTCTTTATGAGGTGATAAATATGTTAACTATAAGAAAAGAAAATTTTAGAGAAGATGAAATAAATGTTGTATTAGATGGATTAGT
>DVJX01000031.1 GCA_018716405.1 Candidatus Faecisoma merdavium | reverse complement strand
AAACAAACTTTATCTAATTGTGAAAGATATATAAGTCCTATTTTAAAGGAAAAAGAAAACTTAATATTAAATGCTGAAGAAAAGATTATTGATTTAGAATATCAACTATTTGTTGAAATAAGAGATAAAGTTAAAGAATATATTCCAAGATTACAAAGTATTTCTAAAGTAATTAGTGAAATAGATTGTCTACAAGCATTTGCCAATGTTTCATCTAGTAATAACTATGTAAGACCTAAATTAGTTAATGAAAGAGTTATTAAATTAATCGATGATAGACATCCAGTAGTTGAACAAGTAATTGACTCTGAATACGTTCCAAATGATATTATTATGGATTCTAATACTAATATTTTATTGATCACAGGACCTAATATGGCTGGTAAATCAACTTATATGCGTCAATTAGCAATTACAGTTATAATGGCTCAAATAGGATGCTTTGTTCCTGCTAGCGAAGCTACATTACCAATATTTGATGCGATATTCACGCGTATTGGAGCTTCTGATGATCTAGTTAGTGGTGAATCAACTTTTATGGTTGAAATGAATGAAGCTAATAATGCTATTAGTAATGCCACATCTAATTCATTAGTATTATTTGATGAATTGGGTAGGGGAACAGCTACTTTTGATGGTATGGCTTTAGCACAATCAATCATTGAATATATTCACGATAATATTAAATGTAAAACATTATTTTCAACTCATTATCATGAACTAACAGATTTAGAAAATAATTTAAAAAATCTTAAAAATATTCATGTATCAGCAGTTGAAGATGATGGAAATATCACATTTTTACATAAAATAAAAAATGGTAGTATTGATAAAAGTTATGGTATCCATGTTGCTAAATTAGCCAATTTACCTGATTCATTAATTAAAAGAGCTAATCAAATATTAAATGTTTATGAAAACAAAGAGAAAAAAAGAGATGTAATTATTCAAGAAGCTTTACCATTAGATGATTTAATAAAAGAAGAATCAGAAATAGAAAAAGAACTTAAAAAAATAAACCCTTTAGAAATGACACCTCTTGAAGCTATTAATTTTTTATATGAATTAAAACAAAAGATTTGATAAAATGTCAAAAAGAATTTTTGTTATAAAAATTTTAAGGAGCATTATTATCATTTTATCACTTCTTATCGTAATGATAATAGTAATAAAAAAATGACACTCATTCGCATTTGAATAAGTGTCTCACCTAAAATAAAGGTAGACATTCAACATGAGAAAACTGAATGTTTCCTTTTTATTATATGCAAGTTTCCTTGACAGATACATTGTATCATAAATTAACATGATTGTCAAAATAAATTACTTAAAAATTAACAAAATTGTTTGTATATAAGTTAATTTATAGTATAATTGTATATAGGGAATATTAACTGTTGAGTACTTGCCAAATTCTACAAGAAGGAGGCTTGATAATTATGATGAAAAAAGATTTATTAATCTCATATCTAATATTAATTATCATTTTATTAGCAATATCTTTATTGATATTATGTATAAAAAAATAGTACTCAATCTAACAGATTAAGTACAAACCCAAAAAACAATTGGTGAGTACTCAACATGGAAAAGTTAAGTATTCCCTTTTTTTATTATATGCAAGTTTCCTTGACAAATACATTGTATCATAAATTAATATGATTGTCAAAATAAATTATTTAGATAGCGAAACAATAATAACTATACAAAAAAATGAAAGTATGATATAATTCGATTATAATAAATATAACAATCTGATTGGTAATTATTTATGAATTTTTAAAATTTCAAAGTTAACTAAAAAAGTTGGAGCTTTGTATAAAAAACGATTAAAGAAATTTGTTATGTTTTTAAATAGGTAAAATTAGTTTTGAGGAGAATTATATATGATGCTAGAGATAGTTTTTATTTTAATTTTATATGTAAGCTGTAAATTTAATATATATTTTGATATTAGTTTTATTAATTTCATTATTTGCATTTGTTTTCTTCTTGTTTCATCATATATAGTTTTTAAAAGAGATAAATCACTTAAGTTATATAATAAGATAATAAGTATATTGTTTTATATAATAATTATTCTAATGTTATTATTAATATGTTTTCATTGGTTTATCGATTCTTCAATAGTAACTGAAAAGACTTATAAGGAAACTTTAAACAATAATAATGAAATATTAAAAGTAATTTCTTATGACGATGGTGGCCAGAGTGGACCAACTTATGTTGTATATCAAAGAAAACTTTATTTTGGTTTGATTTGTGAAAATACTGTTAAAGTTAATTCTTCATTTGATGCTAACTTCAATTTAAATGAGATATACAATGAATTGAAAAATGACAATAGTTTTTGCAAATATAATTCAAGGATTTTTAAATAAATTACAACAAAAAATTTATTGTTGTTGTAAGATAATGGAATAATATGTTGTAATTTTTAATTATAAAAAAATGAAAACAGTATCAATTCTATAGATTTGATATTGTTTTTTATATACTAGGAAAGTGCTTTGTAATTTTTAAAATATATATATTGACAAACATATGTACGTGTGATAAAATTTTATCAAGGTGGTGATAAAATGAAAATATATAAAGCCTATAAATTTAGATTATATCCAAATAAAATACAACAACACTTAATAAATAAAACTTTAGGATGTACTAGATTTATTTATAATACAATGTTGTATGAAAGAGAAAA
>DVJX01000030.1 GCA_018716405.1 Candidatus Faecisoma merdavium | reverse complement strand
TTTCTTTATTTTTGAGAAGGATTAATATTCTTCTCACTTGTTTCCTAACTTAAGGTTAAAATAGCAACCCAAATTTTGAAAAAATTAACCTTCTCATATGTTTCCTAACTAAAACACAAAAAAGCAGACTAAATTTGAAAAAAAATAATCCTCTCATATATTTCCTCACTAAAAGGCACTTTTACGAAGTGTATTTTCTAAAAAAATTTAATATTTGTATTTTTTTATAATATTTTCTATTTCTTTTAAGTTATATTTTGATTTATGTTCTTTAATGTAAAATGGTTTATTAATAATTTCATTTACTTTGTATTCAAGTATAGTAAGAGTAATAGGATGGATAATTAGATATTCAGTTGGTTCAATAATTTGTAAATTAGTATGTAGAAGAACTTTAATTTTTCCTTTTTTAGTTTTGCAAGTGTAGTTTTTAATAAGTTCTATTATTTTGGGATTAGGTTTAAGGTCTTCTATAACTTTAAATTCAAGCATAAAAAAATGTCCTCCTTTCTAGAAAGAGAACATTAAAGTTTTATATAAAATAAAAACTTACGAACCATTATAGTCCGTAAGTTGTATTCAAATGGAGCGATAATAAAGGATATTCAAAACTCCTATAGAAAGTTGATAAACAACTAATTGTAAAATAATAATATCATATTTTTATAAAATTTAAAATATTTATTGCTTAAGTTCTTCTAATTTCTGATTTATATAATTTAAAAGTTCTATTAATTTATCGTTATCATCTAAATAAAATTCGCTCATTAAAATAACAAGGCCTCTAAATTTATCATTGCACATTTCTTTTGTAATATTTAAATAATTTTCGATTTTAGGTTTAAAACTTATTACTTTATCTGATAAATCTTCAATGGTTTTATTTAAATATGAATGTTCTGACTGATTTTCTGCATCTAAATCATATAAAGTCAATATTTTGATGCCCAATTTCTTTAAAGCACTTATTACAATTGGGAAGAAAATTTTACCATCAACTATTGCATAGTCAATATCATTTTTTTCAAAGTTTGAACCATATTTTAGCAAGTATAATTCAAAAATTTTTCTTTCTATTGCTCCTTCTCCTAGAATCATATAATTACAAAAAAGTGATTTTAAAAGTATTGGAAAAACAAAGTTTTTAAAATACAATTCAAACTTTCCTTCTATTGCTTTATAATCTTTCAATTTTAAACTTTCATTTTTATAACAATCAAAGTCTTGTGATAATTGTATTAGTTCATTAAAAGATGGTAAAAAATTGCAAGTTCCGTTTACTACTTTACATATTTCAATTGTATCATCAATAAAATATTGTGTAATAATTGGTGAATGTGTCGCAATAATAACTTTGATGCCTTGCTTTGAAATTTTATTCAATATTTTCGCCACTTTTATGTATAAAGAGGGATGCAAGTGTTGTTCTGGTTCATCAATAACTAAATATTCATATGTATCATCTTTATTATCTTCTAATATTTTTGAAATCAATAACAACTGTCCTAAGAACTTTTCACCTGATCCAGGCTTTCTCCATTGGTTAGAGTCAGTTTCTATGTTTGCACTAATTATTCCTTTATAGGATTCTAAATTATTGTTTAATGATACATTTAAAAAACTATTATCATTAATTGAACTTAAATCAACTTTATCAATTTCATCTTGTAATGCTTTTTTTGCATTTGTATTATCAAGTAATGAATTCAACCATGTAATTAAAGTAGATGTATCTGTCGAATTTTTTAAGTTTTCATCTGCTTTTACTTCATTTGTAACCAAAATGGCCTTTTTACCTTTTGCACCTTTAAATTCTTGTGCAATCATATATGATTTACCTTGAGAATTTGTTCCAACCAATGCTAAACGATTTAAGTTTTTTTCTTCCATATAATTTAAAAACATAATATAACCTCCCCGTAAAGTCAAATCTATAACTACTGCCATTTTATAGGCTTATAGATATAAAGTCAATAGTTTTTAGCACTTATTTTTAAATAGTGCTAAGTTATATTTATATATATAATAAATTATATATATAAGTATAAAAATTTTTATTTTTTTGTGTAAATTTTAATCTAATCCTTCTCAAGATAAAATAAAAATGTTATAATTGTTATAGGAGGTAGAACACATGAAAAATAAAAAGTATACTTATATTAGTTTGTTTAGTAGTGCTGGTATTGGATGCTATGGATTTAAAATGGAAGATTTTGAGTGTGTTGCTACTAATGAACTTATAGAAAGAAGATTAAATATTCAAAAAGTTAATCACAAGTGTAAGTATGAAACTGGTTATATATGTGGAGATATAACTTTAGACGAAACTAAAAATAAGTTGTTTAATGAAATAAAATTTTGGAATCAAAAAGAAAATGTAGATAATATAGATGTAGTTATTGCAACACCACCATGTCAAGGTATGTCGGTTGCTAATTTAAAGAAAAACAACGAAATAAATAGAAATTCTTTAGTAATTGAATCAATTAAAATTATAAAGAAAATAAAACCCAAAATATTTGTTTTTGAAAATGTTGCCGCTTTTTTAAAAACGGCTTGTATTGATATAGATGAAAATGTTAAATCTATAGAAGAAGCAATAAATGATAATTTGGGTAATGACTATGTTATTATGAGTCGCGTTATGAATTTTAAAGATTATGGTTCTAATTCAAGTAGGACAAGAACTTTAGTTATTGGAGTTAGAATGGACCTTGAAGATTTTATTTCACCGAGAGATTTATTTCCAAGAAGGA
>DVJX01000029.1 GCA_018716405.1 Candidatus Faecisoma merdavium | reverse complement strand
GGCCATTTTACCTTACATCAATATACCATTCGTTATCTTCTTTATACTTTTTAGCAAGCCAATTATATACTAACTGCTTATCTTCATTAGATTTACAAAAACTATTCAATACACTATCTAATGTAAATTGTCTTAATAGCTGTTGGACTGTATCATCTGATTTCTCATTGAAAAATTCCCAATCAAATAGCGGATGTATTCCTTTCAATGAGTCTGTTAACAAAATTTTTACATCGTCCAATGACAGGTAGTTACAATTGATTAATTCACCCAGATAACCTAATTCTGTATTTTTGGGGTTAGGGAAAATTTGCACAGAAGAATTTGTCTTTTCTCCTAGTCTAATGGTGAAATAGTTTATAATTTCTTTTCTCTTATTAGTAAATGGGTAAATATTGTCAATAATCGCATTAAAGATAAAATCGATATCCAAGTCTTCAAGCTTATTATTCTCATATTTTTTTAGCAAATGATTGATGATATTTTTTTCTTCATCATCTAAAAATGGATAGAAATTAAAAATATACTCCTTATAAAATTTAATCGTTTCTATTATATTATCTATATTATCAGCTTTTTCTGCGATATATAGTTTTTCATAAATGCTATCTACTCTAATTGTACATAGATTGTGTGTGTCTATTTCCTTTAAATTGTTTAAAATTTGTGTATATGTTGTAAATATAGATTGTTTATAATGTATATCTGTGAACACAATATAATCTATCTGTTCTTGGATAAAACTGAATAGTTGTTCTTTTAATGAAAAACTAAATTCAGTGATGTATTTATTGTAGTATCTTAATAAAGGAATATAACAATCCATTGTTGTGATATCAGAAATATTTATTTTTTTTATAAGATTAAATAGTATTTCAAAATTTTCTTGTTTCAATTCACACTTAGTTAAAAAGAGGATAAGGGTTTTTAATCTATCTAAATGTAAATTTAAGTTTTTTTCGTTTTGACAGATACTTATGCACTCATTAATAATATATGGTACAATTTCTGAATCGCATTCTAGTCTTTTAATTTTATGTTGTTGGAATAAATCTTTAAGAGTACTATATTTAAATGAAAATAATATAAGTTTAATTTTGTCTAAGTTAAAACTTTTTATCATCGAGCTTATCTGAGTAATTGAATTGCTGTTATGGTAGAAATTTTTGTCATGTTCTTTTTGGATTAAATAATTATTATACGCAATTAACATACATTCAAAGTATATATTGATAATCTGTTTGTAGATTCCATAATAATGAATACACAAACAATTTGAATCAATAAAATTAGTAATTGTATTGAATACCAAATTCAATTCGTCCAAATTGTGATTATACGAAAAACCAGAGGCATTTTTATGTATTTTTTGTTCATGTTTTAATTTATTCAAAAAACGATCGAATTGATAGTATTTGTTATATAGATAGTTTTCATCGATAATATAGTTCTTAAAAAAAGTAGCTATTTTCGCAATATCTTTATCTGCAGATTGAGCTAATGTAGTAACAATTTCGTTAAGGTTTTTTGTGTGTTTAAAGTGCTTTATTGGGTTTTCTAAGTAAGAAAAAGGAGATTCTAACTGTGAAACAATATTTTTATTTAATTCTGCAATTAAATAGGTCAAATAGTCTTCTTCATTAATAGCTTGATTTGATGCATAATTGAATTCTATTAAAGCCTCTTTGAATCTGTATTCCTTATAAAAATCATATCCCTTTTGAAGTATGTTATTAGGGTTTATTTGGTCAGAATTATTAATGTCATTTCCTAAAAAATGGGAAATATTTGTTTTGTTAATAAGCAGTCTTGCTAGTTTGCCATTATCAGATAATTCGATTTTGTCTTCTTCATGTGACCAAATTATTTGATTATTCAATTGAAGTCTAATAGGTTTATTTAAATTATTATGGATACTATCTCTAATCAAAATGCTATCTATAAAGGCAAGTTTATCTAAATGTTTAAGTTTGTTCCATATTTTTTCCTCTAGAGGTATGTTAGGATTAATAATATCATTTAAAAAAGACTCAGTGTTTTCTCCAAGATGTGAATGATCATCTATATGTCCGTTTGAGATGACATGTATCCCTTTATTTTTATAATATGTAACTAATAAATCTTTTTGATATTCTGGTGTATAGAAATATGAATGTCTTGCATGACTTGCTAAACTATTTGAAATCATTCTATAAATCGCATTGAAAGTGCTGTCATTTAGAGAATACCCGATAAATAAGATAGTACTGTTCATAATAAGTGATTTTATTAAAGTTGAAATCATTGGAAAATTTTGTTCGTAATCTTGATAATCACTTTCCTTTAGAACTATATTTTTATTTTGTAAATCCCCATGCATCTTTATGATATATCTGTTGCTGCTAACATATGGAATATCGGTATCTTTAGCTAAAACGTTGTAACTTAGTCCTTTTTTACGTGCTGCTTGTTCCATTAAACTATCATAATTCGTAGTGATAATGTGTTTTGGAGCGATTTTGAGAATTAAATCATGAATATTAGTGGGTTTAGGAGTAGGAAAAATTTTGAATAATTCTTCAATTTTTTGTAAATATGCTTGTTGACCAAATGTATCATAATAAATTTGTGCTATTTTAAGATAATCCAAATTATCATTGTCACTTAATCCTAAATCTTTTTTCAATTCTTCAATAAGTTTTGACCATGTTGGTAGATTAGAATTTGCAGAGATTCCAGCTCCAATGAAGAGAATTAGTGAATCATTATCTCGAGCTTTAACAATTTGCTTAATCATTTCATCATATAATTCCATTCGAACACCTCCAAATCATTTTTCAATAAATATTATATCATAGGATTAGTTATAGCATTTATTAAAAAATAGATTAAATGAAAATATTTTATTTCTTTCTTTGTTGGAAAAGTTATCGTGGTATAGTGATAATATAAAAATCGAGAGGTGATTAAGATGATAAACAAAAATAAAATTTATTGTAATTTAAAAAAATCAAACGAGTTGGAGGCAGAACGAAAATTACAGTACATAAAGTGTAGTGATGGACAAAAAGCACTATTAAATCAAAATATTCAGTTACTTAATAAAGCCTTTGTTGCACAGAAATTGATGGACAAATGTAAAGCGGGATTGTTTTTGGGGATAATAATGATTGTTGCTTTTATTTATTTTAGTTATCGGTATTTGTTAATAAAAGAGAATTTATCAAACATAATTACAGTAATTGTATCTATCTTTATACCATTATACATAGCTTATATGTCACATGCGTTACAAATGATGCAAGAAGTTGATAATGCAACAATATTTGATTCAAATTATCAAGAAAATTCGTTTAAAGGTAAGGAAAAAAAAGAGTATAGTCGCAAATAAACTTTTGGTAATAATTGCCAGCATTAGTATGTGATATATTTTTTCGTGCACTAAATAGAAACCTGAACGTTATTCAATCGAAAAAAGGATAGCGTTTATGTTATTTTTTTGTAATACGTATTACTGTATTCAGAGCAACAGAGGGGTTTTTTAATTACTCTGAGATATATACTTTTATTTCAGCTAAATCAATTTGTTTTCTTTAGATAAATATCTCTTATTCATGAGTAATGCCGAGTGTCTCCTCCACAGCTTTTCGTCCTTTTGCAAGTTCGCTCATCAGTCGAATGGTCGCTTGTGTTTTTTCAAAATTCTTCATGTCTAAAATGGCATATTTGCCTCGTCCATTCTTGGTCAGAAAAACGGGAGTACCTACTGTTACATCATTTAATACATTATTGTAATTCCATAAGTCAGAAATTGGTTTAATATTAGGCATATCAATCAGCCTCCTTCTAAGTTTAAGTATATCTCAATCTGCTGTAAATCCAACCGAAAATTTTACATCAGTATTTTTTATGCGAATGTGGTAATATACTTTCAAGGTAATGTTCAGTGAAAAACTTTGTATGCTATAATTTTTCTACACAAAGAACGAGGAGACACTTAAGATGCGAACAATTTCTTTGAATGTCAGTGAGGAAGAAGCAAAATTAATTGAAGATTACGTCAATGACAATTGTTTGAATTTATCTGAATTTATAAAAGATGCCATTTTTGAAAAGATGGAAGAAGATTTGCTGCTGGATGAGCAACACATACTAACAGCAAGAGAAAAAGTAAAATCTGAAAGAAGATATGCTCATACGGAGGTTTGGAAAAGGTTGGAAATTTGAGCTTAATGGAATGATAATATCTAGTAGTTCTGCTTATTTTGCAAATTTGAGATTATTAACGTATGATAACAATGTTGAAGAGGTTTATTTCTAAAAAGTATCAGAAAGGACTCAAGGGGAAATGTATGAATTATTCAGTTGTATATAGATACGATTAAGTAGCCACTATCACAGCTTGTTTTAAGGAATATGTAGGTAGTTTTGGTTGATTAGCGAGTAAATTATCGAATGAATGGCTTAAGCGAGAATTTTAAGCGTTAATCGTATGGACTTCAAATGGATTAATAAAGTAAGAAAAGTTGGTGCGACCATGATTATGG
>DVJX01000028.1 GCA_018716405.1 Candidatus Faecisoma merdavium | reverse complement strand
TTATTTTATCTTTTTCTTTTAATATTTCTGCATCATTAGGTAAAATTAGTGTTGAAAAAAATATTTTATATGAAGTAGAATCTTTAAATTTTAATGACTTTAAAAAATTATACTTTTCTTTTAATGAATACTCTCTAAACTTATCTACTAATTTATAAGCTTCTTTTTTCAATGAAATATATTCTTCTTTTGTTAATGGAATTAATTTAAATTTAACATCGTTACTCTCCATATTATCACCATTTTAATAATATCATAAACAAGAAAAATTGTCAAAAGACAATTTTACAGATTAAATATTTAGTTTTTAATAAATTTTTTTTCAAATAATAAAACAATATTATACATTAAAATAGCAACTAAGCATAATATTATTGTTCCAGTAATTACTAAATCTAAATTAAATACTTGCGAACCATACATAATTAAATAACCTATACCTTCTTTTGAAACTAAAAATTCACCCATGATAACTCCGATTAATGACATGCTTATGTTTACTTTAAAACAACTAATTATATTAGGTAAGGTAGCAGGCAGAATTAAATTCATAAATATTTGTAATTTTTTTGCGTTGAAACTATTCATTAATTTTATTTTTATCGGATCTACATTAATAAAGCCACTATAAACATTAATAATAGTAATGATTGTTGATATTAATAAAGCCATTATAACTATTGATTTCATGCTGGCCCCTACCCAGATAATTAATATTGGGCCTAATGCAACTTTTGGTAGACTATTTAAAACGGTTAAGTAAGGATCTATCACTTTAGCAAAAAATTTATTCCACCACATTAAAAATGCTATAAAAATACCAATTAATGTCCCCAATAAAAAACTTACAAAAGTTTCATAAACTGTTATAAAAATATGATTATACAAATTATTTGCGTTATGTAGATTAATTAGACATTCTACTACTTTTTTGGGAGATGAAAAAATAAATGGATTAATTATTTTATAATCAGATAATAATTGCCAAATAATAATAAATATAATTAAAATACTAATTTGGGTTAATTTAATTAAAAGATTATTTCTTTTAATTTTTTTTAAATATTTTATGTGTTCATTAGTCATAGTCAATCTCTTTCCATATTAAATCATAATAATAAGCAAATTCTTTTGCCTTTCTATTATTAATTGGCGTACTTTTATCAGTTAAATTAATGTCAATTATTTTTTTTATAACACTAGGTCTTTTTGATAATATGATAACTTTATCAGCCATACTTATTGCTTCAGCAATATCATGTGTTACCATAATCGCAGATTTTTTTTCTTTTTTTATAATATTATAAACATCATCTGATACTTTTAATCTTGTTTGGTAATCTAATGCACTGAAAGGTTCATCTAATAATAAAATATCAGGTTTAGTAGCCAGTGTTCTAATTAAAGCAACTCTTTGAATATGGTGAAGACACTTTTTCTTTTTTTTCTTATTTTATAAGGGTTTGCTGGATACCTGATTCAAGCCTATTTTTTAACCTTTAAGGAACATATTTTATTAAAGTTTAACTTTTAAGTCTTATTAATTTAAAATTTATTTTAAGAAAGTCTTATTTTATATAGGTTTAAAGAGTGTGTTCTAATGCAACCCATGTTTTATAGTTATTTCTTATTAGAGTTATTTATTATTTCTGATAATTTATTTTTAATCCATTTTTCAGAATATCCCATTGCTCTCCAAGTATTTATAGATCTTTCTACTATTAAAGATGGATCAAATAATTCATCAATTCTTTCACTACCTAATTTAGCTAACCAATCTTTTATTTCATTATTGCCATTGCTATTAATTATTTGGTAAAAATCATCTGGTGTCATATCTTTTAAATTTTTTGTTAATTCATTATTCATTATTTAAGAAATTCATTACTAAATCAATTAGTATATCTTTCTCTTTAGGATTAGATTGGGCTATAAGTAGGGTAATTGCAACAAGTGTATTATTATCAATAACTTGTCCATTTTCGTTATAAAGAATGTTGTAAAATTCTAGGAAATATATAAATAGAGTCGCAGCAATTCTTTTGTTACCATCTATAAATGTATGATTTTTAGTAATTAAATACAAGAAATTTGCGGCTTTTTCTTCTATTGTAGGGTATAAGTCTTTCCCATCAAAAGACCCGTATATATTACCTATAATCGCTTGTAAACCTTTATTTCTTTCTAGAGCAAATAAATTACTATCACTATTAAATTTAAGTTTACCAATTATATCTATACAATCTTCATAAGTTATTTTATTATCGTTTATTGTTCCATTAGGTTTAGATATTCTTTTATGATCATAATCATCAAGTAGATTTAAAGCATTTGAATAATTATTTATAACCTTAATTATTTCTTGTGCTTCACTACCATTTAATTTTTCATCAATTCTTCCTGCAATATCAATTAATTTAATTGTTTTTTCAAGATATTCTAATCTCTTTTGATTAACTGCATAACCTTTAATCAAATAATCTTTTAAAATTTTATTAGCCCATTTTCTAAAAATAATACCATTTTTAGATTTAACACGATAACCAACACTTATGATAACATCTAAACTATAAAAAGAAACAGGTTTATCTGAATTAGGAATTTGCATTTTTTGCAAATTGCTTTCCATGTCTAATTCATTTTCAGCAAAAATATTTTTAATATGTCTTGATATAACACCAATATTTCTTTCAAATAATCTTGCCATTTGCTCTTGAGTAAGCCAAACAGTTTCATCTTTCATATTTACTTCTAATTTTACATCTTGGTTTTCGAATAGTATAATTTCATTTTTCATATGTTTTTACCTCCTTTACTATGTAATAGGAATTAGAATAGAGAAGGATATCTCTATTCAAAATTCCATTTAATTTGTATATCTCTACTTTTGGTTTCTTCATTTAACTTTCCAATATAAATTTTATCAATAAATTCATCAACAATAACTCTATTTAATTCTTCTAATTTTTGGTATTTACTAAATATTTCTTTATTATTTTTTGCAGATTCTTCTTTCATTCTATAATAAGATATTTCATTATTAATTGATTTAATTTGATCTTTATAAATGTCTTCATCTTTATTATAATTAGTAATTAAATCTTTAAATTGTTCTGGTGTAATAACACCATTTACTTTATCTTCATAAATATTTTTTAAATAATTTCTAGTTTTAGATATTTTATTTTCAATATCAGTTCTTTGTTTCTCTAAAGATTTAATTTTTTTCTTAAATCTACTATCAAGTTTTTTTGAATCTAAATTTTTTAATTCTTCTTCATCATAAAATTTCTCGATTTTCTTATTGATTGCCTCTAATACTAGATTAGCTAATTCATCATATCTAATAGAAGTTTTATTTATACAATCATCATATCCATCACGATTATTAGAACATACTAAATATTCATGTTTAGAAGAATTCTTTTTTCGCATATAATGATTACATTCAAGACAAAATACTTTACCAGAAAAGATATGAACAATACCGGTTGATTTCATTGGTTTAGTTCTTTCTTTCATAGCAATTTGAACTTTATTAAATGTTTCTTCATCAATGATAGCCTCATGTGTATTTTCTATTCTGATCCATTCACTTTTATCTTTATTTCTTATTTTATGATTTTTATAACTAACAGTAGTTCTTTTGCCTTGTATTAAATGTCCCAGATAAATTTCATTTGTTAAAATAGTCTTAATGGCATTTGTAGACCATTTTATTTCTTCACGAGGCCTATTACTAATTACATTTAATTTAATACCTTTATGGTATT
>DVJX01000027.1 GCA_018716405.1 Candidatus Faecisoma merdavium | reverse complement strand
CATACAGAGCATGTATATGCTTAGCGGGTTTTTATGCCGAGAAAACTTTTGACTTTATAATTTTATTTGTTACCTTGTTGGAGTTTAATTACTGATTTTTCATTTTTTGAAAAATTAGTAATTAAAACGACTATATTTTCTTACAAATAAAATTATTATGTCAAAAGGAAATTGGAATAAATTTTCCCGCTAATGTTTAGAAATTTTTGAGACATTTTCCCAAGTTATTGACAGAGTTTTTTTATAAAATATTAAAAACCTACAATATTGTAGGTTATTTTTTTAATGGCGGAGTAGAAAGGATTTGAACCTTCGCGCCGGTTACCCGACCTACACCCTTAGCAGGGGCGCCTCTTCAGCCTCTTGAGTACTACTCCAAATAAGCACATATAAATTGTACTATATTTTTTTTAATAAAGCAAGTTTTTTTTGAAAATTATTAAATTTTTTATTCCTCAAGAAACTAATTTTTTGTATAAACTTAATTTTTAGGTTTAAAAATTAATGAAAGTAAAAACGAAAATACTATTGCTGCTGTAATACCAGACGCAGTTAAATTAAACATACCACTCATTAATCCCATATATCCAATTTCACTACTTGTACCCATCGCGCCATGAATTAATAGATGCCCAAAACTAGTAATAGGTACACAAGCTCCACCACCAGCCCATAATATTATTTTGTCATATATATTAAATACATCTAAAAATGTTCCCAAAACAACAAATATCGTTGTTATATGACCAGGTGTTAGTTTTGAATAATCTAAAATTAACTGTCCTATTAAGCAAATAAAACCACAAAACAAAAATGAATTTAAGTAAATCACTCAACCACCTCCAAACTTATAGCATGTGCAATGCTTGGAATAGTATTTTTATTGTTTACCATTGTTGGATTCATTAACGCTCCTGTTGCTACAAGCAATACTCTTCTTATTTCTTTTTTCTTTAGTTTATCAAATATATAACTATAAGTTACTAAAGGGGCACAAGATGGACCGCTTGCACCAGCATAAACTGGTTGAGAAGTTATATCATATATTATTGTCCCGCAATCATCATAATTTTTTAACTCTATATTATATTCCATTTTCATATATTCTTTTAAAATATCTTTACCATATTTTCCTAAATCTCCTGTTAAAACCAAGTCATAATATCCTATTTCCCTTTTCATTTCTCTTAAATGGTCAAAAATTGTTTTTGCTGCAGCAGGAGCCATAACTGCCCCCATATGATAAACATCTTTTATATCTAAATCTACTACTGTTCCCAAAGTTGCACTTTCTATTTTAATTCCCATTTTACAATTAGAAAGATATGCACTTGCTCCTCCAGTTGCAGTAAATGTTGTAGTTTTTCTTTTGGGCCCACCATATTCAACTGGATATCTGAATTGTTTTTCTGCTGCATTATTATGTGATGATGTTGAAGTTATAGCATTTTTAATTTGTTTTTTTTCAATCATATTTGCTGCTATAATTAATCCAAGTACACTCGTTGCACAAGCACTATATATTCCAATTAATGGTATACCTAAACTAGATGCTGCATAATTAGTTGCAACAATTTGATTAAGTAAGTCACCTGATACTAATACATCTACATCAAATTTTGTCTTTCCTATCTTTGTTAATAATAAGTCAATAGATTCTTCAATTAGTTTAATTTCAGCTAATTCCCATGTTTTTGTATTAAAATACAAATCCTTATAACTTTTATCGTAATATTTTGCTAAAGGTCCATTTGCTTCATAAGGTCCTGTTATAGTTGCTGTTTCATTTATATATACATTATTATACTTAAATGTCATTTTAACCTCCAATTATTAACCTTAAAAAGCCAAATAAATATGCACTTACAACACCAAAAACAATGACTGAACCAGCTAATTTAAACATATTTGCACCAATACCAGTTACAAAACCTTCTTTGCGATATTCTAATGTTGCGCTCATTACAGCATGTGCAAATCCAGTAATAGGAATTATCAAACCACATCTAGCAAAATGAACAATTTTATCAAAAAATCCTAAACAAGTTAATAGACATCCTAAAAAAACCAAAGTAATTATCATCAATGTTGCGCCATCACTAGTTGAAATATTAAAAATATATGAATAAAAATCAACTAAAAATTGCCCTATAAGCCCCATAAAACCTCCAACTATAAAAGCGATTAAAGCATTTTTCAAAACATTTTCTCTAGGAGTATGTTTAGAAACAAGCATTTTATATTTATTTTTTTCCATAAAATTCCTCCTAAACTTAGTATGTATTTTAATTATTTTTTTATTCAAAAAAACTAGTTTATGCAACTAGTTTTGACCTTAATTTAGTTAATATTTTTTGTTCTTCTCTATAAACTTGCACTTGTGTTGTTCCTAATTCTTTAGCTGTTTGTTGTTGTGTTAGATCACACATATATCTTTTATTAATTAAACTTTGTTCATATGGTGTCAATTGACTTATAGCTTCTTTTAAAATTAAATAGTCATCAATATTATCCATTTCTCCAATTGTATCTTGTAAAGTTACTTCCTTACCCTCATCATTTAAAGGTTCATCAATACTATAAATAGTTTTAGAGCAGTTCATTGATTCTTCAATTATATCAACTGGAATTTCTAAAAATTGCGACAAATCTAAAGAAGTTGGTGTTCTCATTAATTTTTGAGTCAATAAAATTTTAGCTTTTTCTATCTTTAAATTAAGCATTTGAATATTTCTGCTTATTTTTACCGATTTATCTTCACGAACCAATTTCATCATTTCACCTAAGATATAAGTGTATGCGTATGTTGTGAATTTAACATTCATTTTTGAATCATAATTTTTATAGGCTTTAATTATTCCAATACATCCAACTTGAAACAAATCTTCCTTATTAGGATATTTCTCAAAATATCTAGTAATTGAATATATTAAATTTTTATTTTCATGTATTAGTTCTTCTATAGTTTTTTCCATTTTATCTCTCCTATAATTTAATTATATTTATCGCACTTAATTCATCAGATGCTTCATTCATATATTTTAATAATCTACTATTATTGATTCTGTGTTTTACTAATTTATTATTTATTCCACAAACTAAACTTTGTCCATTGTTTACTTTGCATAATTCATAATTATTTATTAATGCATTGATGCCATAGCAATCAATTGATTTTAATTCACTTATATTAAAAACCAAATTTCTAATACCATTCTCTTTAACTAAATCATTGACTTCTTCTTTTAGTTTACTAACAGTTGTTTTATTAAGAAGACCTTTTAATCTAATAAATAGTATTCCTCTATAAAATTCTAAATTAATATCTAACAAGCTATCACCTTCTATATTAATTTAGCACATTTATAAAATTAATTATACAAATTCGACAAAACTAGATTTATTTTTTAATTTTCCTTCTAATTAATAAAGCTAAAAGTAATAAAATTAAAAATAGAAAAACAAACTTTAAATAGAAAACTAAATTACTATTAGAAGGCGTTTTAATGTTTGATAATTTAAATAAACATAAATTATTTTCTTCCATTAATTTTTTGTTATCATTATTTAGTTTAGTTATATTTTTTTCTAAATCGTTTATTTTTAAAACATTTGAATTATTTAAATTTTCTTTTTCTTTAATAATACTACCAATACTTTCATTTAAATTTTTTATATCTTCTTCTAATTCATTTGTTTTTGATGTATAAAAATCATTTAAATTGTTCTGATTTTGGATTTCTTTTTCTTTTTCTAGACTACAGTTATATAATTGCTCTTTTAAACTAATTATTTCTTTATTTAAATTTTCTTGCAATTGCAATGATTTTTCTTTTTCTATTTTTAACTTATTTAACTGTTCTTCTAAATATTTTATTTTTTCGGTTAACTCAGAAATAGTATTGCTTTCAACATTTAAAACAACTTCTTCTGTAACATTTATATTGTTTAATTTAAATGATACATTATAAATACCATTTTTATCCCAATTTATATCATCGTTTATTAATACTTCATCGGTACTTGTTACTATAAAATCATTTAAATTAAAATCCTTACTAGTTATTTCTTTTATATCTAACTCCAATTTATCTCTTACTCTATAACTATAAAAATATTTTAAACTATCATCTACCCTATAAATATAATCTTCTATAGGTTCTTTAGAATATTCTGAATATTCTTTAAAAGTTTCATAAACTTTACACCACTTTTCTTGATAACGATATTGTTTAATACTTTCTTTATTAATTACAAAATCATTATTTCTTAACCCTACATATGTTTCATTATATTTCCAAATACTATCATCTATTTCATCAATATTGTGAAATCTTTTAACAGCATTTGACCAATATTCATCAGAAAATTGTAAAACATATTGTTTATAATATAATAAATTTTCTTTATCGGTTGAGTACCCTATCGTATATGTTTTATCAGAATTACCTAAATCAAATATGTAAAAAATTACATCGATTAGATGAAAAGGATATTCTTTACCTAAATCTATTATTAACGATCCACCATTATCTATATATGACTCATTTTCTTCATATATTCCATTGTTAATATAATCATCAAAACCTTCTAAGCAACCATTACATGTATAAGTATATTTTATGGATTTATCTTTATATTGAATATCCAATTCAGGTATTCTAAATGAACCATAACTTCCTTGCAAATTATATAGATGAATATAACGAATTCCTTTTGCCATCGTATAATAATAGGCATTTCTTTCTTCATAGTTATAACCAGCATTATCTATTTTTTGATTAGACCAATCAGTAAATTCAGTCATATAACAATCATTACTAAAACTATCAACATTATTATATAATTTATAATCTCCTAATTTATTAACATTCTTATACCATAAATACATTTTCTCTTTTATAACATCAACAGTATCACTTGGAAAAACTTCCTCTTCTTGAAATTGACTAAAATCTGAATAATCAGAATAATATACCTTAGCATCAACATTAGTAACAATTAAAAAACTTAAAAATATTAACCATAAAATTTTTTTCAATATATCACCTCCTACTAGTTATATTAGATAAAAGTAGTGTGATTTCCTTTATAGTTCAAAAAAAAATTGCATTTTTTTGCAATTTTCTAAAATTTAATAATTTTTTGAAGTTCCTTATCTTTTGTAAATGGATCTTCATTAATTGTTAATCTTCCCTCTTTATATATAAAAGAAAATGTATTGTCTTTTAAATTTTCATTTTCAACGATTCCAGCTTTATTTAAACAACTTATAATTTGTTTACTACGTTCTATTTGGTCATAAGTTAAAGATATATCTTGTTTACTTATTATCATGGCACTAATATAATCTACTAATGACTTTTTAAATAATCTTAACTTTTTTGCTGGAACAACAATTTCATTTACATCAAATCTTCGCGCTAATTTATAATTTGTATTAGGACGTATTAAAACATTTAATCCTAATAAATCACAAATAATATTTGTTAAAGATGAACTTAACGAATAAATTTTATGAACAATTTGAGAGTTTAGCATCAATTTACGATTTAAAGTTTTAAATAATAAATTTATTTCATCTTTAGTTAAATATTGTTTCAAATTACCATTTTGATCTGTAACTAATAATTCTAATCCGTTTTCTTTTATCGCTTCTTCAAAAGACTTTATTATTTTAACGTTACTTAATTTATTCAAAGAAACATCATAATAACTCCCATTTTGTTCTAAACAAACCGTTTTAATTGTATTATTAATTTGCCCAATATATAATATATCTAATGGAATTATTTTCATAATATCCCCCCATAAATATACTAGGTATTTTAACACAATCAAAATTAATTGTCAAATGTTATGTAAACTTTCATTTAAACCATTTCCTATTAATAAACTCAATTTTTCAACTAAAAAATCTACTTCTTTAGGTGTCACCATCATGTTATATCCAATTGGTGTTAAGACTTCAAATAATAATTGTTTTATTTCACTATCATCCAAAGTCCCTACTATACCTAATAACGTTTCTTTATCTTTTTTATTTAATGTTATTTTTTCATTTAGATAATTTGGATAAGCAATCAATTTATTTAATGGGTTATTAATATTTAATTTTGAGTAAGTATAATGTTTATGCATATAATTTATAGTATCACTAACTATAGTAATTGCGTCAACCACTGTGGGAATTCCAATAGCCAAACAAGGAATATGTAGTGTTTCAAAACTTATTTCTTTTCTACTATTACCAACACCACTCCCTGGATGAATCCCGGAATCTGTCATTTGAATTGTTTTGTTTACTCTATCAATAGATTGACTAGCTAAAGCATCTATGATAATAACAAAATCAGGTTTAAATTTACCAACAATAGTAGTTATAATATCACTTGTTTCCAAGCCAGTTTGACCCATTACACCTGGACAAAATACAGATACTCTTCTATAATCTTTATCCAATTCATCCAACTCAAATAAGTGATTAGTTACTAAAACATTATTTATAACTAATGGTCCTAATGAATCTGGAGTTGATTTAGAATTACCCAATCCAATTATTAAACAACTATCATCTTTCTTAATATTTAATAAATTTAAAAATTTTTTAAATTCTCTTACAAATATATTTTTTACTTTTTCATAATTATAACTATCAGTAATATCTAAAAATTCAATTGTTACATAATTACCTTTCTTTTTATTAATTTCTTTACTTATTTTTTCATCTATTATAACTTTAGTAATCTTAATATCATCTTCTATAATTTCTTCACTTATGTCATCAATGTTTTTAATTGATTCTATTGCCAAATCTGTTCTTATTTGATATTTTTCTAAATCAACACTATGTTTCATTACCATTCACCATTATTATTATTAGTTTAAGTTAACGATTTATTCAAAAAAGTGTGTTAAGATTTTTTAGAAATGTTACATTTTTAATTATTTAGTAGATAACAAACAAAGGTGAACTTTGTTTGAATAAAAATTGTAATTTATGAAATCTAAAAAGCAAGGGTCAAGATGAACTCAACTTCATT
>DVJX01000026.1 GCA_018716405.1 Candidatus Faecisoma merdavium | reverse complement strand
CGTGGAACATTGCTTTATTTTATTATTTATATGTTTCACGTGGAACATTGTTTTGTTTTATTATTTATTGTTTCACGTGGAACATTGCTTTATTTTATTATTTATTGTTTCACGTAGAACATTGTTTTGTTTTATTATTTATTGTTTCACGTGGAACATTGTTTTGTTTTATTATTTATATGTTTCACGTGGAACATTGTTTTGTTTTATTATTTATATGTTCCACGTGGAACATTGCTTTATTTTATTATTTATTGTTTCACGTGGAACATTGTTATGTTTTATTATTTATATGTTTCACGTGAAACATTGCTTTATTTTATTATTTATATGTTTCACGTGGAACATTGCTTTATTTTATTATTTATATGTTTCACATGGAACATTAGGTTATTTTATTATTCATAGTTTCACGTGAAACATTAGATATTTAACAATATAATATGTCTTCATTACACATAGATTTATAATTTAAAAGATATGCGTTAATAGTACAATTAATATTTTTAATTTTAAAAATTATCTTATAAAATCTTATTATTTATTAAATTTTAATTATTCTAATCATTTAACTTCAAAAAGAAGAAGAATTATTCTTCTTCTGATATATCATTTGATTCTTCTTTTTTTATCATTGCTACTGTTGATACTTTTTGATCATCTTTAAGATTAATTAATTTAACACCTTGAGCAACTCTACCTGTAGTAGAAACTTGTTCAATTGGTAATCTAATTATTATTCCACTATTAGTTATAATCATTAAATCTTCATCGCCATGAACAGTCTTAAATGAAACTATATTACCATTTTTTTCAGTAACATTTAATCCTTTAACTCCTTTACTTCCACGATGTGTCATACGATATTCTTCAACACCAGTTCTCTTACCATATCCTTTTTCAGTAACAACTAGTATTTCTTGTTCTGGCTCTGCTATTTCACATCCAACTGCTACACCATCACCAATATCTATTCCACGAACACCTGAAGCAGATCTACCCATAACTCTAATTTCTTTTTCATCAAATCTGATCATGCGTCCATTTGATGATGCCATGATAATTTCATTTTCACCTGTTGTTTTTTTAACAGCTATTAATTCATCATCTTCTTTTAAAGTAATAGCAATCTTTCCATTAGCTCTTATATTTTCAAATTCACTTATATTTGTCCTTTTAATCAAGCCTTTTTGTGTACAAAATACAAGATAATTATTATCATCATTACTACTTACTTTAAGCATTACTTTAACTACTTCATTTTTATCTAAAGATAATAAATTAATAATAGGTAATCCTTTAGATTGACGAGAATAAAGTGGTACTTCATAACCTTTAATACGATATACTTTTCCTTTATTTGTGAAGAACAACAAGTAATCATGAGTAGTCATTGAAATGATATTTTCTACAAAATCATCTTCGTTTGTAGTCATACCTTTAACTCCTACACCACCTCTATTTTGTGTACGATATGTTTCCGTAGTAATACGTTTAATATATCCTTTATTTGTTAAAGTTACTACTATATCTTCAACTGGAATTAATGATTCATCTTCAATATATTCAACAGCCGTCATATCAATATAAGTTCTTCTTTCGTCACTATATTTTTCTTTAATAGCAATCAATTCTTCTTTTATTATATTTAAAATCTTTTCATCGCTTGCTAAAATAGATTTAAGTTCATCGATTAATGCTAATAATTCTTTTAATTCTTCTTCTATTTTGCTTCTTTCTAATCCTGTTAATCTTCTTAACTTCATTTCTAAAATAGCGTCAGATTGAATATCAGTCAAATTAAATCTACTCATTAATTGTTGTTTAGCTACAACATCACTTTCAGCATTTTTTATGATTTTAATAACTTCATCAATATTATCTAAAGCAATTTTATATCCTTCTAAGATATGAACTCTTTTTTCTGCTTTATCTAATTCAAATTTTGTTCTTCTAATAATTATTATTTTTTGATAATCAACATATTTTGAAATTATTTCTTTTAAATTTAAGATTTTTGGTTGTCCTTCATCTAACATTAAGAAAATAATACCAAAACTTGTTTGTAATTGGGTATGTTTAAATAAATTATTTAATACAACATTAGCATTAGCTTCTTTTTTAAGGGTAATAACTAATTTTATACCATTTTTTAAGTTAGTTTCATCATGTAGATCACTAATACCATCAATTATTTTATCTCTTACTAATTCAGCAATTCTTTCTTGTAATGCTTTTTTATTTACTTGGTAAGGTAATTCAGTAACAACAATTTGTGTTTTATTGTTATTTTCTACTATTTCTACTTTACTTCGAATAGTAATTGTGCCTTTTCCTGTCTCATAAGCCTTTTTAATTCCACTATTTCCCAAGATTGTAGCTGCTGTTGGAAAATCTGGACCTTTAATATATTCCATTAATTCTGGTATTGTTATATCGTTATTATCAATATAAGCAACACATCCATCAACTACTTCTCCTAAATTATGTGGTGGGATATTTGTTGCCATACCAACAGCAATACCCATTGTACCACTTACTAAAATATTAGGAAATCTACTTGGCAATACTACTGGTTCTTTAGTTGTATTATCAAAGTTTGGCATAAAATCAATAGTATTTTTATTAATATCTCTTAATAATTCTAGTGATAATTTAGATAATCTTGCTTCTGTATAACGATAAGCAGCAGCTCCATCACCATCGATTGAACCAAAGTTACCGTGTCCTTCAACTAAAACATAACGATAACTAAAATCTTGAGCCATACGAACCATTGCATCATAAACAGATGTATCACCATGTGGATGGTATCTACCTAAAACAGCTCCGACTGTAGTAGCACTTTTTCTAAATGGTTTATCTGGTGTCAAATTATCTTCAAACATTGTATATAAAATACGTCTATGAACCGGTTTTAAACCATCTCTTAAATCAGGTAAAGCACGTGACACTATAACACTCATTGAATATTCAAGAAAAGATTTTTCTACTTCATTTACTATATTTCTTTGTTCTAATTTATCCATAACTACCTCCTAAATATCCAAATTTTCTACATATACTGCATTATTTTCAATAAATTGTCTTCTTGGTTCTACTTCTTCACCCATTAATGTTTCAAATACCTGATCTGCTCTTATTGCATCATCAATTGTTATTTGAATAAGTGTTCTATTTTCAATGTTCATAGTTGTATCACATAATTCATGAGCATCCATTTCACCCAAACCTTTATTTCGACTTACTTCATATTTAATATTTGGATTTTTTTCTAATAATTCAGCTATATATGCATCTCTTTCTTCTTCATTTAATACATATTTAGTAGTTTTTCCATGTTTTATATTAAATAATGGAGGTTGAGCGGCATATACATATCCACCTTCAATAATAGGCTTAAAAAATCTATAAAATAACGTTAATAATAAAATTCTAATATGAGAACCATCAACATCGGCATCAGTCATAATAATTATTTTATGATATCTTAATTTATTAATATCAAATTCATCACCAATTCCAGTACCAAAAGCTGTAATCATGCTTCTAATTTCTTCATTAGCTAATATTCTATCTAATCTTGCTTTTTCAACATTTAATATTTTACCTCTTAAAGGTAATACAGCTTGAGTTTTTGGATCTCTTCCACCTTTAGCAGAACCTCCAGCTGAATCTCCTTCGACTATAAATATTTCTGAAATAGAAGCATCTTTGCTAGTACAATCAGTTAGTTTTCCCCATTGATTAATTGTGTCTAAAGCACCTTTTCTTCTTGTAAGTTCACGTGCTCTTTTAGCTGCTACTCTAGCTCTAGCAGCTGTCATTGATTTTTCAACAATTAATTTTGCTTCATTTGGATTTTCTAATAAAAATCTTTCAAATCCTTCACTAAATACATCATCAGCTATTTTTCTTACTTCACTATTTCCCAATTTTGTTTTAGTTTGACCTTCAAATTGTGGATTTGGATGTTTACATGAAACAATCATTGTTAAACCTTCACGAACATCATCACCTGATAAAGGTTCATCATTATCTTTTAATATTTTGTTAGTTCTAGCATAATTGTTGATAATTCTAGTTAATGCTCTTTTAACACCTTCTTCATGTGTTCCACCTTCATAAGTATTAATATTATTAGTAAAAGAATAAACATTTGAAGAATAACCTTCATTGTATTGCAGAGCTACTTCAATAGATATATCATCTTCAGATCCTTCTAAATGAATAATTTGTTCGTGAATTGGTGTCTTATTTTCATTTAACATCTTAACATATTCACTTATACCGCCTTCATAAACAAATTCATCTTTTCTAATATTTAATGGATCTCTATCATCAATTAAAATTAATCTTAAACCTTTATTTAAGAAAGCTAATTCTCTTACTCTTGTTTTTAATATTTCGTAATCAAAAATAGTAGTTTCTTGAAATATTTCTGGATCTGGTTTAAATGTTACAGTAGTACCTGTTCTATCAGGTGAGCATTCATCTATAACTTTTAAAGGTTCAACTGTATGACCACCATTTTCAAATCTAATAAAATGAACTTTTCCATTTTGATATACTTTAACTTCAACCCAACTACTTAAAGCATTTACGACTGAAGCACCAACACCATGTAATCCACCTGATACTTTATAGCCACCGCCACCAAATTTTCCACCAGCATGTAATACTGTATAAACTGTTTCTACTGTGGATAAACCTGTTTTAGCATGAATTCCAGTTGGAATTCCACGACCATCATCTTTAACAGTTACTGAATTATCTTTATTAATTGTTATTTCAATATCATCACAATATCCAGCTAAAGCTTCATCAATAGCATTATCAACTATTTCCCAAACCAAATGATGCAATCCTTTACTACTTGTAGTACCGATGTACATACCTGGTCTTTTTCTTACTGCTTCTAATCCTTCTAATACTTGAATATCCGAAGCATCGTAATGTTCTTTCATCTTTCCACCTCTTCTGTTCTTATTATTTCGCCATTTTTTATTTTAAATATACTTACTGAAGAAAATTTCTTTTTATTTATTTTTTTTATTTCTGTAGTTGTTATAATGACTTGAATATCTTCGGAAATATATTTAATAATATTATTTTTCTTTATGTCATCTAATTCACTAAATACATCATCTAATAATAAAATAGGATTATTATTTTTAAATTGTTTAAAAATAGGAATTTCAGCTAGTTTCATAGCTAAGACAGCCATTCTTTTTTGTCCTTGAGAACCATATATTTTTAAATTATTATTTCCTAAATAAAATTCTAATTCATCACGATGTGGTCCATACAAAGTACTTCCTAATTTTATTTCTTTTTTTAAATTTTTATTTAATTTATCTAATAGATTTTTTTTTATATCTTCAGTTTCAAAATTAGTAACATATGATATTTTAAAATCAGGTAATTTTGTTATTTCATAAAATATTTTTCCACAGTTTTCATTTAATTTTTCAACAAATTTTTTGCGCATTTTGTAAATTAATACCGATTTATCCACAAAATAATTAGTTATTATTTGAAAATAAGTATTATCTACTTCAATATTCTTAGCCATTTTTTTTAAATATTCATTTCTTATCTTTAATAATTTATTAAATTCATTTAATAATTTTAAATAATTATCTGATAATTGACTAAGCTCTAAGTTTAAAAAATCCCTACGATTATTAGGAGACCCTTTAACTATTTCCAAATCTTCTGGATAAAAAATAATAATATTTAGACTATTATTAATATAATCAGTTATTTTTTTTATTTCCTGATTGTCTATTTTTAATGTTTTTTTATCTTCTAAATAACTAATCTCATATTTTGTTTTAAATTTATTTTTTTTAACTGTTCCCTTTATTTTACAACTACTTTTACCATTTTGAATTAAATTATTATCTAATAGATGTGATTTAGTAAGACCTAAAACATAAATACTTTCTAATAAATTGGTCTTTCCCTGAGCATTATTTCCATAAATAATATTAACATGACTATTAAACTTAATTTTTAATGAATCATAATTGCGAAAATTTTGAAGTTGCAATTCTTCTAAATACATAAAGTCACCTCTTTTTTAATAAATGTCCAAATTTTCGTATTTTATATATTTATGTACACCCATACTCATATATATATTATATCATAAAAAAGCGTAAAAAAAGCATAAAAATAGGCTAAACGCCTATTTTTTTTGGATTAGATTTTCTTTTTTTTAACTTCATTAATAACATTGTAGCTCTTAATATCTGATTTTCTAATGTATTAATTGAAATATTTAATTCACTACTTACACCATTCGTAAATTTTATGACAGATACTTTATTATTTTTTATATAATTTTCAACATTATTAACACAAATCCAAATACAATTTTCAAGTTTTGGTGAACAAGTAGGAAATAAAACAACTTCTTTAACTTCATCAATAATAATTGGTAATTTATAATCCATATCTAATGTTTTTTTTGCACTTATATATCTTCCGTTGTAAGTACTTCCATAATATTGGCAACTTTCATCAACTACTTCGAATATATTTTTTTCAATTATATACTCGCCACTAATATCCAATATTTTTGTTTCATTTTTACTAAGTGGTAATAACATTAAAGTATCTTCACTTATAAAATATTCTTCAATCATCAATAATTCTCCCCCCTAACCAAATAAATTGGTGTATCTCTTATATCACAGTAGATGTGTCGAAAATTGTCGATTCATGTCGAAAAAAGAAAAAAAATACATTTTTTTGTATTTTTTAATAAGTTTTTATAGGAACTATTAATTGAATTAAATTTTCATCTTCTGGATTTTTAATAATTATAGGCTTAATTTCACCATTAAATCCAAGTTCAATTTTATCACAATCTAAAACTTTAATAGCATCCATCATATATTTTGATGAAAATGCAATTTTAATATTTTCTTCGTTATTTTTTTCTACTTCTATTTTTTCCACAACATTACCTATTTCAGGAATATTAGATGTTACTACTACAGTATTATCAGTACATTCTAATTTAACAGTATTTTTTTCTTCTTCTGTGGAAAACAATGAAACACGATCTAGTAAAGAATAAAAATCATGCATATCCACAGTTATTTTTAATAAGAAATCGGTTGGAATCAATCTTGAAACATCAGGATAACTACCATTTATCAATCTTGACAACATAATAATTGTTCCAAATTTAAATATTATTTTATTATTAAAGATATGAATTTCAACATTTTCTTCTTCATCACTAAACATTCTTGATAATTCAATTAAATTTTTAGTAGGAATTATAATATTTATATCTTCATCCACAGGATTATCTAATTTTATTGTTTTTTTTGCTAATCTATAAGAATCAGTAGCAGTACATTCTAGTATATTTTTAGATATTTTAAAATTCATACCAGTAATAGCTGGACGAGATTCTTGAGTAGATGCAGCAAAAGTAGTTTGATTAAATATATTTTTTAATACTTTATTACTTAATATAATAGGATTTTTACAATCTTCTAATTCTAAATCAGGAAATTCATTAACATTATTACAATTTAAAGAAAATGAACTATTTAAAGTAGAAATAAATATTTTAGAATTCATCACTTCTTCAATACTTATAATTTCGTTTGGAAGTTTTCTAACTATATCATAAATATATTTTCCAAATACAACAAATTTTCCACATTCGTAATCTTCTTCTATTTCTTTATTATTAATAAAAGTTTTTATAGCTATATCATTATCTGTACTAGATAAATATAATCCATCATTATTTAATTCAAATTTTATACAATTTAATATAGGTCTAATATTTTTATTTGAAATACCTTTTATAACATAATTTAAATGTTTTATTAATTTTTCTTTTTTAATTTTAAAATGCATAATTTTCACTCCTTTTTTATTTATTATAATTATATATATTATTATTATTGTTGTGGATAATGTGGATAACTTTTAAAAAGCATTATAATATATAAATAAAATCAATGTGGATAATATGTTAATATTATTGATTTATCCACGGTATTTGGGAAATAATTTTATTTATTTCTATATTTAATTCATCATTTTTTTCAAGTTCTTTTTTTATTTTATTAACAGCATGCATTACTGTTGTATGATCTTTTCCACCAAATTCTGCTCCTATCTTTGGAAGAGATTCTTTTAAATAAATTCTACATATGTACATAGCGATTTGTCTAGGAATTGCTATATCATTTGATTTTCTTTTTCCTTTTAAATCATCTATATTTATATTGTAATTATTAGCAATTATTTGTTGAACTTGTTCTATTTTATTTTTAGATAAAACTCCTCCACTAAAATAATCTTTTAAAGCATCAACTGCAAGATCTAATGTAATATCAGAGCCATTCATAATTGCAGCATAGGCAATGGTTCTAGTTATTGCTCCTTCTAATTTTCTTATATCAGTAGTGCAGTTATTAGCTATGTATTCTTTAACATCCTGTGGAAAAAAGGTATTTAAATTATTACCATCTATTTTTCTATCTATAATATCGATTCGTAATTGATAATCAGGTGGTAAAATATTAACAATTAATCCCCATACAAATCTAGTTCTTAATCTTTCTTCTAGTTTTTTTAAATCATCAGGTGATCTATCTGAAGCAATAATTATTTGTTTATTATTGGTATATAGATCATTAAATGTATTAAAGAATTCTTGTTGAGTTTTTATAGCAATTTCTAAGTATTGTATATCATCAATCATTAAAACATCAACGTTTCTATATTTTTCTTTAAAACTATCTATATTATCAAAATTGTTATTGTTATCTTTTCTATATATTTTTAAAAAATCATTTACAAATGTTTCAGTTGTAACATACAAAACTCTTTTTCTACTATTTTCTTTTATATAATTACCTATAGCATGCATTAAATGAGTTTTACCCAATCCACTTTTTCCATATATAAATAATGGGTTGTACATACTACCAGGTTGCTCAGCAACTGCAAGAGCAGAAGCTTTGGCAAATTTATTACTATTGCCTGACACAAATGATTCAAAAGTATATTTAGGATCTAAATTTGTTTGAAAAATTGCTGATTCAGGGACACCTATTTCATCAACATCAATCACAGTATCATTTTTTATTTCATCTTCTGTTATAAATTCAAATTTAAATATTGAACCAGTAACATCAGTAAAAATTTTTTCTATTAAATCAATATAATTTTCTTTTAAATGTTTTTTATGAACAGGCATTGGAACTAATATTTTTGCGC
>DVJX01000025.1 GCA_018716405.1 Candidatus Faecisoma merdavium | reverse complement strand
TTAATTTTTTACTTTGTGTTTCTTTTCCAGAACAATCTGTTCCCTCAATTACTATTATTTTACCACGCATAACTATTTCCTTTCATATAAAGTAAAAGTATAATTTATTCCATTATCACTATTAGTTCCTAATATTTTTTTATCAAATAAACTTTTATCAAAATTAGGAAAATAAACATCTGCTTTATGAGTATCATCTATTTCAGTTAAATACAATTTATCTGTTTTATCAATAAATTGTTTATACATAGATGCTCCACCTATTATAAAAACATCTTTATCCTTTATATAATTGTTTAAATCTTCTAAATTATTAAATTGTATTACTTCTAAAGGTAATCTAACTTTTTCAAAAGATAATACTATATGTTTTCTACTAGGTAAAACTCTACCAAGTGATACAAATGTATTATACCCCATAACAATATTTTGATTTAACGTTTTTTCTTTAAAAAATTTCAAATCATTAGGTAAATGCCATATTAAATCATTATTTAATCCCAATTCATTATTTTTACCTATTGCTGCTATTATACTAATCATAACTACTCCTTACTGTGATATTTTAAATTTTATAGGTCCATGATGTTTATATTCTAATATTTTTATATCTTTACACTCTTTTGAATTATCAAATTTATAAAAATCTTTTATATTAGGGTTTATCCATAACTTTGGAGCTTTAATATCTTCTAAAGTTTCATACCTTTTAATTTGTTCTTTTATTCCTTCAACTTGATTTACGTATATATGAGCATCTTTTATACTCCAATCAATAGTACCAGGTTTTAAATCACAAACATGAGCAATTAAAGATAATAATACTGCATATTGAGTTATATTAAATGGTAAACCTAAAGGGACATCACAACTTCTTTGGTGAACCCACATATTTAATTTTCCATCAGTTACATCCCATTCACTACTCCACACACAACTAGGCAGAACTGCTGTATCTAAATACTCATCTTGCCACAACGACATAAGCATTCTTCTATCATTCGGATTATTTTTTATTGTATTTATTAATTTATCAATTAATTTAAATTTGTTAACAATATACCCATAAGCAGTTCCAATTGTATATGCATATTTTTTATCAAATTGTTTAATTACTTCTTTAGTTACAATTTTTCCATCTTCCAATACTCTTTGGTAAGCTTTCCAATATCCTTCACTATCTATTTGCCATTCATCCCAAATATGAACATCTCTTTCTTGTAACCATCTTACATCGTTAGATTGAGCTTGATATATCCATAACATTTCCAATATAGCTTGTCTAAAATATAATTGTTTTGTAGTTAAAACCGGAAATTCTTCTTGTAAATTGAAATGTAAATGATAACTAGGTATTTTAATTGTATTAATACCAGTTCTATTTTCAACTTCTTTTCCTTCAACTAATATTTTTTTGCATAGTTTAATATATTCTCTATCCCATTTTGTCATACCATCACCTATAATTAATATTATATTAATTATATTTTCAAGTCAATAAAGTTAACTAAAATAGTATTAGAAATATAAATATATTTAGGATTTATTTTTAATTTATCAGTTAAAATTAACTGTTTTTCTTTTAACAATTGCTTTACAACACCTATACTTGTAATATCTATATTATATTTATTATAAAAATTATTAACATCAATCCCATCAATTTTCCTTAGCCCTAAAATAAATTCATTAGATATAACCTCATTTAAATCTAATTCATGTTTCTCTAATAGATATTTGCCATTTATATAATTATTATATGATCTAGTATTATCATATCTAATATTATCTATATAACCAGAGGCTCCCAAACCAAAACCATAATAATTTAAATTATTCCAATAAACTAAATTATGTTTTGACTCATAATTTTTTTTAGCAAAATTACTTATTTCATAATGATGATAATTTTCTAATTTTTTATTAATTAATTTATACATTTCATAATCTAAATCTTCATCTATATTAGATACATTATCAATATATAATTTAGTATGAGGCTCAATTATTAATGAATAAGTTGATATGTGATTAACATCCAAACTTAAAATAAAATCTAAATCTTCATTCAATTCTTCTAATGTTTCTCCCGGTATAGCATAAATCAAATCAACATTAATATTAAAATCTAATTTTTTTAATAAATTAATTAAATTTACTACATCTTCTTTTGTATGATTTCTATTTAAAAATTTTAAATATTTAGGATTTACAGTTTGAACACCAATACTTATTCTATTAACGCCATATTTGTTTAATAACTTTATTTTCTCTAAAGATAAATCAATATTAGTTTCTACAGTAAACTCTATTTTATTTTTATTAAATAAATTAGTTAATTTTAATAATCTTTCTAGTTGATTTATATTTAAGACTGTTGGTGTTCCACCACCAATATAAATAGTTTCAACTACTTCTCCTTTATAATTTGATTTAATTTCTTTTTCCAAAGCAGATAAATAATTATCTACCCATTTTTCATTATAATAAAATTTGCAAAAATCACAATAAGAGCAGATATTTTGGCAAAAAGGAATATGAATATAAACTGACATAACATCACCACAACTATTATATCAAAAAAAAGGTTAATTTCTTAAACCTTTTATTTCTTCTTTAGTTAAACCAGTTATTTTACTTATCATATCTAAATCCATATTTAATTCTAACATCTTTCTTGCATTATTTATATTAGTTTTTTTGACACCTTTTTTGAAACCTTGTTCGATGCCTTCCAATAAACCTTGCTGTTTACCTTGATTAAGCCCCTTTTCATACATTACTTCTTCATATTGCTTTTGCTCTTCTTCACGACTTATCCAATCTACTACAAATTCATCTTCATTTGCTTTTATTACATCTTCTTTAAAATTATCCACTATATCACTCTTTTCTGATAGTTCTTCTAATTCTTT
>DVJX01000024.1 GCA_018716405.1 Candidatus Faecisoma merdavium | reverse complement strand
AAAGAATTAGAAGAACTATCAGAAAAGAGTGATATAGTGGATAATTTTAAAGAAGATGTAATAAAAGCAAATGAAGATGAATTTGTAGTAGATTGGATAAGTCGTGAAGAAGAGCAAAAGCAATATGAAGAGGTAATGTATGAAAAAGGTATCACTCAAGGGATAGAGCAAAATAAACAAGATAATGCCAGAAAAATGTTAGAACTAAATATGGATTTAGATGTGATAAGTAAAATAACAGGTTTAACGATAAAACAAATTAATGATTTAAAATAGTCATTAATTTTTATTTTTATATCATATATTTATTTAGGTGAAAATTATGATAAAGAAATCCACAGCTTTAAAATTTTTGATATTAGTTTGTTTAACTATATTAACTTTGGTTTTACTTAAGAATAGCCAATTTAAAACTAATTTTTATAAATATGTATACGATGATAATATTTCTTTTTCACAAATAAATAAATGGTATAAGGAAAAATTTGGCTATAGTTTACCATTTAGTAAATATTTAGAAACAACTACTATGGTTTTCAATGAAAAACTAAATTATAAAGAAGCTAATAAATACAAAGATGGTGTTTCTTTGTTAGTTGGAGATAATTATTTAGTTCCAGCACTTGATTCTGGAATTGTAATTTTTATAGGTGAAAAAGAAGGCTATGGTAATACGGTTATAATTCAACAAGAAAATGGTATTGATTTATGGTATTCAAACTTAAAAGAAATAAATTTAAAATTATATGATTATGTTAAAGATGGAAATTTAATAGGTGTATCTAATAACAATTTGTATTTAGTATTTTATAAAGATGGTGAGGTAGTTGATTACCAAGAATATATTTAAAATTCATATCCTTTTTTATATAATTGGTTTTATTTGTTTTTTAACAGGAAATTTCAAAAATTTTATAATTTTTAGTTCAATTATTATCATACATGAATTAGGCCATATTATAGGAGCTTTAATATTTAAATGGAAAATAGATAAGATTATATTATTACCATTTGGCGGTATTACTATATTTAAAGAAAATATTGATAAGTCATTAAAAGAAGAATTTATAATAGCTATATTGGGGCCACTATTCCAAATTACTTTTTATTTATTATATAAAAATAATCAAATATTTAATTATTATAATATAGCTATACTATTATTTAATTTATTACCAATATATCCGTTAGATGGTAGCAAAATATTTAATATTTTATTCAATTTATTTTTTCCTTATAAATTAAGTCATATTTTGAGTATAGTTTTATCATTTGTTTTTATAATTTTATTAATTATATATAAGATTGATTTATCTTTAATCTTAATATTTATAATAGTTGAACTATTTAAAGAAATATTAAAACATAAATATTATTTTAATAAATTTTTATTAGAAAGATATTTAAATAAATTTAATTTTAAAAAACATAAAGTTATTAAAAATCTAAAAAGTATGAAGAAACAAACTATGCATATTTTTAAAATAAATAATAAATTTTATACAGAAAAAGAAATAATTAAAGAATTGTTTGACAAATAAAGGGAAATGTGTTAAAATCTAAAACTGTGTAGAGACCTCTCTACAACCGCGCAGAAAAGGTTTTAAGTATAATCACCTTAATGGCGAGTCTGAGATTAAAGGAGGTAAAATATGAAAGCAGTAATTGAAACAGGTGGAAAACAATACTATGTTGAAGAAGGTTCAGTAATTTATGTTGAAAAATTAGATGCTGAAGCAGGAAAAGAAATAAAATTTGACAAAGTATTAATGATCAATGGTGTTCCTGGACATCCTTATTTAAGTAATGTAACAGTTAAGGGTGAAGTTATTAAACACGGTAAAGATAAAAAAATCAAAGTATTTAAATATAATGCTAAGAAAAAATACCGTAAAACTCAAGGTCATCGTCAACCATATACTAAAGTTGAAATTAAAAAAATCGAAGAAAAATAATGATTAAAGTTAGTATTAAACAAAAACAAATAATAATTAAAGGGCACGCCAATTATGATGAATTAGGGAAAGACATAGTTTGTGCTTCCGTATCATCAATGGTAATTACTACAGTTAATGCTATATTAAGAATTGATAATGATGCAATTAAATATAGTGATAATAATGGTGTTACTATTGATATTATTAAAGATGATGAAATAACAAATAAATTAATTAATAATTTGATTGATTTATTAGAAGAATTAGAAAAACAATACCCTAAATATATAGAAATAAGGAGGTGTTAATTGTGTTAAAATTGATGCAATTAAATATACAATTATTTGCTCACAAAAAAGGACAAGGTTCTACTAAAAACGGTCGTGATTCAATATCAAAAAGACTAGGAGCTAAAGCTAGCGATGGTGAGTATGTAACAGGTGGATCTATTTTATATCGTCAAAGAGGAACTAAAGTTTATCCAGGTGTTAATGTTGGAATTGGTTCTGATGATACTGTTTATGCTAAAATAGATGGATATGTTAAATTTGAAAGAGTTGGAAAAGATAAAAAACAAGTAAGTGTTTATGCAACTAAATAGTTTTTTATCTTTTTTTTGCAAATAAAGAACAAAATTTAATAAAATATGATATAATTGCTATAGAGGTTGATTATATGAAGATTTTATTGATTGTTGATGATTCTAGTATTATAACAACTTTTGCTGCTAAAATGTTTAAGGATGAATATAATGTTATAGTTGCAAAAGATGGAAATGAAGCAATTGAAGTTATTAGAAATAATTTTGATAGTGAATTCGTAGGTATGTTTTTAGATTTAAATATGCCAGTTTGTAATGGCTTTGAAGTGTTAGAAGTATTTAAAAAACATAACTTGTTTGGTAAAATTCCTGTTTGTATTTTAACAGGTGATGATACTAAAGAATCTATTGATAAAGTTTTTAATTATCCAATAGTTGATGTTTTAAATAAACCGTTTAATGAAAAAGAAATTAAAACAAGTTTAGAAAAAATGATTTTAAGAAAATAGTATTGTATAATTGTCAATGATGTGAAACAAAAATTTCAATAAAAATTAATTCAATAATTGAGTTAATTTTTTTGTTAGGTAGTAAAAATATTTTATTTTAATAAAATGTTTTTACTAGCAATAGAAGCGTTAG
>DVJX01000023.1 GCA_018716405.1 Candidatus Faecisoma merdavium | reverse complement strand
GTACATTTAGTTATGATGATTATAATAAATGGGATGCTTATGCTTGTACTTTGCCTCAAGGAAAGAGAAATGTTGTTAAAGCTAAATATTTAGCAAGTTTATTATTAACTTTAATAGCTGTTCTTGTTACCTTAATTTTAGGTTTAATTATTGGGTGTATCAACAAAAACTTTGATGCAAAAGAAATGTTAGAAATTATTAGTGGAGTTGTGGTTGCTATAGTATTATTGCAATCTATAATGTTTCCTTTAATGTACAAATTTGGAGTTGAAAAAGGTAGAATTGGAATATTTTTTGGTGTATTTGGTATGAGTGGATTAATAGGATTTTTATTTAAATATCTTAATATAAAAATTCCTAATAATCTTATTCAAACATTTAATGACTATTGGTTTATAATATTACCAATTATTATAATTTTGATGATATTAGTTTCGTATAATATATCTAAAAAAATATATCTAAAAAAAGAATTTTAAAAAAAGAGTCAAGGGGCTGTAATGAAATTATTTTATTTCATTACAGCCTCTTTTTTTGTGACAAAAACTGCCACCTATTGAATAATATGGTGTTTTTAGAAAGAAGGAAGATGTCTAATTGTAAAGTTATCGCAATAGCAAATCAAAAAGGAGGAGTAGGCAAAAACAACTACCAC
Source organism: Candidatus Faecisoma merdavium (assembly GCA_018716405.1). GTDB lineage: Bacteria > Bacillota_I > Bacilli_A > RF39 > UBA660 > Faecisoma > Faecisoma merdavium. The sequence continues at coordinate 3,384 of DVJX01000023.1, read as the reverse complement.
TTTTAATTTAGGAGGAGATTTATCTAAATTTGGTAAAAAGTATTATTAATAGATTCTGATCTACAATGAGATTTAACTGTTTGTATGTGATATTATGATACTGAGAATATGATTACTATGGCTAATTTAATGAAAATGTATTTGAAGATAAGGAAATTAATGTAAATTCTAGTATTTTATATCATAAATAAAATATTTATTTAATACCATTCAATTTTAATTTGATTTAAATGGAAATATTATTAATAAATGTGCAGATAAAGTTATAATATCGGGTTAAACACAATATCTTGCTACAAAAAATATGAGTGAATTATTACGAACTGTTTCAAAAGTCAAACGACAAATAAATTGCAATTTAAATGTTGATGATTTATTGCAATCACATACTGTTAGAACAATGTTAGCAAATTCTGAATTTATTGTAATGCTTAATCAAGCAAGTACAGATAGAACAGAACTTGCAAAATTACTAAATATTTCTGAATTGCAAATGAGTTTTATAATAAATGTAGAAGCAAGTTGTGGTTTACTTAAAATTGGAAGTTCACTTATTCCTTTTGTAAATAAATTTCCAAAAAATACTAATTTGTATAAATTAATGACAACAAAGTTAGGAGAATAAAATGTCTAAAATCAAAACAAAAAAAATTATTAAAGGAACAATAAAATCTATAGATAAAAGTGCTGTTGCATTAGAAAAAATAAAAGATGTACTTGTTGATGTTAAGAAAAAATCTGAAAATGCTTATAATGGATATGATAATGTCAATGATTATTTAAGCAACAAAATAAGAGTCTATTTCTAATAGCGCAATTGATGAGATTAATAAAAAAGGTAAAAAATCGGTTATTGATACAAAACAAAATGTGAGTAAAACTAAAACAAAAATAAATATGATGAAATCAAAACTAACTGAAAAAAGAATGAAAAAAAATCTAGTATAACAAACAGTGGAAATATTATAAAAAATATAACAAAATAAAAAGAAAGATTTGAGACAAAAAAATTAATCCAAGAAACAGTTAGAAAAATTACTTATGTAATTAAAAAAGTTTTTAAAACAACTTTTTTATCAGTTAAAGCAATTATATTAGGAACTAAGGCATTGATTTTAATGTTAATTGCAGGTGGATGGATAGCATTATTAATTATAATACTAATCTGTTTAGTTGTTTTTTTATGTAGTTCTATATTTGGAATATTTTTTTCTGATGAAATAAATTTAATAATATTACTATAAGTTCAGTTGTATCAGAAATAAATAAAGAAATGTCCGATAAAATAATAAATATTCAACAAACAAATAGGCATGATGATTATAAAATAATATCTAATCGTGCAGAATGGAAAGAAGTTTTGGCTTTATATGTCGCTAAAATATCAAATGGCAATAACACAAATGAAGTAATTACAATTGATGAAAAAAGGAAAAATGAATTAAAAAAAATTTTTTGGGATATGCATAAAATCACTTATGAAATAAAAAAAGAGAAAGGCGATGAACTAATATTTAAAGATCCTATTAGTATTGAAGAAAAAGAAGTTCTTTATATTAAAATAACAAGCAAAACATTAGAAGACATGATGATTTTATATAATTTTACTAACATTCAAAAAAAACAAGTAGAAGATTTATTAAATGAAAAATTTTCAATGATGTGGTCATCAGTAATTTTTGGAACACCTATTGGTAGTTCAGATATGGTACAAATTGCATTATCACAAGTTGGTAATATTGGTGGAGAAATATATTGGCGATGGTCTGGATTTAATTCTCGAGTTGAATGGTGTGCAGTTTTTGTATCATGGGTCGCCAATCAAGTTGGTTATATTGAAAAAGGAATTATACCAAAATTTGTTGGATGTGATACAGGTGTTAATTGGTTTAAATTAATGGGGAAATGGAAAGAAAAAGAATATATACCAAAACCGGGTGATATTATATTCTTTGATTGGGATGATAATGGAAGTGCAAATCATGTTGGCATTGTAGAAAAAGTAGAAAATAATATTGTTTATACTATTGAAGGTAATTCCACAGATGATATGTGTAGACAAAAAGAGTATTCTATAAATAGTAAATTTATTTTAGGATATGGAGTTTCTTATTAAAGTCTTAGATTATAAAAGGATTAAAAAAACAATAATATATTATTTAAATTTGTATAATTTAAAAAAAATTACTATATAAATGTTAATATTTATATAATATTTTCTAATTCAAAATTATAAAATCTTTTGCAAATTAATTTAGATATCTCAAAAACTCTTTAATTCATTTTTACATTAAAAATAATTATATATTTTTTTGTTACAATAACTTAAAAATTAAGGATTATTGTTATATTAAGGACTCGTTTTATTATATTTTTTTATTCAATCTAAAATATTAAAATTAAACTGATAAAAGATAGATTTCTTGTTTTAACAAATATTTCTAAAAAAAAGAAAATTTCTTTTCTTTTCAACAAAATATCATAATTTATAGTGTTCTTAATCTCTTTTATATACAGCATCAGTATATTGTGGACAATTAGTACCATTACCAGTTATTTTCAATTTATTTACATTTACTATTTTCAATACAAATATTGGTTTTTCATTTGGATTGTCAGTTAAATATAAATATATATTTTTGTTTTCGACTTCGTAAAATCCTTTTTCAAAACCACAACCATCAAGTACAAAAGTACCATCTTGTTTTAATTCCAAATCACCAAATTTTCCAGGTTTAAAAGTCGTAAAGAAATATATAGTATAACCTAAAACAATAAAAACAATAACTAAAGTTAAGCACAATATTACAATTTTCTTTTTTTTCATATCAATCACCATAATAATTATACCAAAACTTTAATAAAAAGTCTATATTATTTTAATGTTATTTAATTGATTCATTAAAATTTTAAATATATAAATTATCTAACTTTATACTAACTAATATATTTTTAATTAAAAAGTCAAGTGCAACTTTTTATGAATAAACTATATATTGTCTATATGATGTTTTATGCCGAGAAAACTTTTGACTTTATAATTTTATTTGACAATTTTTTTAAATTATAATATAATTTTATTGGAATAATCTTATAGTTTCTATGCTATGAGCAATATTATTCTTTATACAGCTTGGTAGTATAGATAACGGTGCAGTTCTGATTATTTTCCATGTAGTATTCTTATGCTAAATTGGAGGTGATATATGAATTGTGTCGTTATCTTTTTATATTAATATAAAACAAAAGGCAATTGCCTATGTCCAAACTCTATAAATAATATTATAATTTAAAAAGGTAACGTAAATTTAAATAAACATAATTTAGTTTGGACAAATAAAAATTAACTAGGAGGTAGAAAAAATGAAAGAAATTAAATATTTA
>DVJX01000022.1 GCA_018716405.1 Candidatus Faecisoma merdavium | reverse complement strand
CTTCTAGATCAAAACTAATAATCTGTAATAAAAAAGTATATTATAAAATACAATTTTTGATACAAAAAGCTAGATATAATAAATATAGCTAGCTATTTTATTCTTTAAAGTAGACCTTTTTTATGTAATTCAAGTAATAATTTTTTTCTTTTTCTAAATTTTGTTTTTGCTTCTCTTCATTATAGCAATCAATAACTGCATCTAATATATAACCTGCATGTAGCATTATTTTTTGTTTTGAATCATGCATGCCACATATTATTTGCCTAAAATTTGCGCCACTTATCATTCCAATAAATCCAGTTCCTATTGCAATTGTAGCAATTGGTTCTCCATTAGCTGGTATTTTATCAAAACATTTTTTATCACATCAGCTTGATTTTTTTCCCAACCATCATGCAATGAATGGCAAACTAATGCATGAAAAGTTTTTTCGCCATGAACTGTTTTTTTCGCTCAATTTAATTTCCTTATATTTTATCTTTTTTTAGTATTTTCTTCAAGTTCACTTATTGATAAATTTTCAAATTTATTAGCATAATAATTTTCAATATTAATATAAATTTGTTTAACTCTCTCAATTTGCTCTAAATATTCTATAACTATAGCATCTTTTGGAGTTTTATTTATTTTAGACACTAGACCATTTTTTGAAAGGTATTCAACTTTATTAACAACATCAACTAACTCTTCGAAATTATCTTCACCAATGTATTCTATAAGTTCTTGTGGATCTGAATTAATTTTGGCTTTAATGACTTGTTGTCTAAATTTTTTTAGTAGCGGTTGTAATAGTTCTTTTGTAATTAATGCAGTATTATGATTACTAGTATCTAATAATGTTAATTCTTTTGACTCAATTAAATATATTCCCTGATTTTGTAAAAATTTAACTGCTTCTATTGTAAACATATCATTAAGTGTCTCGTTAAATTTTTCATATTTTCTAAATGCATTATCATATGGGTTTTTTTCGTCATTATCATCATAATGCTCAAAACCACTGCCTATTTCGATTTGATCTATAATATGGCCACATTCGTGCATAAAACTTTGAAATAAATAACCACCGTCGTGTTCTCTAACTGTATAAAACATTATTGATAGAAACTCATTATTATCATTGTAAGCACATTGCCCTAAAATACATACTATTTTACTTTTTATCATCTCATAAATATACTCAAAATTATTTGAATTATCAGCAAATATTTTCATAGCGTCTACAAAATCTTTTCTTGTTGTATAATATTCTCTAAGAGCCTCTTTATACTTTTTTTCCCTAGCAGAAGAAGTATAACTAATTAATTCATCTGTAGGTATGTATTTTCTAATATCATCTTGATTCAAAAAAGCCAGATAATTAGTAATATCTTCTTCAGAAGCACATTTTAACATTTTTTCATTTGGAATAGTAATTCCCAAATTTTTAAAATAATTTGATTGACAAAGCACTATCCAAAATTTACAAAAAAGATCAACGTTAGGAGATTTAAGTTTTTCCATTTGTTCATAGCGGAATGTTTCTATATTAGTTTTACCCGAAATATCAGTAGATCCTAAAATAGTTTTTTCTTGTTCTTCAAAAGTTTTATTAGAAATTGAATTTTTTACAAAATATGGTAATTGTTCAAAAATTTCGACAAATAATTCATTTTTCTTTTTTTGTAAAATATCTTCTTTTCTTTTTTTTTCGTCTTCAATGTATTTTTCATACGGCGCTAATTGCTTTTCCCAATCATTATATTCGGACAATAATTTTTTATATACTATTTTAAATTTATTTATTTTTTTTAATAATTCTAAAAATTCTTCTGTTTCAGTAAAGAATTCAAAATTTTCTGCGGTTATTTTATCTCGATCATTACCAAGAAAATAGTTGACTATTTTTATTTTATTTTCTAACAATCTTTCTGAATTAGTTTTATCACTACTATCAAAAGCAAGAAGTGGCGCCCAATTATCTGCAAATTTAGAAAAGCCATAACTTGAATCAATAAGACAATTTAAAATAGCTTGAATATTATCATCTAAAGGTTCTGTATAATTATCTTTTTTATATGTTCCAATATTTATTCCTATCTCATCTAAAAAACGAATAGATAATTCACAACTTTTACATTTTTTTAAATATGATACATAATTTTCTAATCCCTCAAGATCATGATATGAAATTATAACAGTATTGTTTATTTTTTTACTGATGATAGAGCGATATTCTTCACCATATACTGAAGAAAAAGCATCAATAACATATGGTAATAGACTTTCAAAATCAATATTTAATTTATCCATTGTGTACCTCATCAATTAATTTTTGATTAAGTCTTTCGATTGCTTCAAAATTTATAGGATAACTTGATTTACCATAATATTCTCTTTTACTCCCATTGGCATAAATAATAGATAATTTCCAATCATCACCATCTATTATTTTTGTATTAATATATTCTTTTTGCCAATCATCTATAATTCTATAAAGAGAATCTAAATATTTAAAAACTAATTTATTATCTATTAATTTTGAGATATTATTATACTGGATTTTGCTTTCATCATTAATACTAATAATTAAACTTTTGTTATTTTTTTCATAAATTATGCATTTTTCACCTATCATTATATCACCCTTATGAATAATTATATCACTTATCATATTAGACATAAAGATTTCAAGATTAAAATTTTTATTTTTTTTCATTTTAAAATGCATAAAAAAATAAATCGAACCAGGTTTTTGATAACGTTTTTATGAATGTTCGCTATATATCCGCTATATAATTATTAATTTTGTTCTTGGAGTTGGGGAATTTTCAATTGCTTTATTTTTAGCTGATGTTAGGAATATAATAAGATTGGATGATAAATAACTATTTATATCATTTATTTGTATTGATTTAGTAAATTTTCAATTCTAAGTTGATACCTATCATGGTTCTGTTTCTAAAACTGGTTGTAGTAGATTCTTTTTAATGTTGTTACAATTATAGTTCAAATAAACGCAATTTTTAACAAATAAAATCTTATATATTTGTTTTACAGAAAAAATAAACCTAAGAAAAATATAAATATAAATGTATAATTGCATACTCAACCAAATTATGTAAAATCATATACAAATTACATTTTTCAAATTATCTATATAAAAAAAATATACGAACTTGTCACAATTTTAAAAAATTGAAGAAACTCAATTCTTTGTGTCATGGCTATAATATCATAAATTTAAATATTTAAAAAAACTTAGATAATTATACTTTGTTATATTTACTTATTTTTTTCTTTAAATTAATTTATTCTTTATAAAAGATATAACTTTAAAAAATATCTTTAAAAACTTATAATAATTGGTTTAAATAAAAAAACTAATCCAACTATGAATTAGTAGTTTATCAAAACTCGAAAAGTTCGAGTAACTATCAATCTGGCGTCATTATAGTAGAAGTATAAAAACCACTAGGCATAATTTATAGGTAGTAATAACTACTAACTAATATAAATATACCATATTTTTGATAAAATATAACAAAAAATGATAATTTTCTTTATTTTTGTGTTAAAATATTAAGCACAAACAAGGGAGGTTTACGCATGGAAAAAGAAAAATACGAATTTGTTCAAAGAATTCAAAGTCATTATGTTGGTGATGATTGTGTTCAAATAATGGTTCCACATAAATTAAATAGTGGGTTTACTATGTTAAATGCTGATGGCATGACATATCATTATAAACCCAATTCAAATTTATTTGTAAATAAATATACTTCGGACGAAAGAAGACATCAATTTCCTTATTCAAAAATCCCAAATCACAAAAGTAGAGTTGGATTCAAAAAGTTGGAACATGTTAATCAATTATTAGATTTTAATAAAGTTTATATTGAAGTTAAAGATGGTATAATTATAGAAACTTTTGCAGTTAAAGACGATAACGAGGGATTAGTTGCAACTAAATTAATTGTTCCAAATCAAGAATCTACAAAATATATGAAACGTTCTGAAGTTATAGAATTACTTAAATCAGGAAATATTGGTTTATTCTCGTTTAGTGGAGGTTATTATAGTGAGGGACTAGATTTAATTTCAGAAGAAAGTATTTTAGAGTGGTATAAAAAACAATTAATCGAAAAAAGAAAAAATGAAGAAAATTATTATAATGGTAATGGAACTAATAAAGATTTAAGTGATTTATTTCGTAGAAGTATAGAAAGCTTAACTATTAACGATGTACCTAGCGATATTGCATTACTTGATGATTATATAATCGTTATTAGTTCAGAAAATAATGAAATAAAAAGTGTTAAAGCAATTCAAATTAAGTTTATGAGTGCTGATAATTATAAAATTGAAAGTTATGACTTTCCAATTACAATTTATTCATTAGAACATATGATAAAATTAGAACAAACAAATTCTAGAAAAACATCAGAGCCAAAATTTCCAACAAGTTTAAATAAAGCCATTAATAAAAATGATATAAAACAATCAAAACAATTAGTTTTATCTAGAAAAAAGAATAATAATTAAAAGTTGTGGCAAGTTTTGTTGAAACGTAGTTTCAATGAAATTGGCGATAGAATTTTTTCTTTTATTTTCATTATGAAATTTTGAAAATAAAACATAATTTTACATGACTTTATCCTTGCTAAAATTATGCTTAAAGAATTTTTAAAAGAATTTTTCCTTTACACACTATTATTGGTTCTGTCAACAGCGTAGTATGTTACTATAATGGAATTATAGTCTTTAAAACCGGGCATTCAAAATTTGCTAGATTTTTTCTATATATCAATATCTCTACTATTATAATCTTTGAAACATAAACAATCATTCATTTACTGTTCTTTAGAAGTATCATTTACTATATCATATAAATCAGAATTATCATATAAATCTTGGCTATGGTATTCTTTTATATTTAATACAACATCATTTTTATCTTTTTGAGTTATTCACTTATTTTTAATTCTTTAGTTTCTATTGTTACCATATATAATTACCCTCAATTTCTGTCTTAAATAACAAAAAAACTAACATTTCTGTTAGTAATTTATTACACTCGAATTATTAAAAGTTCGAGTAACTATCAATCTGGTGCCCTTTTGGTGGAAGTATAACAACCAATAGGCATAAATTTATAGGTAGTAATAACTACTAACTAATATAAATATACCATATTTTAAGCAGAATGTATCAAAATATATTAAATTTATTAAAATTTGTGATATAATAAGTTTACTTAATTTTTAAAGGGGGAAAAAGAATGGAAAAAGCAAACCTTACAAAAGATGATATAAGAAGTTTAATTATTTATGGATTAAGTGAAAACAATGTTAATGTAGATAGTATCGACCCTAAAAGAATAGACATAGTAATCGAAGATTATTTTTTCTATTGTGATGAATTTAAAACAAAATATGTTCAAGGAGAATTAGATACTTTTAAAAAAGCCTCTTGTTTGTTGGTAGCAATTAGTAAAAGTAATTTGGTATTCGATAAAAAACTCAATGCATATATAGCAATTGATGCTTCTCAAAAAATGTGTGAAAAACCATATTGGAATGTTGGACTAAACTTTGATATTCCACATAAATTAGAAGAAGTTGATTTTAAAAAATTATTTGAAAGTGATAGATATTGTTATGATAAACATAGAGCTATGTTGACAGATGCAATATTATATGCAGATAGAAATATTGCACCTATATCAGTTTATTTGAATTTAGAATTGTTTTACAGAGTTGCAGTAGAATTAAAGAAAGAACAAATGAAAGCATCTATTGATAATATAAATAATTTATCTGCTTATGCAATAGAACAAGAAAGTAATGTTGAATATGCAAATAATGCTGAAACATCAACTCCTAAAAGAAAAAGAAAATTATTCTCATTATTTAGGAAATAAAAGCCGTGGCACGTTTTGCTCGCTTGCGAGTGAAAGTGGCGATAGGCTTTTCTTTTTATTTTCATTACAAAGTTTTGAAAATAAAAACATAATTTTTGCTTGGCTTTATGTCTGGCTAAAATTATGCTTATATAGGGTTTAAAAAGGGAATATTCCCTTTTTCACACCGTTATTGGCTCGCCAATAGCGTAGTGTGTTACTAAAATGGAATTTTAGTCTTTTATCACGAGCTGTAGCTCGTTTTTTAAATATCAAAATCTCTACCATCATGTTCATAATTTTTTGTGTATAAGTAATCGTTTATTTCATCTTCTCTAGGTGTTTTATCTGCTATATCGTGTAAATCTTTATTTGTATATAAATCTAATTTGTGATAACTAGTTATTTCCTCAACAACTTTATCTTTATCATTTTCAGTTCCTAATTTAAGTAGTTTTCTAAAGAATTGTTTTAGTGATTGAACTATGATATTTAGTAAACTTTTTAATTTATTGTTTTCTTGTTGTAGTTCTTTATTTTTATATTCTAATCTTCTAACTTCATATTCAATATTTCTTTTTTCGTTCTCTAAATCTTTATAGGTTTGTGTATAATCAGTTAGTTCTTTAAATAATGCTTGATTTCTAGGCATATCTTTAATAACTCTTTTTGACGTATTCATAAAATTATTTAATGTATCATAGGTGTCTTTATCAATCTTAACTTCTTTACCTGTTATTGTAGGTTTAGAAGTTTTTAATTTTTCTTGTAGTTCTTCAAAGTCTCTGGTCATAAGATAATTTTGTTGTTCTAGTCTATTATCTAGTTTTCTTGTAATCTTTTTAAATTCTTTTATTGAAATATGCTCGTTATCGCTGTTTTTAATGCCTCTTTCTAGGTCAAAACCTTTATCTATTAGTCTTTGATAGTATTTGTCTTGAAGTTGGCTTAAATGGGCTTTATCTTTAATATATTGCTTTTTAGAAATAGTATATTTTTCAGTATTAGTTCTTTTATCATACTTTCTAATTAAAGGTACAACTACACAATGGATATGTGGTGTTTTTTCATCTAGGTGTAGTGTTGCATGTAATACTTGTTCTTTTGTATAACCTAAATCTTCATAAATAAATTCCATACAAGTATCAGCCCATTTTTTAATTTCTCTTTTATTCATATCTTTAAAGAAATCATTATCACTCGTAAATAATAGTTCATCTGCAACTACATTATTTGAATCATCTACCATTTGTTTAAATGTTTTCTTTCTATCATCTCTCATTGTTTCCATTCGTTTATCGTGCTCTTTTTTATATTCTTTAGTTAAGTTGTAAAATCCTTTTATGTATTTTTCTGAAAGTGGGACTAATTCAATATTATTTTTAGTTTTAGTAATATCTATATCAGGGTTAGATTTATATGCTTTTTTCTCTCGTTTGTTGTGTGATCCGATTTGTGCGAGGTCTGATAGTTTATTTATAGGTTCAACTCTAAATATTGCATAACTCATTTTTATATACCTCTTTTGCTTTCTCTAAAACTTCTTTATAAAGTATTTTTCCATTTTTATCTTTTATATCTGATAAATCTATTGTAATAATCCCTAATCTTAAGTTTTGCTTTTTATAATTTTTATTATTTTTAATAGAAATTAATCTTATTATTTTTTCTGCTTCAAGTTCTGAACTAAACGAGATGTCTTTCAAATCATCATCAGTATCAACTTCATAATAATTTAATTTGTAATCACTTCCCATTGTTTCTTGTAGTTTATTAAAGTATTTAAGTGCTTGTTTTTGTGTCCTATGTTCTTTATTCATATTTAAACTACAACCATAGTCATCTACAAACCATTTAAGGTTATATGGTAATCCATAATCATTATGATTTCTAATCATACCCATTATATAATCTGACCTAAAATTTCCATCAACCATTTCTACCTTATCATTAACTTTTTTTATCTCAATATTATCAATATAAGTTGCAATTAGTTTTTGTCTTTTTTCTCTTGATTCATTTACCCAATTATAAATATTTTCTATAAATTTCTCTGGATTAACAAAAGTATCTATTTCTTGTTTATCTTGAATAATCAATAAATCATCAACAGTAAAACTTAAATTTTCATATTGTTTTTGTTCTTTTAATTTATTAGTTAATTCAGTTCTTTGATATTCAATATGTTTTATCTCTTTATCAAAATCATTAAGTTTTAATACACCTTTAATATATGCTGTTTTAATTCTATCCATTTGTTTATCTAAATTCTTAATTTCTTTTTCATAATCTGCTTGTTTATTATCTAATTTAGATTTAATAAATGGTGTGTAATAATCATTTATAAGTTCATCTTGTTTTACTAAATCTAGCATTAAACCTAGTAATAAATCTTCTATTTCATATTCTTTATAAGTTGTTTTACAGTTTTCGCATTTATAGTAATAATATTTCTTTCCACTTTTCTTTTTAGTAGTAGCACAACCACCTAGGAATTTACCACAATTAGCACATTTTAATTTGTTTGTGAATAAATAAGTGGCTGTTCTTTCATAATGTCTAGCATTTCTTTGTTTTTGATATTGGCAATTTTCCCATTTTTCTTTTGATACTATTGGCTCTACAACATTTTCATAATATGTAGGGTGTTTAGTTCTTTTACCATTTATAAAATCACCTTTATAAAGTTCATTTGATAATATCTTTTGAATCGTAGAATCATACCAATTTGTTTTTCCTAATACTTGTTCTTTATTAAATATATTAGCAATAGTTTGATGAGATTTACCCTCTAAATATAAATCAAACACTCTTACAATGATATCTTTTGTTAGTGGGTCAGGAACTAATTTTTTATTATCTCTTTTAAAACCTAAAGGACTACGATTTGGAATGTGTCCTGATTTAATTGCGCCAACCATGCCAAACTTTGTTCTTTCGCTACATTTTTCAATTTCATTTTGAGATACACTTGTCATTATTCTCATAACCATTCTACCATTTGAAGTAGTGGTATTAGATTCATCAGCCATACAATCAATATCACACTCATAATCATTAACAAACTTCATAAGTTTTTCAATATCATAAACTGAACGAGTTAATCTATCTAGTTTAAAAGCAACAATAACATTTACTTTCTTATCTTTCACATCTTGCATCATTTGTTGATATGCTGGTCGTTTATCATTTTTCGCACTTATACCTGCATCTTCATAAACTTTATAAATTTCATAACCTTTAAATTTACAAAACTCTTTTAATTTTTCTTCTTGTTCGGGTAAACTAAATCCTTCTCGTTTTTGGTCGAGTGTAGAAACTCTTTTGTAAATACCTGCAATTTTCTTTTCTTCAATCATATTTTTAACACTTCCTTTCATATGTTTGGCACTTTAAACGGAAAAAGTGAAGTCTAATTTTAAAAAAAGAGGGGTCAAAAATACTAGTTCAAACTAATACTTTTGACTCCTCTTAAATAATCAGTTATATGTAATTGTCTTTGTTTAATCATAGAAGTACCTCTCTTCCCCCTTAAAAAGCGATACTGCTTGCTTTTATTAGTTCTATACTATAAACTTTTATTCTTGATTTGTCAAGGTTATTAGTGTGCTTTGATATATGCTTCTAGGTCTTTAAATTTAATTTTATCTTTATAACCATTTATAAAAACTTCATCATATTCTTCAAAAATTAAATAATCATTATTTTTAACTTTTAATATATGTGGTTTAACATAGGCAATATTTGTATTTTTAATAGATTTAATATTACCATTAATAAATTCATAATCTACATAGGCAAATCTACAAATCATTTCTACCTTTCTTTTTAATTCTTCACTTATTACAAGTTCTTTAGTTTCTATTGTCATAACTCATCACTTATCCTTTCTTAAATAACAAAAAAACTAACATTTCTGTTAGTAATTTATTACTCTCGAATTTATAAAAGTTCGAGTTTCCTATCAATCTGGTGCCGACGACGTAGAGGTCTACAACTTTTTTTCGGCAATAACGATTCATATGAATCAATCTATATAAATTATAACAAATTACAATAATATGAGCAATATATTCTTAAATATTTGTAAGATCATCTATAGCTTTATTTATTTGGGCTATTCTTTCTTCTACAGAACCAGTAACCATTATAATTTTATTACAATAGCGTAATTCTTCTTTTTCTTTATTAAAAAAATTATTTACATATTCGTTTTCTAAACATCTATGTTCATCAACCCATCTTAACTTATCAGCATTTTTTTCACTTTCAGATAATTCAAATTCAACAGGAATACACACAATTAAATCATACTTAAACTTATTAAGAAAAGAGTCAACAAAATTATTCAATATTGAAGTTAAAGATGGAAAATTATTTTTATTATCTAATTCCCAATACATAAGTTCATCAATTAAACTTCTATCTGATATAAATCCTTCATCAAATAATTCAAGTTGTTTTGTTAATCTTGTTAAAAGTATTGATTCACATAATAATGCTCTTTTGGTAGGTTCTACATCAGTCAAATCAGTTATACCTAATCCTGACATTACATTCCTTGCATTATTATAAACCGGTTTTAACTTTAAATCTTTATACATTGACTCGACCAATGTTGTTTTTCCTGTTCCACATGCACCTAAAAAAGCTATTTTCATTAAATACATCTCCTTTTTAATAATGTGTTCTTAATTCATAAACAATTACTTTTTCTTTTTTGATTCCAACTTCTTTATCAAATAATGCAAATTCAACGATTATATCTTGCAAATCATGTTCAACAATATATTGATAAATTAAATCAAAATGTGGTATATTGTTTAGTTTTTTGTCAAATATATCTGTTTTTAAATTATATGATGGATTTGACAATGCATCCCTAACTGAAGCAGTTGGATCAACTGATAATATAGCATATACCTCACCATTTGATAAAAATTCAATTTCTCCCACTAATAATTGATTATCCACATAATTTGCAGAACTTACATTGATAGTAAATAAGTTATAATCTTTAATTTCATCTAAAACTTTATCATAGTCAACTTTTAATTTAAAAATTCCTCCTGCTCTAGATTTGTCTCTTATTGCATAATAATCAGCAGGATATTTTTGAAGAAATCTCTTTACATTTTCTTCATTATTATTTTTAAACAATTGTTCTGGAAATTTATTTAATCCTAATTTATTTATTTTATCAATGCTTTCTAATTTATTTTTTATTATCATAATTGCACCTCGTTTAAAAGAATTTAATATAATTATTATACCACATTCCCAATAATTAGTACTATAATTCCATATCATTATCTATTAATCTAGATTCTCTATCCATTTCTGTAGATCTTTCTTTAGTACCTAATATACCTCTCATTTGTTTATCATCTAAAATACTCTTACCATATAGCTCATAAGCAACTCCATAATATTTATCTCGTTTTTCCTTATTTTCCCACATTTTATCAACAAAGAAATGATATAATCTTTCTAATTTATTTTTAAATATCTCAAAAATTTCTTTTAATTTTTTTAATTCGTTTTCCAAACTTGAGTTTCTACTTTTTAATTTATTATTTTCTTCTTTTAGTTTTGTATTTCTTAATTCTAAGGCATCATTTGATTCTTGCAATATTTTAATTGTTTCTTTACTTTCTGATAGTTCATTAGATATATCTTTTAATGATACTGATAAATCTTGAATAGTTTTATAGTCATTATTAGTTTTATCAACTTTATCTAAATATTCTACTAATTTATCCTTATCTTCTTGTTTTAATATATAACTATTTTTTGATAAAGGAACATTCTTTAAATCATTAACAATATCTTTTATTTCATTTGTGTTTTTATCTAAATCTTTTGAACTTTCATTTGCTTTATCAAGATTCATTTGATGTCTTTCTATTGCTTCTTGCATTTCAGCATAATTTTCCATTTCACTAACATACTTATCATCATTTCTACCTTTTTTCTTCTTTTTAAGAATACTATCTAATCCATATTCTTTATTAAATTCTTCAATACATAAAGTTCTCATTTTATCTTGTAATACTTTTAAAGAATCTTTTGTAAATACATCTGATTTACCAACTTGTAATTCCATACCATATTTATTTTTTTCTTTAATTGGAACACCAACAATATGCATATGAGGAGATGTTTCATCATAATGAATAATTGCACTTGCTATTTTAAAATTAGGAACTAACATTTCTAAATCTTCAACTTGTTTTTTATATACATTAGTCATTTTCTTTTTAAAATCCATATCTTTTGTATCCCAATATTTTTTATTACCGAGTTCAATAATTAGTTCACAAGCTAAATCATTTTTAGCATTATCTGATATATGAGAGAAATAGTCATTTATCTTTCTTGTTTCTCTTTGTTTTTCATTATACTTAATTCTTGATTCCTCAAATAAATCTAGATATAACTTTTTAACATCTTCATAAAGTGAATCTGATCCTTTAACTATATAAATATCTTCTTGATTATAATCATATTTTCTATAATTATGTTTATCAACTCTTGATAATTGTTTAGCATTTTGTATAGCATTATTACTTTTAGAAGTAGTTCCACTTACATTATTTTTAGCACTTGCTCTTACTGAATTCTTTTTATTTTTATCACTACCAAGATGTAGTGAATATGGCATACCATTATCCATTAAATGCACCTCACTTTTTAAACGATTTGGGATTCATCCAAAATGTTTAACCCCCTAGGTATTTCGGCTGAGCCAAAATTCGGGGGGCTAAGGATAAAATCCTTAGAATCCTATAATTATCTATCGCTACTTACAAAATTACATTAGTAATTTCATAACGTACCACGATAATTATTAAATATAAAAATTAAATACTATTTATTTTTTATATTTATGAAACAAACTTTTCTCACTTTCATTGAAGTAGGTACTTCAACAAAACGTGTTCGTTTGTTTATGAAGAAGAAATTGCATCTTCAGAATTTTCTTCTTCCTCTTCATAGTAAGGAACAGGTTTTGCGTCAACCATTATAGGTTCCTTACTATATACAACATTATAATCACATTCAGCTGGTATGTATTTAAATACATCATCCTCATTTTCAAGTAATGTTCCTTTATCTTCTTTAACATATAATACCCCAAGATTATATGTTTCCATTTTTATATCAGGATCTATTTTTCTATAATCTTCTAGCGGAAATACTCTTACAAGTGCCTTATTGTCTTCAATAAAATTAAAATAGAATACTTGATTTTTAACATTATAAGTTGCTTCGTAATAACCAACATCATAAAATTGTCTTAATCTCATTATTTGTTCTCCAACTTCTTTTTCAGGTAGATATTCACTAAATCTAATTTGACCATAAATATTACCAAATATTGATGGAATATATCTATCATAGTATCCGTTAAAATATAATTCATTTGATACATTAGCAACACTTTCTCTAAATTTTATATAATCTACATTTAGAAAACCATACTTATCAGTCAGTTCTATTTCTTCTACATATTTAGTTAATAATTCTGCTTTTTCTTCTCGAGTATAATCTTTCCAAAATTTAGTTTTACTTTTGTATTTTTCTGGATACTTGATAGAGTTGATAAAATCTATATCTCTTTTAACTAAAATATCATTAGGAGTAAATTTAAGTTTCTCACATACTTCACTAGTATTTAATTTATCTTCTATATCTTCAATTATTTTTTCAACTTTCTTTCGTTCTTCATTATATTCTTTCAAAGTAAAAACTTCATTTATATATGCTTCTTTAATTCTTTCAAATTTAGATTTTTGATTCTTTAATTCCTTTTGTAATTCTTCGGTTGGATTTTCAATTTTTTGTTTTATCATAGGTAAGAAAAATTGATTTACTATTGAATCATACTCAACAATTGAAGCCATATATTCATCAATTATTTTTTCTATTTCATTTTCTTTATAAGTAATCTTACAATCATTACAATAATAATAGTAATAAGAGTTATTATTCTTTTTAGTAGTTGCTTTACCACCTAATATTCTTTTACATT
This sequence comes from Candidatus Faecisoma merdavium, assembly GCA_018716405.1. Classification (GTDB taxonomy): domain Bacteria; phylum Bacillota_I; class Bacilli_A; order RF39; family UBA660; genus Faecisoma; species Faecisoma merdavium. The sequence goes on along the minus strand of DVJX01000022.1, from coordinate 12,516 downwards.
TTGGACATTTTAATTTTTGCATAAATAGATAAGTTAATTTTCTTTGATAACTTCTTTGATTTTTTTTCTTTTGAACTTGGCATTCTTCCCAAAACTCTTTTGATACTAAAGGTTCAACTACATCGTTATAATAAGTAGGCTTTTTAGTTCTTTTACCATGAACAAAATCTCCTTTATATATTTCATTAGATAATAAATTAAATATGGTTGAATCTCTCCAATTAGTTTTACCCAATACTTTTTCTTCATTTAAAACATTACTAATAGTTTGATATGACATTCCCTCATGATACATATTAAATATTCTAATAACCACATCTTTTGTAGCATAATCAATTACTAACTTCTTATCTTCATGTTTATATCCTAAAGGTGCTTGATGAGGAATATGACCAACTTTAATTGCTCCAGCAAGTCCTATTTTAGTTCTTTCACTTGTCCTTTCTATTTCTTGTTGACTAACTGAAGTAAGTATTCTTGAAATCATTTTACCATTAGCATTTGTTGTATTTATATCATCATTAGCACAATCTAAATATGCATCATTTTCTTCTAGAAAAGTTAGTATCTTTTCCCAGTCAGCAACTGAACGAGTTAATCTATCTAATTTCAATACTACAATAGTGTTAACTTTTTTTATCTCTTATATCTTGTAATAGTTCTTCAAATTTAGGTCTATAATTACCAGTTTTAGCACTTATTCCACGTTCTTCATATACATTATATACTTCGTATCCTTTAAACTCACACATAGTCCTTAAACGTTTTTCTTGTTCTGGTAAACTAAATCCTTCTCTTGCTTGATCTTCGGTACTTACACGAATATAAAGTCATGCGATTTTCTTTTCTTCATTCATAACATTATCACTCCTTTTTCTATGAAAAAAGAGGAGACAAAAGCATTAACAAGTAATACTCTTGACTCCTCTTATATTTCTATTATAAATTTTATTTAAATGAATTGTGTATTTGACCATAGATGTACCTCGCTTTCTAATAAAAGACGGATACTGCTTGTCATTTATTGGTTATTTATAATAATAGTTTTTATTTCAAAAGTCAAGACCTATGCTTGTTTTATATAATCTTCAAGTTCTGATAATTTAATTTTTTCACCTAAATTATTAACATATATTTCACTAGAATAATTAAATGCTAGATATAAATTGTTTTTAATATATATTCTATGTGGTTCAATATAAGTTAAATTAGTTTTATCAATTCTTCTAATACTACCATTTATTATTGTTGGAGTAGTATTACAAAAATCACATATAACTCTCAACCTCGATTCTAAAGATTCTTCAATTTCAATTTCTTCTTTAATAATATTTACCATAGACAAATCCTTTCTATGATTTTTTCAAAAAACGAAAAAATCAATCATTTCTGATTGATTCATATATTTAAGTTCGAATAGTTCGAACAGATTCGTCAATGGTGCTTGTGGTGGGAATCGAACCCACATGACCAAAGGCCACACGATTTTGAGTCGTGCGCGTCTACCAGTTCCGCCACACAAGCAAGTAATAAGATTATACCATATAATCTTATTTTTTTAAATACCTTTTATAATTTTTTTTCGTTATACTTAGAATCATATAATTCTTTTACACTATCATCTTTAGTTATTTCAATATTTGGTAAATCTTTAATAGACTTTAATCCAAAATAATCTAAAAACAAAGGTGTTGTACCATATAGTACAGGTCTTCCTGCAGCCTCACTTCTTCCAACTTCACAAATTAAATTTTTATAAATTAGTTTCCTGATTAAATATGAACTACTAACTCCTCTTATCTCATCAATCATAAGTCTTGTTACAGGTTGATTATAAGCAATTATTGCTAAAGTTTCTAAAGCAGCATCTGTTAAATGTTCATCATCTTTAATATCGACTAATTTTTGTAAATATTTTTTATTTTCTTTTTTAGTTATTAATTTTAAACGATTACCTAAAAATGCAATTTCTATTCCTCTTGAATTATTTTTGTAACTTTCAATTAAATTATGTATTGTCATTTTTACATCATTATCATTAACATCTAATATATTTTTTATTTCATCTAAACTTAAACCTTCATCACCAACTATGAATAAAAGGCTTTCTAAAACTGAAACTAAATTCATTAAGACACCTCACACAACATAATATTTTCAAAATTATTTTCTTGGATTATTTTTATTTCATTATTTTTTGATAAAACTAAAATTGAAAGAAAAGTAATAACAACATAACTCTTAGTTTTTTCATCGAATAATTCAACAAAATTTACTTGTTTTTTCTCTCTTATTATATTTCTTATTTCTTTACTTCTTTTAGTAATTGAATACTCCTTAGTAGTTATTTTTGTATTTAATGGTTTATTATCTTCTTTTTTTTGTAAGAATTTTTCAAATGCTTGTAACAAATCAGATAAATCCACATCATCATTTAAGTTTGTTTTAATATCATAATCACTAATATCACTGGCTTTTTTTGTATAATATTGCTTTCTATCAAACTCTAATTCGTGAAGTTTAGGCAAAATTTCTTTATAATTTTGATACTCAATTAATCTTTGAATTAGTTTTTCTCTTGGATCTTCTTCGTATTCATCTTCTATTATTTCAGGTTTTGGTAATAACATAGCCGCTTTCATTTCAATTAATTCAGCTGACATAACTAAATATGAACTTGCAATATTTAAATTTAGTTCTTTCATCTTTTTAATATAATCTAAATATTGATTCGTAATATCTTCAATTTTTATATCATAAATATCAATATTTGATTGTTTTATTAAATGAAGTAATAAATCTAATGGGCCAGAAAATTTATCAATTGTAAAATCCATTTTTATTACCTCCTAATAGATAAATTATAACAAAAAAAGATAAAAAAATCTATCTTTTAATTGCAGTCTTTTTCAAAATTTTATATAATTTATAATAAATATTTTCAAAATCATTTTCTAACTCGTGATATAAATCATTAAGAACATCTTCACTTTTTTTATTAAAACATTCTAAAAATATAAAATTTAATTTATCTTTATTTTTAATTTTTTTTAATTGGCTATATATAAAACGTCTCATATAAGTTTCATTTCTTGTTTTCAACAAATCAATATTTTTATTATTTATAATATCATATTTTATATCATAAAAATTTAAGTTCAAACTATAATTTATTGCCTCTTCTTCTTCATCTAAAAATAATTGACTATATTTTAATTTAGTATTGTATGAAAAAGCAAACGCTATTTTGCCATCAGTGGCTATAAAAGCATAATCTAAATTTTTTTTATTATATAGCTCTGTTTTTTTATATATTTTATTTAAAAAATCATTATCTAATCTAACGTTTTTATTAATTAAATTTGATAAATCAGCAGTTTTTAATTTAAATAAAGGAATTTTTCTTATATGATTTATTTTATCATCCTTATTCCATTCAAATATATCATACGGAAAATCATTAAAATTTAGTAAAACATCGTACATGTAATTCATCTTTTTCCTCCTTTGGTATACTAAAATAAATTATAATTAATCCTAAAATAGATATTACACATTCAGGCCTCCTAATTATAAATTTAACATAATCTAAAAAATTATACCCTATAGTGGTTAAATTAAGGTATATAATTATATATATACATCCTATTAATGTTAATCCAAAACCAACTAGAAAAAAGAAGAATCTAACCATACTCTCACCTATTTAATAATATGTTTTATTATAATTAATATATGAAAAAGATATATTTGACAATAAATTTAAATAATGTAAAATATAATTGGTGATTTATGAAAAAGTTTAATATGATTGATGAAGAATTTATATGTGAAAACTGTGGAAAAAAAGTTAATAAATTAAATTATACAGCTAGAGATCATTGTCCTTTTTGTTTATATTCGAAACATGTAGACATTTCACCTGGTGATAGAAGTAATGAATGCTGTGGATTATTAGTTCCTATTGACATTGAAAAATTTAAAGATTCATATAAAATAATATACAAATGTGAAAAGTGTAATCAAATGCATAAAAATATTATAGCTAATGATGATAGTTTTGAAGAAATATTAAATATAATGCAAAAAAAATAGAATTCAAAAAATTCTATTTTTTAATTATTAAAATTTCCATATATCTTCATCTTCTGATACATTTTTTTCATTATTATTTATACCTTCATTATTTATATTTGTAGGTTCAATATTTTTTAACTCAACAGGTGAATTAACAACATCATTTGTTTGTTCTTTAGATGGTGTATCTGTAAGTGGTGCAAATAAAGACTGATCGATATTTTCATTATCTATTGGCATTGGTTCTAATTTTTCTTGTTCCTTTATTTGATCTATATTGACAATATTTTCATCTTGATTTGTTGAAACAGCATCTTTATTATTTTCTACTATATTTTGAGTTAATTCATTAATACCTTTAGCCTCAACTTTTATTTTTTCATTTTTTTTATTATTCTGCTTTTTCTCTTTCTTCTCAATTTTTCTGCCAAAATCAGTTTTATCTGCAAAATAACCAATAATAGCCATTACAATTACAACAAAAGCTACTATAAACCAAACATAATTTTCTATTATAAAATCCATTAAAACTCCTCCTTATTCTTATAACAATTCTATCATTTTTTATAAAAGATTTCAACTATTTTTCTAAATAATCTTCACCCTTAAAAGGTTCTGTTCTAAGTAAATCAAAATAGTCATTTTGTCTTAATACTTCGTAAACAGCAATTGCAACACAATTAGATAAATTTAGTGCTCTTACTTTGTCTGTCATTGGTAATCTCATACAATGTTGTAAATCATTAGCTAAAATTTTTTTTGGAATACCTGTACTTTCTTTTCCAAAAATCAAATATATATTTTCATCTTTATATTCAAAATCAGAATGAGGTTTTTTGCCATATCTTGTAAAATAATAATATGTGCCCTTATTTTTGCTTTTAAATTCCTCAAAATTTTTATAAACTGTATAATCACAATTATCTATATAATTTACCCCACATCGTTTTATTGTTTTATCATCTATTTTAAAGCCTAAAGGTTCTATTAAATGTAATTTACAATTTGTTGCAACACAAGTTCGCATAATATTACCAGTATTTTGTGGTATTTCAGGTTCATATAATACTATATTTATCATATTGTTGTTTGTTCCTTTTCTAAATCTTCTAATCTAACTATTGGCAAAATAACATTCTCTTCTTTACATAAATCTTTAAATGTTTCTCTAAATTGGTCTAATTCCTTAATTATACTATCTGGATAAATTTTTCTACTAGATTTAATTGCATTATAAAAATCTATTACATCAACTTCCTTTTTATTATAATATAATGCATTTGAAAAAGCTTGTGATAAAACAGATAATGCTACATCTGGATACATAGCTGCAATACCATAAACCCTTTTAAATTCACTTGTAGCACTTACAACAGATTTAACTAATAACTCGGTTACATATGAATTATACTTCATTTTAACTCCAGTTTGACTTTCCATTTTTGGAATTGTTCCCATCAAAATTTTTACAGTTGTTTCTTCATTAGGTTCTAATACATCAATTTTTTCAAATCGTCTTAAAAAGGCTCTATCTCTTAATATATAAGTTTCATATTCAATAGTTGTAGTTGCACCAATTACCTTTATATCGCCACGGTCTAGCCCTGCTTTTAAAATATTAGCTAAATCCATTGGTCCATCTTCTTTACTTCCTATTAACATATGAATTTCATCTATAAATAATATAACCTTATCAGTCGTTTTTAATTCTTGAACTAATTGATTTGCTACTAAAACTTCTCTTCCATCAACCATCATTGTGCCTAATAAAGATGTTGAATTAAGTCTAACTATTCTATATCCTTTTAATGCATCTGGAACTAAATTTTTTTGAATTAAATAAGAAATACCTTCAACAATAGCAGTTTTTCCTATTCCCGGTTTTCCTACTAATAATGCAGATTTCTCGGGAGTTAATAATATTATAATTGCTCTTTTTATTTCCTCATCTCTAGCGATAGCAGGATTAGTTATATATTGTTTTTTAGTTAAATCTTCACCATATGTATCTATAACACTATACATAATTAACCTCCTATATAGCCTAATTTTTCTAATTTTTTAATTACTTCATCATAATCTACAGCTCCAACAATTCTATCATATGTACTAGTTTCTACACCATCTTTAAAGAAAAGAGTTGTTGGTGTAGAGGTAACCACATATGAGCTATATATCTTAGAATAATCTTCGTCAGATAAAACATGCAAATTAATATAAAAAATTTCTAAATTTGTATCCTTCATAACCTTTTGCATAGTAGGTTCATAAGATTTGCATGCTGAACAAGTATCTGAACCAATTACCAAAATAAAACTCTCTTTAGCATCCAATTTTTCTTGAAATTGAGTTACACTAATCTCTGTATATTTAGGATTAGAACATCCAACCAAAAATAAAGCACATAGAATTATAAGTATTTTTTTCATAAATATCACCTTCATTAATTATACAATATTTAAAAGCAAAAAAAAAGACTTTTAATTCTTTTTATAAAATAATATTTGGTCAGATTGTAAATATATTTTATTATTTAATACTTCATCTAAACTCATAACTTCTAATAAATGTGACAAAGTTTCATTTTCTTTTGTAATATATATATTTGTCTTTGGTATCAACAATTTTTGATTTGGATATATATATTCACCTTCTTTTAAACCATTTAAAAGTGCTATTGATTTAGCGTCAACATTATATTCTCTAGCTATACTATTTAAATTATCTCCCTTTTTTACTGAATAAATGGTGTATTCTTTTTGGGATGGAATAATTATTAATTGCCCTTGTGTCACATTGTTAATCTCACCATTTAAAAATATTAAATCCTCAACACTAATGTTTAATTTTTTAGCTATATCATTTATTGACTCGTTACCTTTAACTTCATAAATACTATACATTTAAATACCTCCACTATAATAATATTCAAAAAAAAAAAGCTTATACTAAAGCTGTTTTTATTTCTACAACATTTTTAGCTTGTAAACCTTTATCTGTTTGAATTAATTCAAATTCAACATATTGGCCTTCAACTAAAGTTTTATATCCTGGTGTTAAAATTGAAGAATAATGAACAAATATGTCTTCATTTTCTTTATATTCAATAAATCCAAATCCTTTTTCATTATTGAACCATTTTACTTTTCCTTTCATAAATTAAATCTCCCTTCTAGTAATTCCCTTACAATAAAATTATAAAACTATACTTATCTAATTACAAGAAAATTGATTCGACAAATTTCGACAAAATCTGATAATTACTTAAAAAAAAACATACATTTTTGTATGTTTCAGACTGTTGACAAATAGGTCTATAAAATGACTTATTTGTTTTTTTTAATAAAAAATATTGAAAAACAAACTATATATAGTATATTTCTATACTATGCATAATGATGCAATGCGAACTTTTTCAAATTCATGCACGCATAAAGAAGGGTTAATTCTCGATGAACCCTTTCTTTTGTTCTAAAGTATGTACTCCTAAGTCCATACTTCAGTTTCCCATCGGCAAACACCCTTTCAATATGTTGTGGCCTTTGCTTATATACTTCTTTTACATCGTCATGATGTCTATAATCATTGGTCATTTCTTTATATTCCTCCCATACATGTCTTAATATTTGTTTTGATTTACTTTTGGTACATTGATTTTTAAATGGACATTTTGAACAATCGTTGTCATCTGCTTTATAAGATACATATCCATTTTTATCAATTCTTCCTGTTGGTATTAAATCTTTTTCATTTGGGCAAATATAAATATTATTATATTCATCATATACAAATTCGTATTTCTTAAAATATTCTTTTCTATATCCAATTCTAGAATAAGGAAATGCTGGTATCATATCTAAATCTATTATTGTTTTACATATATGATTCGTTAAATAAGCTGCATCCCCTACAAAATATTTTATATTAGATATATCAAAATGATTAATTAAATTTTTAAATGAATCATAAAAAGAAACTGAATCATGAATGTTACTTCCATTTGTATCAACTGTTAGAATATAATTGTTGTTTTCACATATAACACTTGTATTATATCCAAACATTTTTTCTTTATCACTTTTATATAACATTCCTGCATCTTTATCCACATCACTTACTATTACTTCTTTTTCTCCAACAACTTCTTCTGTATTCACTTCTTCATTACATTTTAATATTTTTTCTACTTCTTCTAAATATTCTTCTTCAGTTAAATCTTCTTCTTTTAATCCTTTTAAAGCTATCTCTAAATCCAATTCTTTTTGATATTTTTTGGCTTCTATTTTTACTATTTCTTTATGATTTTTCTTTTTATTGGCTGATGCTTTTGTATGAGTCGAATCTATATATACTGCTGTCATATCTAAACAATTATAATTTATTAATAATTCTATTACTTTATCAAATACTGTTTGTAATAAATCTTTTTCTAGTTTACAAAATTTCCTTTTATAATTTTGTGAGTATGTTGAATGATTTGGAACTTCTTCACATAAGTTATATCCGATAAACCATCTATATAAATTATTATATTTTAAATTTTCATATGTTCTTCTTAAACTATCTTCATGGAAAAGGAACTTTAGTATATGAATTTTTACTAAAACTACTGGATCGATACTTTTTCGTCCAACTTTTGAATATAGTTTTTCTACTTCTTCATATACAAAGTTCCAATCAAAATATTTTTCTATCACTCTTAAGAAATGGTCTTGTGGTACCATATCTTCTAAATTTACTATTTCACTACAATATTGTCTTTTTGGTCTTTTGGTTAACATTTTATCACTTACTTTCCTTATTTTATCCAATATAATTATACCATTTTTTAATAAAAAAAGTAAGGTCCGTAAGCTTTAAAATTTGGATAAAATAAAGCAACCTTACATATATATTATACAATATTTTTTTTAAAATAAAAAGACTATTAACAAAATTTATTTGTCAACAGTCTGAAACATACATTTTTGTATGTTTAATTCATTATACATCTTTTAATTATAGATACATTTTTAGCTTGATAACCTTTATCGGTCTGTACAATTTCATAACTAACAATATCTCCTTCGTTTAATGTTTTATGACCTTTTTCAATTATTGAAGAATAATGAACAAATATATCTATTCCTTCCTTATATTCAATAAACCCAAATCCTTTTTCATCATTAAACCATTTTACTTTTCCTTGCACTTTATAGCTCCCTTCTATGTCAAGTACTATTAATCATATCATTAATTTAATCAGTGTGTACGCTATTTGTTTAAATTATCTATTTGTTTGTTTCAATTTATATTTATAAATATAAATTTGTTTAAATTAAAAAATTAAGACGTTTTTTAATTTTATTAATACATTTTTTTAATTAACTTACATTAAATATGATATTTTAATACACGAGGTAGTAAAAATGAAAAAAATGATTATTAATTATGCAATGAATTTAATCGAAAAAAATGGCAATTATGATGAAGAAAAATTATCAATTATTAAATATGGCCTAGAAGGATTATATTTAACAATAACCAAATTAATAATAATATTTTTACTAGCTTATTTATTAAATATATTTAAAGAGATGATAATATTCCTATTAATATATAATATCATTAGAGCAACATCATTTGGATTACACGCTACTAAAAGTTGGATATGTTTAATAACTTCTACTTTGATATTTATTGGATTTCCAATTATATGCAAATATGTATATTTGACAAAATATTTTAAAGTTGCATTAGGGCTTATTTTAATATTATTTATATATAAAAATTCTCCTGCTGACACACATAAAAGACCAATCATCAATAAAAACAGAAGATTATTTTTTAAATATATTTCAACATTTATAGCGATTATCTTTGTTTATAGTTCGATATTAATCAATGATAATTTTATAAGTAATTGTTTAATATTTTCATTATTTGTGCAATCATTTATGATAGCACCTTCGGTATATAAACTATTTAATTTACCTTATAATAATTACTTAACTTATTTAGTAAACAATGATATTTGAATATACAATGTATATTTAGATATAAATGAATAAAAAGGAGGGAAGTAGTATGGCTTTTGTAGCTTCTTTATTAGCAACAGTAGGTTCTTTCTTAGCAACAATGGGAAGTCAAGCATGTTTTCTAGTTGTTTTAGATGAACCAGAATGCCCAAAAAGTTTAATTAAATAGTCAATAAAAATGTAGCTTAACTACATTTTTATTTTTATTATTTGAGTGAAAATATCATTTGTTATTTTTAATTCATTGGTTACATTAATATTTTCATCAACTATTTTTTTAAGTAAACTTAATCCATAACCATGACCTTTTTCTTTACTGGTATATCCTTTATCATATATTTTATCCAAATCAATATTATCTTTTATTCGATTAGACACTTCTATTATAAATAATTCATCAATATACATCGATATTACAATTTCACGTTCTTTGCGGTTAAATTTTATTGTTTCTTCAATCGCATTGTCTAATATAATTCCCATAATTCTACATATATCATAATTCATTTTAGAAGATAAATTTGAAAAATCTATTTTTCTAACATTAGAACTTACATTTAATATGACATTAATATAATTTTCTTGCATTACTAACATTTTCTGATAAACTAAACCTTGTAAGCCACCTGATGGTATTCTTTTAGCTTTAGTATACATTAATTCATTATCTTCTCTTTTTTCTTTTATTATTTCATTTATATATTCTATAGTCTTTTTATCTTCTTTTTCAACCATAGATTTAATAACTAATAATTGATTTTTATTTTCATGATTATTTACTCTCTGATAGTCTAACATTTTTTCATATTCATTTAAATTTGAAAGTAAAATTTTATTTTCAGTCATATAATTATTTTTACTATTAACCTCGTTAATTAACGAAAAAACTAAGAAGCTATAAAAACACATAAAAAATAAATTTAAAATCATTATAATAGTATTTTCATAATTGAGATATATTATTACTAATAACACATTTGTAGTAAATAATAACACAAAAAGTAATATATATTTAATAATTAATTTCAAATCACTTATCAATTTTATTATTTTTTGTATAATAAGCATTATGCCTCTGTTATTTATTATTATAAAAGATAATATTAATATAAAAATATTTGTTATAATATTTCCTTTATAATCATATAAAGACAATGAAAAAACATTTGAAATTAAAATTAAAAATAGTGCAAATAATAATTCACATATAAAGACTATTAATTGTTCAATTAACGTTGAAATTATAATCATTTCTTTACTGCTCTTAAATATAATTAAAGAAAAAGCCAACATAACTATAGTGCTAAAAAAGAATCTCAAATAATCCGAAACAAAAATATATAAAACAATCATAATAAAAGTCAACAAAACTATTTTTAATAAGAACATAAAATTCAAACAATTATATTTTTCATTCAATATTTTTTTTACAAGATATATTCCAGTAATTACATTGATCAAACAAGGTAAAAAATACATTCTAATAACTTCTAACATTTTTGACCAACTTCTAATTTATAATTTTCTGATACTATATCTATAATTTCACCAGTGTCAAAAGTTATCTCTCTTCTTTTTCTATCAAATTTTACAATTCTTTCTTCGTTTACTAAACAACCTCTATGACATTGATTTAAAGAACCATTACTCAATTCTTTTATTTCTGTTAAACTTTTACCAATTTTATATGTTTTATCAGTAGCCTTAATTAAACACTTTCTTTCAACATTATCGTGAGTAACATATAAAATATCTTGAATAGGTATAATATAAATTGCATTATTATCAATAAATTTTATAACTCGCTTCTTTCCAATGTAATTTAAAGAATTATAAATGGCTTCTTTTACTCTAGTTTCAAAATCATCAAATTTACATATAAAAGTTAAAACCATCAATTGATCTCTTACTATATTAGGCGCTAATTCTTCATGAGCAGTTATAAAAATAATAATACTTTCCAAATCGTTTTTTCTTATTAATCTCGCAAAATCTATACCTGAAGCAGACTTAGTTTCTATATCTAACAAATATATTCTATTAACCATAGGTTCAGATATAAATTTTTTAAATTCAGAATCATAATCATGAAAAACATGTGTTTTATATTCCATTTTGTTTTTCATCATAATTTTACTAATAATATCTTCTATTTTGTCAGTTATTTCTTTAAAATCATCCACTATTACGAAATTTATCATAAACACTCCTCCAGTTTGCACTATGTTAATAATTATATCATATTTTTTAAAAAAATTGTATACTTTTTGCGTAAAAAAACTAATTTTTTGTTTTAATTAGTTTTTTTTAAATAAAATATGAAATACAATTAACTAAAAAGCATAATACTATACCTATTAAAGTTGGAATTATAATAGCTAAAAAAGTCCATTTTAAGCTTCCAGTTTCTTTTTTTATTGTT
>DVJX01000021.1 GCA_018716405.1 Candidatus Faecisoma merdavium | reverse complement strand
TTAGTCTGAAAATATTTTGAAAATTTTCCAGAGTTGAGAATGGCGTATTCAAATGAGTTTGGAACCCGCCATGCAATATCTTTTATTCGTTTTCTATTAATATCCAATTGAACAGCAGTAGACACTGCAACATTATTATCAGAATAAAATTCTTGCAAAAGATTTTCAACCATTTCTTCAGTAAAAATAACATCTGGATTAGAAATAAGAATATATCCATCACCATATTTTTTTTGAATATACTTTATACCATAATTATTACCATATCCATATCCACCATTAAAATCGGTTTGTATTATGTCAATTATAGGATTTTTGATTTTTATTAAGTTTTTCATTGAGTTATCATTAGAGCAATTATCAACAACAATAATTTTATCAAATATAAGAAAATTTTTAATTTCATTTACGAGTTTTATTACAGTTTCAGAATCATTGTAATTAAGAATCATACAATAGCAACGACTACCCATTTTTTCTCTCCTTATATTTATTTATAAACATTTTATAACCATCAAATACAATATTTTCCCTAAGAACTAATAGCAAAACAATGTAACTTCCAAAGAATATTACTCCCGATATTAAGCATCTTATAAAGGGACCTGCATTTAAAATATTCATCATTATTAAATAAGAAATAACAAACGAAATAACTGTACTAACTAAAGATTTAATTAATTCGATTTTATTAAATGTACGCTTTAAGATTATCTTTAATACTTTAAAGTGAACCAATAAGACAGCTAACTCTGCTAAAGATGATGATATTGCTGCCCCTTCTGCACCTAAGCTAGGAATCAACATGATATTCGAAAAAACATTTACAAGTGCCCCAATAATTGCACCATACACTGTAAACTTTTCCATTCCAAGAGGTATTAATAATTGCCATGCAGTTACACTACTCAATCCAATAAAAATAATTGAAGGCATTAATAATTTTAATATACTAATTGAAGGCATATATTCTGTTCCAGCTAAAAATATAATGATATCTTTTGACATCAATATGAAGTAAAATGCAATTGGTATAGCTGATATAAAAATAAACTCAAATGATTTCGTTATCAACTTGTCAAAATTGTTATTCGACTCATTCTTTAATGCATACGAAACTTTAGGTAACATAACCGCACCTAAAGCAGTAACAACACTAACGAGAATATTTTTTACTTTGATAGTAGCTGCATAATACCCAATACTATTACTATTTTTTAAAAAACCTAACATTACCTGATCTAAACTAGTAAAAATGACAGTGGTTGCATTATATAAGAATAAAGTGATGATAGGAGCTAAATGAATGATAATATCACTTTTCGAAAACTTCTTATTTATCATACTAAAATCAACGTAGTGATGTAGTTTAATAATATTCAGAATGTTTGACCCTACGGATGCAAAAACATTGACTCCAGCATAAATAATGTAATCACTTGGACTATGAACAAACAAAAACATCAAGCCGATTGAAAGTAATTTAAATGCAATATTTCTCACTGTAATATACTGGTATTGTTCTATAGCTTGATAAAACCATTCGACTCCAAGCATGTTAAAAATAATAGTAATAGACGAAATTAAAAAAAGCGGAGTTTCTGAATTGAATTTAGGGACAACTATCAACAGAATAATAAAAACTCCATATGATAATAATGTAAATATAGAATTTAAAATTAATAAATCACGAACAATTTTTGATAATTCATTTTTATTATCTCTAACTTCAGCACATTTTCTGACACCATATGAGGGTATTCCCATTGAAGCAACTAATGAAAAATAACTTACAACAGAGGTAGCAAAAGCTATTTTTCCATTTGCTTCACTTAATAATACTCTTGAGACATAAGGAAACGTAATTAATGGGAATATAACGCCAGACATTTTTAAGATTAGATTCATTAATAAATTATATTTTACAGATTTTACTTTAAATTTTTCACTCATTATAATCCACTCATTACTGAATTATTAAAATTATTATTTGCTAATCTTCCATCATAGTAAGAAATAATAGCTAAATAAAAAGGCAATTCAAATAAACGTTGTATATCAAATGTATTTAATAAAATATTTGAAACGATAATATATATTGTCAAACCAAGAAGGAATAAAAAATCCTGTTTATCAGCATATTTAAAACTTCGTATCGTAACGTTAATAGTTTTGTAAAATAAATATCCATGTGTAACCAATACAAATATTCCCATTTGAAAAAAAGTACCTAATAAACCAAGATCATCCAGATAATAAATAGACCATGGATTTCTCATCATTAATATTTCTACGTTAGGATATGATGGATACATAAAACCTAATCCTAGAATCGAATGTTTATTTAACATTAATTTCCAATAATGATTAATTCCTTCTAAACGTACCGAAGTTGAAGCAACATATCTGTTCGAAAACAATGCGTATTCTAAAAAGCTTATTATCCATTGTCCTAAAAAAAGTAGAGCAAAAAAGACCCCAAAATAAATTAATAATTTTTTTAACGGAGACTTCTTAAAAAAAATCTGATTTGATAAATAAATTACCATAAATACAAAAATTGCTAACATAAACTGAAATCGGACCCTAGTCACAAATGCAACAAAAAATATACAAAAAGCAACAATACTAAAGTATAGCCATTTATTTCTCCTTGTTAATGCCTGTACACTTGACAAGACTAAAGCTATTCCAAATAGCCCTCCAGTATCCATACGTTGGAAGCCATCACGTATCCAAACATCATATTGAAAAAGCAATCTTGGAAAGACAATCTTACCAGAATAATTATAAAGAAACCAGCTTACGAAACGAATAATCATCATGAATATAACTACGATTAATACAATATTCAAAAATTTAAACACTTCTTTATCTCGTAAAAAAATATATATTAATGGATAGGCTAAAAGTACAAAAAAATATGGTAACAGCATTTTAAAAATAAACAAATTTGAATATCCATACAAATCTATTGAATGCTTAGCAACTATTGTAAGTCCAATAAAAAAACAAATAGAATAATTATTTACAAACTTTGTTGACTTATATAAACTATAATCTTTAATCATTAATAGACGTGCAGAAAGTAACATAGCTAGAATAAATATCATCATTCTTTGAACATACGTCCCTATATACTCTCTAGGAGTTAGTAATAATAATCCTAAAGATAGCAAACAACATACTATTACCGTATATTTATAAAGCGTAGATAACTTAACCATTTATTATTATCCTTTCATTCACCTATTCTCTATTGTTCTATAATACTTTTTACAATTTCGTCCAAATTAATAGAATCATAAAATTTGTGACAATTATTCACCATTTTTTTATAATTATTGTCAATTATTTCTAATGCTTCAGATATATTTTTTGAATCAATTGTCTTACATGTAACTCCTATTGAATGTTGTTCAAATGGTCTTTTTAGTCCCAATACATCCGTTCCTATCATCGGTACACCATATGCAGCATATTCAAAAATCTTATTTGGAGCACAATATAAAGCATTTAATACTGGATGTAATTTTGATTTTGTAGGAACATATGGCGTTAGTCCAACATATGCGTATTTTAAAAACTCAAGATGACTTGGTGCAGGATAATACCCTAGGTACTCTATATTTTTATTTTCAGCTAATAATGTATCAATATAATTCTTAATTGGACTACTTCCAATAATATAAAGACAATAATCATCTCGATTACTAATAGACTTTGCAAAATCTGCAATATTTCTTTCTGGTGTAATAATTCCTGTATAAAGTATTACTTTACGTTTTTCATTTTTTATTTTTTCAATTGCTTCATTCTGTTTGAAGTCAATTTTTTCGGAATTTAAGCTATAGGGCTTATTAGGTAATACAATCGGAACATCTGATAACTCCCACCAAGCCTGTTGAATGTAGGCCCTATCAACGTCTGGAACTACTACCTTATAAGCCTTTTTAGCATACTCTTGTATTGGAAAATCAAAGAATTTTATATTAATGAATCCTGGATATCTCTGACTAAGTTCCATTAATTGCATGATGTGGTTGTACTTATATAGAATTTTTCCAAGTATTTTTACCGTCACATCTGTAGTCGTCCATAAAAAATCATCATTTTTCATACATGTTTCAACTGTACTAATCAATTTCTTTCTTTCAATGAAATTTCTTTTTATTTTATTAAATAATCCTCTAGAGGTATTCAATGTAACAAAATGATAATTAAATTTTGAATTAACAACGAAATGTTCTGGTACTGAATCACTTTTAGTACAGCTAACTAAGTCAACAGAATATTCATTATGAAGTAAATTTTCAACTAAGCTTATTACAGGTGGATATTTTATAAAATCACCAACGTGTACAATACAGATTCTCTTATTTTTCAAAACTTGATTTTTCATTATATCTTTCCTCAAAAACATTAATTAATTTTTCTTTCAATTTATCAAACTCAACAATGTTATCTCCATCATTCAAGCAAATAAGCTTATGTTTCCTAAGTTTAATGTCATCTATTATTACATCAATCGATTCGTCAATGTTGTAATAACAGCCGAATTTAGTGCTTCTTGGCACAAAATTTCCCGTAGCAATTTGCCAATAACGCATCAACCAATGATTTATATCAGTTTTAGTCCTAAATTTGTTTTTACATGTATTTATTATAGTTTCTCTTTCAAGGTCCCAAATATTATTGAATGTCGACATATTATAGGAAATAGGCAAATGATGATCATAGAAACCCAAAACATCTTTCCAAAATAAAACAACTAAATTCTTAATTATATGCTTATGATAAGATAATCTATAAAATTTATTGATATTTTTCTTTAAAATTTTTCGAGTATTGAAATATTTATTTATTATCTCTACATTGTTCAAGGTTATCGAAGAAATCCCCCCAGGTATAGGAATTTGTGGAGCAAAGACACCAATATCTCTAGGTACACCATCAACAAAGAAGTCAGACTCCTTTACGATATCATTAATAAACATATCATCGTTAAATAGAACAAAGCAGTTAGAAATTCCTTTTATTTTATTAATATTTAATTCGATTACATTTGAGTTGAAAGTAGGTAAAAATTCATGGCTTATATAATCTGAATGATTAATTATTTTAAGCTTTTTATGATTCAAATTTAACCATTCAGGTAAATGCCCTTCCGTTATGAAGTATATATTATTTACCCATGGAGCATTTTTTTCTACACTTCTAAACCAATATTTTAATATTTCCCAATCTCGAAACCTTGAGTCTGTATTTAATTTTTTATCAGATTTACTAAGATATTTATCTTTTTTTTCTTTCCATCTCAAATCATTGCCATTAACCCAAGTAATTACAAAGTCTATTTTTTGCATTATAACACCTTTAAAGTTTTTCACATAATATTTTCGCTATTTTACTACTTGAATTTCCATCACCATATGGATTACTCGAATTACTCATCTTGTTATATAATGTAATATCTGTTAGTAGGTTATTAAATTCTTGATAAATTTTTTCCTCTGAAGTACCAACGAGACGCAAAGTACCTGCATCAAGGCCTTCTGGCCGCTCTGTCGTATCCCTCATTACAAGTACTGGTTTACCAAGCGAAGGAGCTTCTTCTTGAATACCACCTGAATCAGTTAAAATAAAATAGCTCTTTCTCATAAAATTATGAAAGTCAATTACTTCAAGTGGTTCAATCAATTTTACTCTATCCATATTTCCAAGTATCCTATCAGCAACTTCTCTAACTTTAGGATTTTTATGAATTGGATATACCACCTTTACATCGATATGTTCTTCCAAAACACGTTTAATTGCTTTAAACATATTTTCCATAGGGATGCCTAAATTTTCTCTTCTATGTGCTGTTAAAAGAATCATTTTACTATCACCCACCCAATCTAGTACTGGATGTGAATAATTCTCACTGATTGTTGTTTTTAAAGCGTCTATACCAGTGTTTCCTGTTACAAAAACTGTACTTTCTATTTTACCTTCGTTAATTAAGTTAGTCTTAGCTCGCTCTGTAGGCGCGAAATTAAAATCCGAAATTATTGAAACTGCTTGCCTGTTAAACTCTTCTGGAAATGGACTATGTATATTATAAGTTCGAAGTCCTGCTTCCACATGCCCAACTTTAATATTTAAATAAAAAGCTGCAAGCGATGTTGCAAAAGTAGTGGTCGTATCTCCATGAACAAGTACCACATCTGGCTTTTCGATAGTAAAAACATTTTTTATTCTTTCCATTATTAATGTGGTAATACTAAATAGGTCCTGTTGCTCTTTCATGATTTCTAGATTATAATCCGGTTTAATATTAAATACAGTTAAAACCTGTTCTAACATTTCTTTATGTTGCCCTGTTACACAAACTACCGTTTCAAACTGTTTATACTTTTTTAATTCTATTATTAACGGACACATTTTTATTGCTTCTGGTCTCGTTCCGAAAACAACCATTATTTTTTTCATAATTCACCTCAAAAATTTACTTTATCTAATCTTAATCGCTTTAGTTCTCTGGTCAATCACAATACTATTCCGAGGTACGTCCCTTGAAATTAAAGTTCCAGCTCCGATAACCGAACCTCTTCCAATGGTAACACCGTCTAAGATAATGCAATTACTACCAATCCAACAATCATCTTCAATAATAATTCCTTTCTGACTAACTCCTTGACTTTTTATTGCGGTTGTAGTATCAGAAAAATTATGATTTTCTGCAAACAAACTGCATTTTGGACCGATCATAACATTGCTACCAATTTCAATTTTTCCAGAGCATCCCACATACCCTTCTGGACCAATCGAAGAATTTTTTCCTATAGATAAACCTTGACCTAAATCTTTACCGTAATAACTAGATGGTCTGATTTTAACCGACCTTCCAATTGTAACATTGTCGGCAAAAATAAGCCCATTTTTACATAAACCATGAATCTCAGAATAATCTTCAAACTTTACATTTTTACCACAAGTAATGTGATTTGCATGCGTAATGCTTGTATTCTTTCCAATTAATATTAAGCCTCTTGATGATTTTAAAAAAAGCTTTTTTACTAAACCACGACAAATTTTTGGAAATGTATGATATAGTATTAATAATTTGTCAACTAGACTGATATCTTTTTTCATAATTTTCATTCCTCTATATTTATATCAATCAGTAAATGAATCATATAGCCCTTCAAAATTGTGTATGTAACTTTCCAAAGAAAACAATTCCTTCTGACGTGCAATAGACATTTTACCAAACTCATTTATTTTCTCTCTATCGTTAATAAGAAATGAAATATTTTCGGAAAGCTTATTTATATCATTAGGTTTGCTTAACAATCCATTTACGTTATCCACTACCATTTCACAAACTCCTCCATGCTTATAACCAACGACAGGCTTACCACATGCCATAGCTTCTAAAACAACAGTAGGCAGCGGATCAGGATTAGTGCTTGGCAAAACAAACACGTCAAATAAGTTATATAACTCATTTGTATTTTTATAATAATCAATTCTCAATATTCTGTTAGCATATTGAGAAGAGTTTATTCTCTCATCTAATTCTTTAACTCTCCACTCTTCTCCTTCAAAAGCACTTCCAGCCATAAATGCTACAACATTATTATTTTCACTCAAGATTGGTTGCATTGCAGTGAGAAAATCATTCTGACCCTTCCATGAATTGACTCTTCCAATCATACCAACTACAATATCTTTTGGAAAAATATTAAATTTTTCACGAATAACTTTATTGTCATCCATTTTAAAAAAAACAGTATTATCCACACCATTATAAATTGTTAGTACTTTGCTCCTAGAAACCAGTTTTGACTTTGTTATGTGTTGTGCAACAGAATCCGATACAGTTACTACTTTGTCTGAATATCTATTCAATAAAAATTGAATAAAAAGGGAGATTGATTTAGGGCGGACGATGATTTCATGAACATGCCAAACAAGAGGAATATGGCATTGCTTTTTTACATATATCCCTTCTAATACCGCTGTTGTATTATTATGTATAATATTGATATCGTTTTCCTTGACATAATTCACTATTATTTTTGAATATTTTCTATATGATATAATATATCGGAAAATCCCCTTTAAATTAAAATACTTTCGACGCAAAATTGGATAATCAATAACGCTAACAACTGCACCAACTTTTTTAAGCTCTTCGACAAGAATGCCATAATTTGGTAAAATAACATGAGCTTCATACTTACTTTTATCAAGCCCTTTAATTAACTCTAGTAAAACTTTATCTGCACCATACATTTCTGCACCAGCATGTAAATACAATATTCTCTTCATTAACAGTTCCCCACAAATAATTTTTCATAATCATATACTATTTTTTCCCATGTAAATGATTCTTTTACTCTGTTCATAGATAGAACGTTTAACTTATCAACATCCGATTCCGTAAAAGTATCAACTTCATCTATTAAATCACTTAGTGTATTTTTCTTCCAATAAAGTGCACCATTCTCTCCAACTTCTCTATTAAATCCAACATCTAATAATAAATTGACTTTAGTGGATCCTAAAGCCTCTAATAACGATGGATTTGTCCCTCCAACCTCGTGACCGTGTAAATAAGCATACGCATTTTCCCGAATATATTTAAGTTGTTCTTGATCATATACGGTACCAACAAATTTAATTCGTTCATCTTTTTCAAAATTTGTATGTTTATTTAAATCATTATAAAAAGCATTTTTCTCGACATTTGATATTATGACCAAATCACGTTTTGTCTTAGATTTCATAAATTCTCTTATCATAGCTTCGTAGTTGTTTTCTGGAACAAAACGGCCAACAATTAAATAGTAACCATTTTCTTTAATACTATACTTTTGATACCATTCTATAATTTTGTTTGAATTTGGTTTCAATGATGATTTTGTAACATCTGATCCATAAGCAATATACGTAGTCTTTGGATGGTATGTACTATACTGATTTAGAATATATTTCTCGATATTTTTACTATCACAAATAAGTAAATCGGCATGTTTAACCATTAATTTTTCAGATAGCTTCCAATATTTTCTTACCGGTGCACTCCATTTTGCTCTCATCCATTCATGTCCATCGGGATTAACATATAATTTTCCACCTAATTTGTGGATTATACGTTGATAATATTTCGCAAACGGACCTATTCTACATGCTAAAACATAAATGATTGGATTTTCAATATCATTTTCCTTTATATGTTTAATACAATAGTTTAAAGCCGTTATGTCATAATAAATTGCCTGTGCAGGACCAATATTTGGCACCTTAATTTGAAAACTATGAGCTCCATTATGTTCAAATTCTTTAAATTCAGTACCCTTCCATGCAATATGATACTGAATATTTCTATTGTCTTGATGATATTCTGTTAATTTATCTACAAAGGTTTCAAAACCACCATAATTTCCAGCGCCTTTACTCCCTACTATATATACATGTTGAACTGACATTATTTACTCCCTTTACAAAAATTAATACGCTCCATTCGGATGGAAAACTACTGAAATTGTCTTAAAAAGAATCTTCATATCCATCTTAAAGCTTATTTCTCTAATATATTGAACATCCAAGCGTACCATTACATCAAAATCAGAATCATTTCGTACAGTAGCTTGCCACAACCCAGTAATTCCAGGTTTTACTAACAATCTAGCTTTATCTTTTTCAGAGTATTGTACCACTTCACGCATCAAAGGTGGACGAGGTCCCACGAGACTCATATCCCCAATCAGCACATTAAAGAATTGTGGTAACTCGTCAATACTTGTTTTACGAATAAATTTTCCGACCTTAGTTACACGGGGATCATTTTTCATTTTAAACATTGCACCTTTGATTTCATTTTTATGCAATAGTTTTTTCAACTGTTCTTCAGCATCTTCTTGCATCGACCGGAATTTTATCATTTTAAACGTTTTTCCATCTTTGCCAACACGTTCTTGGACAAAGAATACTTTAGCTCTTAAACTTTTTGACTCTAGTTTTATCGCCATACCAACAACAAAAATAAAGGGTATCGTTAGGACAACGCCAACAATTGATCCTACAATATCAATTAAGCGTTTCACTACTAGATATCCTTTTTTATGTACTAAATGTTCTTTTAGTGGTTGAACCTCTGGGCTATCAATTGTAATAGAGTCAACAGATTCAGTATATTCCATTTCCTTATCCCCCATGTATTTACTCACTATTCATTCTCTCCAATTAATATATCAATTCGTTTACAAACGACCTCATTTGTAAATTTGACCATAAATATATCGTATCATTATTAGATTTTTGTATCAAGATTTAGTTTACATTCATCTTCAGAAAATAACTACTTTTCTTATCTTCTTTTATAATAATCACTTTTATGATGCTTTTGAATAGATTTTTAAGATAATATTACAGTTTCAATACAATAATTTTACTATTTGACATAATTTGATTTCTTTTTTAACTCAAATATTATATTTAATAGTCCCCCTAAATTTTTACCAATTAAAAATGAGAGATGCCACTTTTTATTTAATCAGATAGTATCTTTTGAAAGCTGCATCTCTCTAGTACAATATTATCATAAAATAATGGTATGAAAAAATTTATTTATATCTCCTTACAAATTAATCTCTTCTAAAAATATCTCTAGTAAAGACTTTTTTCTCTATATCTTTTAATTCATTATCCCAGCGATTAGCAATGACTACATCGGCTTTTTTCTTGAATCGTATAAGGCTATTCACGACTTCACTTCCAAAAAACGTGCTGCCATCTTCTAGCGTTGGTTCGTAGATAATGACTTCTGCCCCCTT
>DVJX01000020.1 GCA_018716405.1 Candidatus Faecisoma merdavium | reverse complement strand
AAAATCATAGTTCCTTTAATATTTAATTTTAGGTGATAATTTTCTATTCCATTTGTTATTTCACCTTTTATTTTAACATCATTTAGTTCTAAAATATTAGTATTTTCTAATTGTTCTTTTGTAAATGAATAATTTAAATCAATTATAACATTAGAATCAATACCACTTTTCAATCTTGTAATATCAATATTCATCCCAATCACCTACTTAATTATACAAAAAAATTTTTAAAAAGTAAATAAATTTGATATAATCTACTTAGGTGATTTTATATGGTTGGCATTATTTGTGAATACAATCCATTTCATAATGGACATTTATATCATTTAAATAAAGTTAAAGAATTATTTCCAAATGAGGTTATTACATTAGTTTTAGTTGGTAATTTTTTAAATCGCGGAGATGTATCAGTTATAAATAAATGGGATAAAACTAAATTAGCTCTAGATTATGGTATAGATCTAGTAGTTGAATTACCTTTTGCTTTTGCTACCCAATCAGCTGATATTTATGCATATGGTGCAATTAGTATTTTAGATAATTTAAAATGTGATTATTTAGTTTTTGGTAGTGAATTAAATAATATAAATGTTTTATATAAAATAGCTAATACTAATATTGATATAAAAGATTTATTAAAAAAAGGATATAATTATCCTAAAGCAATTGATATTGCTTTAAAAGATAAAATAAATATTTCGATTAATACACCAAATGATTTATTAGGTATAAGTTATATAAAAGCTATCAAAAAATTAAATAGCAGAATTAAACCAATTACAATTAAAAGAACAAATGATTATCATGATAAAAATACAAACGGTAAAATAAGTAGTGCTACTAGTATTAGAAATTTAATTTTTGATAATATTGATATATCAGAATATGTTCCTGATACTAAATATATTAAAAATATTAATTTAAATGATTTTTATTTAATTATCAAACATAAAATTATGACCGAAGATTTAACAAAATATCAAGATATTGATATTAGCTTAAATAGTTTACTTAAAAAAAACATTTTAAAATCAAACAATATAGAAGAATTAATTAGTAATGTTAAACATAAGAATTATACTTACAATAGAATAAAAAGATGTTTAGTTCATATTTTGTGTTGTTTAGACAAAAAAAATTATAAATTAGAACATATTAGAATTTTAGGTTTTAATAATAAAGGTAAACAATATTTAAATAAAATTAAAAAAGAAGTAAAATTACCTCTTCTTACAAAATATGATAATTATGAATTATTAATTGATAATATTTATAATTTGATTAGTAAAGATATCAATAAAAATAAGCCTATTTTAAAGAAGTAATATAATTATATACTTCTTTTATTGTATTATTAAAATTATCAAAATCAACATTAAACCAAACAACATCCATTTGATTATTAAACCAAGTATATTGTCTTTTAGCATATTTTCTACTATTTTGTTTAATTAATTCTAAACATTCTTCTAAGGATTTCTTATTTTCAAAGTATGGAAACAACTCTTTATAACCAATTGGTGTCATAATCGCTTTAGTTCTTATATTTGAATCATATATTTTTTTAGCTTCTTCTAATAATCCATCTTTAACCATTACATCTACTCTTTTATTAATTCGATCATATAAAATATTACGATCAGTAGTTAAACCTATAAAAACAGTATCATATAATAATTTATCTGTTTTTTCTTTTTCACTAAATTTTAAATTATTATTTAAACAATAATTTAAAGCTCTGACTAATCTTTTTCTATTGTTAATATGAATATCAATATTTTCATCTAACTCTTTTAACTTATTAAATATTTCTTCATTTGTTAAATCTTCAAATTGATTATTAACTTCATCATTAAATTTATAATCATATAAAGCTGCTTTAATATACAATCCAGTTCCACCTACTAAAATAGGTGTTTTATTTTTTCCTAATATTTCATCAATTTTATTTCGACAATCTTTTTGATAATCATAAACCGTATAATCTTCTTTAATATTTTTTATATCAAATAAATGATGTGGTATACCATCTTTTTCATTTTCTTTTATCTTAGCTGTTGCAATATCTAAATTTTTATATATTTGTGTACTATCGACATTTATTATTTCACCATTTAATAATTTTGCTAATTCAACACTCATTTTTGTTTTTCCTACTGATGTAGGACCTAATACAACTATAACCATAGTCCACCTCAAATTCATTATAAAATAAATACATTTATTAGTCAATTAAAACATATTATTAAATAGGTGATTTATTTGAAAATATGTGTTTATGCAATTTGTAAAAATGAAGAAAAATTTGTCGATAGATTTTATGAATCAGCTAAAGATGCCGATGCAATTTACGTACTTGATACAGGATCTACGGATGATACAGTTAACAAATTAAAAAGTCATGGAATTATAGTTGAACAAAAAAAAATAGACCCATGGCGATTTGATGTAGCAAGAAATTTATCTTTAGAAATGATACCAGAAGACTTCGATGTTTGTATTGCTTTAGATTTAGATGAAGTTTTAGTTGAAGGTTGGAAAGAAATTATTTTAAATAATTGGAAAGAAGATACAACAAGACTAAGATACAATTACATTTGGAGTCACGATGAATATGGAAAACCAGCTGTAAATTTTTTGTGTGATAAAATTCATAGTCGTAAAAATTATAAATGGGTAAATCCTGTTCATGAAATATTAAAATGTGAACAAGAAGAAAAATTTATAACTTGTGACAATTTAACAATTGAACATTTTCCAGATAATACAAAATCTAGATCTAGCTATTTACCTTTATTAGAATTAGCGGTTAAGGAAGACCCTAATAATGACCGTAATACTCATTATTTAGGGCGTGAATATATGTTTCATCAAAGATGGAATGAGGCCATTGATATGTTATTAAAACATTTATCACTTCCTACGGCTTTGTGGAAAGATGAAAGATGTGCATCAATGAGATTTATTGCAAGATGCTATAAAAATTTAAATAGATTTGAAGAAGCTAAAATGTGGCTTAATAAAGCTATTTTAGAAGCCCCATATTTAAGAGATCCTTACATTGAACTGGCTTTATTATATTATCAATTAAAAGAATGGGATAATGTAATTAAATATTGCAATCAAGCATTAGAAATTAAAACTCATACGAAAAGTTATATCAATGAGCCATTTAGTTGGGATCATACTGTATATGATATCTTATCTATTGCATATTATAATTTAAAAGATTATCAAAAATCATTAGATAATATTAATAAAGCATTAGAAATTAGTCCTTTAGATAAAAGATTAATTAATAACAAAATAATAATTGAGAAAACTTTTTTAATTAAAAAGTCAAGTGCAACTTTTTATGAATAAACTATATATTGTCTATATGATGTTTTATGCCGAGAAAACTTTTGACTTTATAATTTTATTTGTTACCTTGTTGGAGTTTAATTACTGATTTTTCATTTTTTTGAAAAATCAGTAATTAAAACGACATATATATTTAAACAAATAAAATTATTATGTCAAAAGGAAATTGGAATAAACATCTATAGACAATTTATCTTTTCTTGTAATTTATAAATTTTATTTAATATTGATTTATCATTAAACTCTTCTTGAAGTGCTTCGAGAGGAGTTTTATAATTTAATATTTTTCTTGGATAATTATTCATCCATTCAGCTATTTTATTAATATCCTTACATGAATATTTTTCTATTAGAGTGCCTTTTGGAATAAAGTATCTAATTATACTATTGTGTTTTTCATTTGTTCCTTTTTCACCAGAACAATATGGATGACAAAAATATATTTTTGTTTTTGTATCTTTAATAATATTTAAAAAATCTGAAAATTCAGTACCATTATCAGTTGTAATTGATTTAAATATTTTATTATAATGAATTTTCATAAATTCTTTCATTTTATTAAATTTATTAACAACTTCTTCAGCAGTTTTTCCTTTAAGTTTAAAAATAATTTCAAAACGAGTTTTTCTTTCAGTTAAAGTCATTAGACATTCATGGTTTCCTTTACTAGTACCAATAACAGTATCAAGCTCAAAATGACCAAAATAAAGGCGTTTATCGATTTCTTCAGGCCTATTATTAATACTATATTCTGCTTTTGATTTAGGTAAATCAGATTTATTATGATATTCATACTCAGCTTTATATTTCATTCTTCTAGTATCTTCTAATTTTACATTAATAATACCATAACGAATAGCATTATAAATTGTTGGTGTAGTAATTGATTCAAAACCATCTAGTTCAAAATAATTGTGTGTTTTCATATAACCAACAATTGCGTCAGGGGCCCATTTATCAATTTTGATTTTATCCTCTATAAATTTGGCAAGTTTTTTATTTCTTCTTAATTTATATTCACCTTTAGATAATCCTCTTTTAAAATCAGCATTTTCTTGAGCATATTGAGCTGTATATGGCATAGTTTTAGTTTTACCTGTTCTAATATACATTTTTTCTTTTTTTCGATTTTTAAGTTCTCTTGAAATAGTTGATTTATGAACTCCTAAATAATTGGCAATATAAGTATTATTAAATAGTCTTTTCCCATTTTTATCTTTTTGATTAATTAATGATTCAATTTTAATACGATCATTTTTTGTTAGATGACGGTATTGCTTTTCTTTTTGATTTAGTGTATTATTATTTTTAGACATATGAATTTTCCTTTCTTTTTGAGCAAAAGATATTATAGATTATTCATATGTCTTTTTCAATAGTGAAGTGTTGCACTTCAAATTTAAATTAACAAATTGAGAAAACTTTGACAGACAAATAAAAATATGATACAATGTATCTGTCAAGGAAACTTGCATATAATAAAAAGGGAATACTTAACTTTCACACGTTGAGTACTCACCTGTTAATTTGGTTTGTACTTAATCAGTTAGATTGAGTACTATTTTTTTATACATAATATCATTAATGACACTATTAATAAAATGATAATTAGAATTAAGAATGTTATTAGTAAATCTTTTTTCTTCATAATCATCTAGCCTCCTTCGTTTAGAAATTGGCAAGTACTCAACAGTTAATATTCTCTATATATAATTATACTATAAATTAACTTTATGCTCAACGGGTTTGTTAATTTTTAATTAATTTATTTTGACAAATATATTAATTTATGATACAATGTATTTGTCAAGGAAACTTGCATACAATAAAAAAGGGAATACTTAACTTTCCTATGTTGAGTACTCACCTTATTGATTTAAGATTCGTACTTAATCAGTTAGATTGAGTACTATTTTTTTATACATAATATCATTAATGATACTATTAATAAAATGATAATTAGAATTAAGAATGTTATTAGTAAATCTTTTTTCTTCATAATCATCTAGCCTCCTTCGTTTAGAATTTGGCAAGTACTCAACAGTTAATATTCTCTATATATAATTATACTATAAATTAACTTTATGCTCAACGGGTTTGTTAATTTTTAATTAATTTATTTTGACAAACATATTAATTTGTGATACAATGTATTTGTCAAGGAAACTTGCATATAATAAAAAAGGGAATACTTAACTTTCGCATGTTGAGTACTCACCTATGATTTGTTTTGGTAAGTACTTAATCAATTTGATTGAGTACTATTTTTTTATGCATAATATCAATAAAGATATTGTTAATAAAATGATAATTAGAATTAGATATGAGATTAATAAATCTTTTTTCTTCATAATTATCTAGCCTCCTTCATTTAGAATTTGGCAAGTACCCAACAGTTAATATTCCCTATATATGATTATACTATAAATTAACTTTATATACAATATTTTTGTTAATTTTTAATTAATTATTCTTGTGTTGATATAATATTTCATTAGTAAAATCAAGTCCAAAAAAATAATCATTCTTCAACTATATAATTTTATTAATAATCAAAGACTAATTATCTTTATAAATAATATTTATGTATTATCTTGTTCTAAAACTTTTTTCCTCTTGTTCAACATCTTTTAATATATCAGTTGTTTGAGATAAATCATATAATCCCATTTTTAATTTCCAATCTTCTTGTTTTTGTTTTCCTTCTGATATCATATCTTGATACATTAAATCTTTTTCCATTTGTTTTCTTTGACTTTCTGCTTTAATAGCTACTAAATTTTCTTTAAAATGTTCGTGACTCATACAATTCTCCTTTTAACTAAAATTAATCTTTTTTTATAAACATACTATCGCCAAAACTAAAAAAACGATAGTTATTTTTTATTGCTTCATTATAAGCATTCATAATATATTCTTTAGTAGCAAAAGCACTTACTAACATAACCAAAGTTGATTTTGGTAAATGAAAATTAGTAATTAAACAATCAATTGCCTTAAATTTATAACCTGGATAAATGAATATATCAGTCCAACCACTACATTCTTTAAATTCACCATATAAATTCATTATAGTTTCTAAAGTTCTAGTAGTTGTTGTTCCTACAGCAATAATTCTTTTTTTATGATTATTTAATATTTCAGCAGTTTCTTTGCTCATCATATAAAATTCACTATGCATTTTATGTTTAGTTACATCTTCTACATTAACTGGTCTAAATGTGCCTAATCCTACATGTAAAGTTATTGGAACAATTATAACCCCTTTTTCTTTTATTTTAGATAATAATTCATTAGTAAAATGTAATCCGGCTGTAGGTGCAGCTGCACTACCTTCATTTTTAGCATAAATAGTTTGATATCTATTTTGATCTTTTAATTTTTCATGAATATAAGGTGGTAGTGGCATTGTACCTAATTCATCTAATATTTCATATAAAATACCATCATAAATAAATTCAAATATTCGTATTCCTTCGTCTTTTACTTCAACACATTTTACTTTTAACTTATCACTAAATTTAATTATAGTACCAACTTTCACTCTTTTAGCAGGTTTTACTAAACATTCCCAAGTATTATTAACTTCTTTTAACATTAATATTTCAATAACTGCATTAGTTTCTTCTTTAACACCTATTAATCTAGCTGGTATTACTTTTGTATCATTAATAACTAATATATCATCTTTTTCTAAATAATCAATTATATCAGTAAAATGTTTATGTTCTATTTTACCTGTTTCTCTATCTAAAACTAATAATTTAGATGCATCTCTTTTTTCTAAAGGAGTTTGCGCAATTAAATTTTCTGGTAAGTAATAATCAAAATCATCTGTTTTCATAGTTCCTCCATATTTAATCTATTTTGATGGTTAATTTTCAAATGTTCATAAGCTTTATCTGTTACAATTCTTCCTCTAGATGTTCTTTTTAAAAATCCGTTTTGTAATAAATATGGTTCATAAACATCTTCAATAGTTGTAACTTCTTCACCAATACTAGAAGCAATTGCATCTATTCCTACTGGGCCACCATTAAATTTTTCTATTATTGCTTTAAGTAAATTATAATCTGTTTCATCTAAACCTAATTCATCTACTTTTAATTTATCTAAAGCTAAAGTAGTTATTTTTTTATCTATTACACCATCGCCCATAACTAAGGCATAATCTCTTACTCTTTTAAATAATCTATTACAAATACGAGGTGTTCCTCTACTTCTTTTAGCTAACTCAATAGCTGCATCTTCCTCAATTGGAGTATTAAGTACACGACTAGTTCTTTTAGCTATATCAGTTAATTCTTCGACTGTATAATAATTTAATTTAGAAATAATTCCAAATCTATCTCTTAATGGACTAGTTAAATCACCTGTTCTAGTAGTTGCTCCGACTAATGTGAAAGGAGGTAAATCAATTCTAATACTTCTACTACTAGAATCACTTCCAACAATTATATCTAAAGTAAAATCTTCCATAGCAGAATATAATACTTCTTCAATATATCTAGGTATCCTATGGATTTCATCAATAAATAAAACATCTCCTGGTTCTAAAGTAGATAAAATGGCAGCTAAGTCACCTGTTTTTTCAATAGCAGGACCACTTGCTGTTTTAATATTAGATCCTAATTCGTTAGCAATTATATTAGCCAAAGTAGTTTTACCTAATCCCGGAGGACCATATAATAAAACATGATCCAATGGTTCTTCCCTTAGTTTGGCCGCTTTAATAAAAACACTTAAATTTTCTTTTATTTCAGATTGTCCTATATATTCATCTAAACTATCTGGTCTAATAGTTTGTTCAAAAGTATCTTCTTTTAATTCTCTATTCGTTACTACTCTTTCATCCATACTATCCCTCCACATATTTTAATATATCTTGCCAACTATTCACTGTTTTTAAATTATCATATTCATTTTTAAATAATAAGGTATCTATTCCTTTTTTACTAACTTCTAAACAATTAACATAATAATCATCGATAAATAAATCTATTTTTAATTCTTCACATTTAATAGCTTTCCCTACTTCAAAACATTCAAAGTAAACTTCTTTAAAAGGTAATTTATTATCTTTAATAAATTTAGTTGTCAAGTCTTTTAAATTATTTGAATAATAATTACTTCTAGCTGTGATTAAATATAATTCATTGTTTACATTTAATTTATTTAAGACATCTACTACATCATCAAAAAAATCTAAATTTTTAGTTATATCATCAATATGCTTTTTATAAAATTCATATTTTTCATCAAAATTATTTAATTCTTTTATATTGTATTTATTTAAATACTCTTTTACTTTATCACTAGTTCTTACAATTGTATCATCAAAATCTATAGCTATTCTCATTTTAAAAATAACTTTAAAGCTTCCTTTATTTGATCTTCTAGTGATAAATTAGTATTAACTTGTCTTACAACTTTTAATATATCTGTAAGTTTATAACCTAAGCCTTTTAATACTTCAATTAATTCATCATTATTACTAGTTGTGACAACACCATTGGTATTTAATTTACCTTTTAAATCTAAAATAATTTGTTTAGCTACTTTATCTCCTATTTTAGGAAATTTTTTTAAATATAATATATTTTCTCTTTCAATAGCATCTATTATACCATTAATTGAACCTGTTGCAATAATAGGAAGAGCCATTTTGCAACCTAATCCTTTCACTTCAATTAATTTTAAAAATAAATCTTTTTCTTCGTTTAATTTAAACCCATATAATGTTAATTCATCTTCTTTGACATTTTGATAAATATAAACAGTATATTCTTCATTAAGATTAAATGAATATGGATTAGGTGTATATATTAAATAACCTATTCCATTATTATCTAATACAATATAATTACTTTCTATTTCTTTAATAAAACCTTTTATATATGCATACATAAATAACCACCTATATTATTATATCAAACATTTGTTTTTAACACAATAAAAAATAACCGAAGTTATTTCTTTTTCCAAAATATTTTTATTAAATAAACATCTAATAATATATATATAATACATAATAACCACATCAATATAGTATTAAAAATTCCGCTTGAATACATATTTATTATGCTTGGAACACTACTTGGAAAGTAAGTATAAATAAAATTACTTATTTCTTTAATTGGAATATTTGCGGCTATAAAAGATAATACTCTTAAAAATATATCAACTATTCCTATATAATAAACTATATTACTAAATTTTTTAAAAATTAAAACTGCTAAAGCACCAACTACTAAAACGACTATTACTACGTTCATACCTAACTCCTCAATTCTATATTAACAACATACCCATAATAATTTGTTAAATCAACTACCATTTTTGAATCATATTTAATTATTTTAATATATTCATCATTAACTATTTCATTATTATAGATTATTTTTTCAAAATCACTTATTTTGACAACATAAGTATCACTTTCATCAATATAATTAGTTGATTCCAAAGTGCTTACTTCTAACAATTTAGAAACATTACTGGGATTAAAAATATTTAAATCATATTTACTTATAATTTCTGGAATATTTTCTACTTCATAATAAATTCCATCATAAAATACTTTATTAGTATTTGAATCATATGTAAAATTGTCTTCACCAATTATTTCTAATCTATAATTAGTAATATCTTCTAATTTAATATCATCATTATTTTCAATATTTTCGTTTTCTACATTGTTTTGATAGTTATGACTTCCACTAGAAATTAGTAAAAATACAAAAGCAAAAAATACAACATACATAATTAAAATTGCTAGAGATCTTGTTTTCTTATTTTTCCATAATTTTTTTATAAATTCAATAGTTTCTTTCATTCTAACACTTTACCTACTATATTTTTATCTCTTAATCCATTAATAAAACTAATTGCATCCATTTTATTTTTTCCTTCTGGTTGAACTATTTTTAGTACTATCTCACCATTACTTACCTTAACGCCAATTCCTTCTTTATAAATTGCTGTAATCTCTCCATTAAAACCAACAGGATAATTTTCTGTTATAAATGAATCCCAAACTTTAAGAATCTTACCTTCAAATATGCAGTAAGCTCCAGGCCAAGAATTTAATCCTCTTATCTGATTATAAATTTGTCTTGCTGTTTTATTAAAATTTAATTTTTCATCTTCTTTTTTTAATGTAAAAGCATAAGTAGCTTGTGATGAATCCTGCTTAATTCTACTATTTGTCCCATTAATAATATTAGGTAAAGTCTTAAGTAACAACTCTTTACCTAATATACTTAACTTATCATGTAACAAACTAGCTGTATCAGTATCTAGTATTGGAATTTCTTCTTGAGTAATAATATCTCCTTCATCCATTTTAGTATTCATATACATGATTGTAATACCTGTTTTAGAGTGCCCTTCAATTATTGCCTTATGAATAGGAGCTCCTCCTCTTAATTTAGGAAGCAAAGAAGCATGAACATTAATACAACCTAATCTTGGGCATTCTATTAATTCTTTTGGAATAATTTGACCATAAGCACAAGTTACAATTAAATCTGGTTTTAAATTAATTATTTCTTGATAATCTTCTTTTATTTTTTCTGGTTGCAAAACCAAAATTGCTTTATCTTGCGCCAATTTTTTTACTGGCGAAATATTAATTTGACCATGATTTCCTTTTCGATCAGGTTGTGTAACAACTGCTCTTACTTTATAATTATCTATTAATCCTTGTAATACAGGAACAGAAAATTCTGGTGTCCCCATAAACACAATTTGTAATTCTTTTTCTATTTTAATATTACTAAAATCCATTAATTATCACCTATTTCAATTCTACCACAAAAATAGATTAGTGTAAATTAAAACTTTTTTATATTAAAACTTTTTTATATTTTTTGAATTAATCATTTTTTCTATAATCGATTTTAATAATCTTTCTTGTTTTTTCATCAACACTATATATTGGTTCTTGGTAAAATTTTAGTATTTTTGATAAAATCATATTAGGGAAAATCTTAAT
>DVJX01000019.1 GCA_018716405.1 Candidatus Faecisoma merdavium | reverse complement strand
TTTTAATTAGTTTTTTTTAAATAAAATATGAAATACAATTAACTAAAAAGCATAATACTATACCTATTAAAGTTGGAATTATAATAGCTAAAAAAGTCCATTTTAAGCTTCCAGTTTCTTTTTTTATTGTTAAACAAGTTGTAGAACAAGGAAAATGACATAAACTAAAAATTAGTGTACATATTGCTGTTTTAATAGTCCATCCATTATCTATTAAAATCATTTTTAAACTTTCTAAGCTTTCATATTCTACTAAATTTCCTGTTGACATATAAGTCATCAACATAATAGGAACAACTATTTCATTTGCAGGAAAACCTAAAATAAATGATATTAAAATTACTCCATCTAATCCTATTAATTTGCCAAACGGATCTAAAAATAATGAGATATGATTTAACAATGAAATTCCATCAATATATAGATTAGCTAATATCCATATTAAAGCTCCAGCTGGTATTGCTACTATAACAGCTCTTGATAAGACAAATATTGTTCTATCAAAAAACGATCTTACAAATGTTTTTAAAACTTGTGGCCTACGATAATGTGGTAATTCCAAAGTAAACGAAGATGGAACACCTTTTAAAATTGTCTTAGATAATAAAAGAGAAACTGCAAAAGTTATTAATACTCCAAATAGTATAATTAGTGTCAACAAAAAAACACTTTTTAACGAACTACCATTCACACCAACAAAAAATATTGTAATAAGTGTTATCATGGTTGGAAACCTTCCATTACAAGGGACAAATACATTTGTTAATATTGCTATTAATCTATCTCTTGGAGAATCAATTATTCTAGCTCCAGCAACACCGACAGAATTACATCCAAACCCCATACACATTGTTAACGCTTGTTTACCACATGCCTTACATTTGTTAAAAATTTTATCTAGATTAAATGCGATTCTAGGAAGGTATCCTAAATCTTCAAGCAAAGTAAATAAAGGGAAAAATATCATCATTGGTGGTAACATTACAGCTACAACCCATGTTAACACTTTATATACGCCATCAATTAATAATCGAGACAAAAAAGATGATGTATTAAAAAAATTTAAAATATTTTCTTCTAAAAAGGCAAAAAAATTAAATAATAATTCCGAAGGATAGTTGGCGCCTACTATAGTTAGCCAAAATATTACCATTAATAGTGAAATCATAATAGGAACGCCAAGTAGTTTACTTGTAGTAATTTTATCGATTTTAAAATCAAAATTATTTGCTATATTATCACACGTTACTACTTTTTTAGATATTTCTTCTGATGTATTAATTATGCTATTTGTTATTTCTTCGGATACTTTAATCTCATCTCTAATCAATAATATTTGATTTTTAATAACTTTATTATTTAACAAATCGTAATCTAAATAATTCTTTATTTCTTTATATAGAACACTATCATAATTTAATAAATTTATTGCAACCCATCTTGGATTTAAATCTTTCACTTTATCTTCAACAAGGGGTATTAAACTATTTATTGCATCCTCTACTTGATCACTATATTTTAAATTAAATGATTTAAATTCATTGTTATCCAATACATTTAATAAATTTTGCACTCCATTTTTATTTCTTGCACTTGTTCCTACTACAGGAATTCCTAATATATTAGATAATTCCTTTAAATCAACATGAATATTTTTCTTTTTAGCTTCATCCATTAAATTTACGCAAACAATAACTTTATTGGTTATTTCTAATATTTGTAAAACTAAATTTAAGTTTCTTTCTAAACAAACAGCATCACATACAACAATTACAAAATCATAATCGGAAAAGCAAATAAAATTTCGCGCTACTTCCTCTTCTTTTGAATGTGAAATTAAAGAATATGTTCCAGGTAAATCATATATTTTATACTCTATACCATTATACTTAAACAATCCAGATGCGTTGCTAACTGTCTTTCCTGACCAATTACCAGTATGTTGTTTAAGACCTGTTAGCGAATTAAAAACAGTACTTTTTCCTACATTTGGATTTCCGGCTAAGGCTATTTTCTTCATATAATTTCAACCTCTATATTAGAACAATCTTCTTTTCTTATTGCTATCAATGCTCCCCTAATTAAATAAGCCTTAGGATCTTTAAAAGGACTTTTTAAAACACACTCAACTACTGTTCCTTCGATTAATCCAAGATCTTGTAACCTTCTTTTTATACTATTATTAGCTGTCATTTTTTTTATAATAGCTTTATTGCCTACTTCCATATCACACAAATACATGAAATCAATTCCTTTCAAAATATTATATGTAATAAAAAAAGATATTCCACTTAAGAAATATCGTTATTTATTAGATTAGCTTCTTTTAAAATGTTATATATACATGAATAACTTCTTCTATTATAAAATTTACAAAATTTTCTAACACTAGCATTACTTCTTTTATATAAATTTATAATATAATCTTTTTCTTTTTGACTTATTTTATTAACAGGCTCTCTATTTTTATTGCCATGCTCAAAATTAATACCACCTTCTAAAATTTCTTTTTTTAGTTTTAATATATACTTTGGGTGATATCCCGTAATATTAGCAATTTCCACATATGAAAGATATGACTTACCTCTTAATTTATCAGCAATTAACTTGGCAGCTTCTATTTTCTTACCCATATTATCACCTAATTTAATATTATCACAAAAGTAATATTTTTACAAGATAATTATTAAAAAAATAGGTAAATTCCCTATTTTTCTATTTTAATTATCTCTTTTATGTCAGATTCTTTATAAGTTATTTTGATTTTATCATTAATACTTAAAAATGGTAATACATTTTGATTTACTTTTAAAGATGCACGATATATATCATCATCTTTTAAATAATAATAAGTTGTCCCATCTAAAACTGCTGTTTTAATTGATTTAATTGTTATTTCTTTAGTTAATTCTTCTCCCGCAGTAATATTACCACCCAAATAATTTTGAGCTGCTTTTAATATTCCCTCTGAACTTTCAGTAACAACTACTTTTTGATAATCTGCATAATCAACAAAAGCATACATTTTAACTAGTCCTGCATTATCTTTTAAGCTCATTAGATAAGTTGGCTTATTATCCAAATTAATTAATAGTGGGAAAGTTGAAGTATATTTCATTTGTTGTACTTGACCTTCACTAGATGCCATGGCAGATGTTTCAGTTGCACCAGCGACATCATAAAACTTTGTTTCTTTGGTTCTCATATTTGTTAAAGTAAAACCTATATTAGATCCATCACTAGATACAGAAGTAATACCAGTATATAGATAAATGTCATCGTTCATCGCTAAATAGTTATATCCTTCACTAGTACTTACTACATCTTTTTGACCAAAAATCGAATTAAAGAAACCATTTTTATATAATCCCCAATCATTTAATTGTTCGATTATTAAACTTGCCGAATAAACATGATCAACCCAAGTTGGAACTTCTTCAACTTTATATTTTTTAGAAGTACCATCAATTGGATTAAAGATTACTACACCTGTTACTTCTTTTTTTAGTCCTACACCACTATATTTTAAAGTTTGGGCTATCCAATATGGATTTCCTTCATCATCAATTTCAAAATTAACTTCACCAAATATGGTAAATGGATAACTTATTCTTAATTTTCTATATAAATTTTCAAAAAATAAACTTGAAGGCATATATTTCATACCTTTGTCTAATCTTACTAAATTTGATTCACCAGTTACTGAATCAACTATAATATATCCAGTTACACCTTTATTTCTATTTGTAAAATATTTAATTATACTAGCATATTCTAACGGCGTAACCCTTACTATTTCATCATTATAATTAATTTGTGTATATTGATTTGATACTTCAAACTGTGATACTAAATCTGTCATTTGACCCATTACTTTGTCTCCTAGTTTCATAGATGAATCTTTATCTAATAATGGTAATTTATCAAAATCAACAGGTTCTACATCAGTAGTAAAGTCACTTTCAGTAACACTTATTCTATTATAATATGATTTAGCCATAAATAATGGTGTATTTATTATATTAATTATTATAATTAAACCAAATGTTATAAATAATAATCCAAATACTATATATGACTTTTTATTAACCTTTTTATTATTTATTACAACTTTTAAAATATCTGTGCTAGAAATAATTAAACTAACTACACTACATAATATTACACTTACAAATATAAACGCCCAAAAAGTAGGTGCACTTAAATTTATTGGCGGTAACATAAAATAGTAAAGCACTAAAATCAAAACTAAACTAATAATTATTTTTAAATATTTCATATTTCTACTCCGTTCTTAAAGCTTCCACAGGATTTTTTTTACTTGCTATAACAGCAGGTATTAAGCCTCCTATTAAAGTTAAAATAATAGCAACTGTTATTAAAATTAATGTATGAATTGGATTCATAACAGCTACATTATCTAAATTAGTTAAATCTTTTAATATGGTATTTATTGGGAATAATAATAATCTTGCAATTACTATTCCTATTAATCCTGAAGCTAAACCAATAATAAATGTTTCGGCATTAAATACGCGTCTAACATCTTTTTTTCTTGCTCCTAAGCTTCTTAAAATACCTATTTCTTTTGTTCTTTCTAATACTGATATATAAGTTATAATTCCAATCATGATTGATGAAACTATTAATGATATACCAGAAAAAGCAATTAATACCCAACCAATAGCATCCATAATATTAGATGATAAAGTTGAAAAAGTATCTGCTAAATCAGTGTAAACAATTTTATCTTCATCTGATTTATCTTTATTATAATCATTTAAATAATTAATTATATTTTCTTTAGCTTCAAAATCAACTGGATAAATATTTATCATAAAAGGAATATCTTTAGCTCCCAAATGAGTCAACATGTCATCTTTAGTATAATTTTCAGTAAACTTTTCTCCAGTTAAAATATTATAATCTAGATCTTGTTGTGCTTTTACAATCAAAGAATCTTTGTTTTGTTCTATTATATATTCTGCTAATTCATTAGAATACAAAATATTACCTGCACCTTGACTCATACTCATAGTGTTAACTATTTGAGCTAACATATTATCTTCTTTGCCTCTTACAATTCCAACTATCTTTAAAGTAATACCTTCATTATACATTTCATCATAATTCATATTAGGTACAAAATAGTTATTATTGTTTATATAAAAATCATCATTTAAAATTATTTTTATTTCTTTACCAATTAATTCATCAAAACTAATTTCTTCTTTAGTTGTGTCTATTCCTAAAGCTTCTAAAATATTTTTTTCTAACCTATTTTTTTCATTTACTGCTATAACTATTTCTGTTTTATCTTCTGGATAACTTCCTTTTAATAAATCATAGGCAGATTCTAAAAATGATTCTTCATTTTCTTTTAATTCTTTAGGTAATGATGTTAAATTCAAATTATTAACATAATTTATTTTATCATCATTTTTTACTAACATATTTAAACTCATTGTTCTTAAATATGATATACCAATTGTATAATCAGGATTAATATTATTTATATAATTTAAATAATCATCTGTAAACACATTTTGATGAATAAGCAATGAAGATGCTGTATCATAGGGATATATTACTTCTTTATCTATATATGAATCACTTTTATCTGGTGTCATAGACATCATATCTTCAGCAGTCATTTCCGTTGCTTGTCTACTTATCGTAATAGGAAAACTTGATAATGTATCCTTTTCAAATTGATCTATTTGCATATCAAAACCATTTGATAAAGATAATATAATCGAAATTCCTATTATTCCTATACTAGATGCAAAAGCTGTTAATAAAGTTCTTCCTTTTTTAGTTTTTATGTTATTAAATGATAACGATAAAGCGGTAAAAAAACTCATTGCTGTTTTTTTTATAGTATAAGTTTTATTATTATTTTGTTTTTCTAATTTATTTGTATCACTTATAATATTGCCATCTTTTAGCTCTATAATTCTATTAGCATAATCATGGGCTAATTCACTATTATGAGTTACCATAATTACCAATTTATCTTTAGCTATTTCCTTTATTAATTCCATTATTTGAACACTTGTTTTAGAATCTAATGCTCCTGTTGGCTCATCAGCTAAAATTATATCTGGGTTATTAACTAAAGCTCTAGCAATAGCTACTCTTTGCATTTGGCCACCAGATAATTGATTTGGCTTTTTATTTATATGATTTTCCAAACCAACTTTTTTTAATACTTCAATAGCCTTTTGTCTTCTTTCTTTCTTAGAAACACCACTTAAAGTCATACCTAATTCTACATTAGCCAAAATACTTATATGACTAATCAAATTATAACTTTGAAATATAAATCCAATGCAATTATTTCTATATGCATCCCAATCAGTATCTTTGAATTTTTTTGTTGATTTGTTATTTATAATTAGATCACCACTATCATAATGATCTAATCCACCTATTATATTAAGTAAAGTTGTTTTACCTGAACCTGATTGACCTAAAATAGCAACAAATTCATTTTTTCTAAATTTTAAACTTACATCATTTAAAGCAGTTTGCGTAAAATTAGCAAGCGTATAACTTTTCTTTATATTTTTTAACTCTAACATTTAACTATCCTTTCCATAATTCATATAAATATTTTATACTTATAGATTTGATTTGTCAATTTATTTGTTGTATAATTAATAAAGGTGATTATTAATGAAAAATATAACTGTTATTAAGTATTCTAACGACACATCTTTAATCAGTTCAATGTTATTTTTAATATTTGGTATTATATTATTTACTAATCCAAGTGGTATATTAAATTTTATTTCATATATTGCAGGAGGAATTTTATGTATTATTGGTATATTTAATATTTTAAGTTATTATAAAACATTAAAAAAATTAAATATTGAATACAAATCAAAACTTATTTTTGGAATTATATTAATTATATTTGGTTTATTTATAATTTTGTTTTCTTCTTTAATTGAAACAACCATTAGATTAATATGTGGAGGTTGGATCATTTATACCGGTATAATCAGATTAATTGAAGCTCTTAATATTAAAGAAAATAAAATAGCATTTTTAAGTGGCTTAGTTATTTCAATTTTGTTGATAATATGTGGATTTTATGTCGCTTTAAAAACTAATTTAATATTATCTACTATTGGTTTATTTATCATTTTATACTCTATATTAGATATAGTTGGATTTGTTTTATATAAAAAATTTTAAGTAATTTTGTTGTTTAATCAAACTCAAAATTACTTTTTTTATTATAAAAAATATAATTACTTTTATAGATTTTATTATAATATTTAAATAATATTTTCAATAACATAACTAATCATTACTGAATATAATAATGAGAAAGGAGTTAAATGATGAATATACTAACAATTAAAAATTTAAGTAAAATATATCATACTAAAACTTCTGAAACAAAAGCAATTGAAAATTTTTCTTTTGAATTAAACAATAATGAATTTATAGCAATCGTTGGACCTAGTGGATGTGGCAAAAGCACTATTTTAAATATTTTAGCTAATTTAGATAGTAAATCAGATGGGGAAATAATAATTAAAGATAATGTTAAACTAGGATATATGTTACAACAAGACGCTTTATTTAATTGGAAAACTGTTTTAGACAACTGTTTATTAGGATTAAAAATAAATAAAATGAATAATAAAGATTATGTTTTAAAATTATTAAATACTTATGGTTTAAAAGATTTTCTAAATAGTTATCCTAATACATTATCAGGTGGCATGAGGCAAAGAGTAGTATGAATGTTATATAGACACAGGTAATAATTAAGTGAAGTTGCTTATAACCCTTATAAACAAAGGAAAAGAGGTAAAATATGTTGTTAGATAATAATACAAAAAATGTAATAAATTTTCAAATTACTCTTTAATTAATTATTTATATAGATTTAATTTAGGTCTTTCAAATAATTTATTATCCGATTATTATTTTCTTGAAAAGCAGCTAATTTATTTTTAAGTAATTGATCTTTTATAATAATTAACTTTGAATCATTAATTTGTGCCATTTTATTTAGTCTTTTATTAGATATAATTTTATTTGATTTACAATTATCGTAATCAATTTTATCATAACAAAACAGTTCTAATTTATCTTGATATTTATTTTTTAATTTATTTGCGATAATTAAACCTTCTGGATCAAAATCACCATTATAATATATTTTATTACCATTTTCTATCAATTTATCAATCAATAAATAAACTGCATTATTAGGAAATCCTCCTGAAATAATTACACTTATATCAATATCAGAATACAATATTTTAGTTAATATTGAAGGGTTTTCAAATATAAATACTTTTTTTAATTTTGAATCAAATGAATTTGTATTTAATATATTTTGAATATTTAAAATAAGTGTTTCTTTACTTAAATCATTAATCCATTTTCTTGAAGATAATAAATTATAAGTGAGTACATAATTTGATAAATTATCCATTTCAATATTATGTTTATATAATAATTTGATTTTGTCTTCACGAGTATTTGGAAAATCAATATTATCTAAAATAGATAAGCAACTTATAAATAAATTACTTGTTTTAGAATCTAAATCTAAATAATGTGGATCTTTAGTATAAGTTGCAGCATATAAAGAAATCATCGTTTTTTCTTTTGGTAAATGATTTAATAAATTTATAATGTTAATTAAATCATTTTTTAATTTTTGTTTATTTTTAACATATCTATGATGAATCAATAAATTGTCTTTATTAATTATTTTTTTTAACATCAAATTATCTTTAATTAATTCTTGATAAAAATTATCCTCGGCTATAATTAGATTAGACTTTAATTCTTTATTAGTTAATAGTGATACATTTAAATATT
The DNA here is from genome assembly GCA_018716405.1 of Candidatus Faecisoma merdavium. Taxonomy (GTDB): domain Bacteria; phylum Bacillota_I; class Bacilli_A; order RF39; family UBA660; genus Faecisoma; species Faecisoma merdavium. Next base: position 3,147 of record DVJX01000019.1, on the reverse strand, counting down.
CAGTTATAAATGTTGTAATATCAAAATCTTTAAATTTAGATTTATCCATTATTTTTAAAAATTGCTTAATTGATATTTTTACATCATCACCACTATTATAATTCTCACCGAACAATCGCGATAATGCATAAGCTTCTTCATCATTCAAACAATTTAATTTAATAGTACCAGAAAATCTAGAAATTGATTGATATTTTTCATATATTTTAGTAATAAATCTATCGTAACCTTTTTTATCTTTAAAATATTTAGTATATTCCTTCATTTAATTCTTCCCTATTTTGGATAATTTCTTTATATTTACCATTCCAACGATAACGTTCAACTGTTACTATATTAGAATTATAAGGTCTTATTAATTCACAGATAGATAAATCGTTTATTGTATCATAATCACCCCATAAAACTTGTGAATTTATAATAAAGTCTAAATTTAAATATTTTAATATACCAAACATTTCTCTAATATTATCTTCATCAACACCAGCAAAAGCTTCATCTAACGCTATTACGCGAAGTGAATTTTCATAAGCTGAATTAAGTTTTGCATATACACTTGCAAATAAAGGAATATACATACTTTTTGCTCGTTCTCCGCCACTAAATTTAGAAAATGTTTTATCAGTTAATTCTTTTAATGGCATCCCTTTTCTTTGATATAACAATTGAAAAGTAAACCAAGAACGATAATCTAACACTTCTTCAATTATTTTATAAAATGAAATATATGAATCACTATACAATTCCTCAGCCTTTTTTATTTTACTTCTAAAATGATTTGTAAGTTTTTCTTTGTATTTATCATCTAATAAATCAGGTGACATTTGTAAAATTTGGACTATTTCTTTAGTATCTATTTCATTATCATCAATTGCTGAAATACTTTTCCATACTAACTTGAAACTTAATGCACTATTTTCTTGCATCGTTGCCATTATATTATTTATTTTATTAACCCATTCATTAGATGATTTTATTCTATTTCTTATTTTTTCTCCTACTGTATTTAAAAGAATTTCTTCAAATAAATAACGATCTTGTTGACTTATTAAATCTTTATTTTCTAATATAACATCATTCAAAGTTTCATTAAGTTTTATTATATTAAGTTTAATTCCTTGATACATAGCAGTAATATCTATTCTAGTATTATCGTCATATATTTTATTTATTTCTTCTGTTGTTTTTTCATAATCACTAAATATAAAATTATATTTTAATGAATAATCATTTAATTCTAAACTATATTGGTTAAACGAAGAATATATATTATTTAAAGCTTCTTTTACAGAAATTTCTTTTTTATTTGATCCATCTTTTATTATTTTATTTGCCATATTATCTACATCAATAAGCTCTTCTTGGTATACATAATTTAATTTATACTCTCTTACAAATATTTCTTCATATACTTTTAATTTTTTATCTAAAATATTTAAATCATTAATTAAATTATTTAAATTAATTTCTTTATTTTGAATATCACTTGTTAAGAAACCAATTTTATCAATTAAACTATCTTTTTCTTTATTTAATTCATCTAATTCTATTTCAATATTTAATAATTTTTCTTTTTGATCTTTGTATTCTTTTGATTCAAGTAATTTTTCAATAGTATTTTTATTTTCTATATTAATGTTCAAATCGTGACTTTTTTCATTTAATTCAGCTTCAAGATAATCTATATTATTTATATTATCTTCTAAACGTGTTTTATAACTTTCATTTATCTCTAATTTATTAATATAATTGTTATATAGATTATGAACATCTTGAATTAAATCTTTAGTAACATTAATTGATAACAGTACTTCTTTATAAATTTTTAAATTTAATGGAATATATAATCCTTTTTTATTTTCCTCAATATTTCGTTTTATTTCTTTTAATTTATTATCGATTTCAAAAATTATATTTTCTAATTCTTTTTGTTTTTTATCGTTCCATGATAATGAAATATTTAATTCATGAATCCTATCTAATATTTGATTTATAATATTATTGTCAGGTAAAACTGTTTCTTTTTTGATAATAATAATTTTATTTGTATCATTATCAATAAGATTATCAATATTTTTTATTTCTATATTTAATAAATTTATTTGATCAGATAATTTTTCTAATTGTTCTTTTCTTAAATTTAAACGTTTTATATAACCAATATATGTTTGTTGATAGTTTTTGTCAGCTATAAAGTTTAATGCATCAATTTTCGATATTCCGTTTTCATTAATGGCAATCAAATCAGTAGTATCGGTACTGATACATTTTAATATATCCATAATATAATTTTTATTTGGACCAACAACATCAAAATATTTTAATAAATTATTTTTCTTTTCTTTAGTTTTTGTTAAATATAAAAGATTAATATTTAATTTGTCTAATTTATTTAAATCTTCTTCTGCTATTATTTTGGCATTTAACATATTTAAATTTAATAAAATATTTTCTATTTTATTTTTAACTTTTTCTTCAATATTTTGTTTAAATTCTAAACATTTATATAAGGAAATATGTTTAATATTATTTTCATCTAATATTTTGTCTATATTTTCATCTGTATTAGGGATTTCTAAATCTTCCTTATTTTTTAATAGATCATATTCTTTTTTTAAGTCAATCATTTCTTTTTGTTTTAATGATTTTTTTAATTCTAAAGTTAATATTTCTTTATTTATATCATCTATTAACATATTGGCATAATTATTCAAAACATCTTTAACTTTTTCAAAATTTTTAATAGTATAACTATTCATTAAATCAAAAATACTTTTCTTAGTTTCATTATCTAATTTCAAATAATTATTGTTATTTAGATTATTGATAAATTGTTCTTCCCAACTCATAATACTTTCTTTTAAATTTGTTTCTTGATTATTAATATCTTGCTCTAAATTTTTAAATTGTTTTGTTAATTTTTCATATTCTACTCTTGTTGTTTCACTTTCTATTAATATTTTTTGTTCTTCATCTAATAAATTAGTTACTTGAGAGACTTTATCTTTATAATTATTTAATTGTTTCAATATTGTTTCAAATGAAGTTGTTTTATTTTCTAGTAAATCATCAATAAAAAACGTAATTTCATCAAAGTAAATATCGTTAGCTAAATCTTTTAAATCGATTGCTTTATTATCTATTTCT
>DVJX01000018.1 GCA_018716405.1 Candidatus Faecisoma merdavium | reverse complement strand
AAATAAATAAAAATAAGTACGGTAGCGACTATCGGAAATTAGTCTCTGGAGGAAAAAGCAAAAGCCACCGAAGAAGGAGAAATATTTAATCGTGAGATTAGATGCAGTCAAATTTATTTGACTTTTGTTCTTACAAATAATTATACTAAATATATAATCTTTAATGCTAATTCATAATTTTATCATATTTTTCTTTACTAACTATCTTAAAATTATCAGTATTCTTAATAGAATCATTATAAACTAAACAATTTAATTGATTCTTATCTTTTAAATTAAATTTTTGATAGTAAAATTCCCCTTTTAATATTCTTTGTTCAAAAAAATCAGGTAAGGTATCGAAAAATAATATTTCTTTTGTATAAGGAAATGGCACAAAACAACCTTCATTAATTGCTAATTTAGCAGAATCTAAATATTGGAATAAATATTTATTATTTATTTGTTTTAAAACACCAATTGGAATTAATTTATTAGATATATAAGATTCCCATAACAAGTATACCTCATTCATAATATTTTTCCTCCTTTTTCACGTTTATTTTGTTTATAATAATTAACCATCCATTTACTACGCCTTAAAACAAGTTCCTTAGCAAAATTTAATCTGTCTATTGGTAACTCATCTTTATAGTAATCGAAGACTTTATCAATTGTATCTTTATTTATATTGGCTTCAATTTTATGCATAATATCTTCAATATACTCAGAATAAAATAAAGTTAAATATTTTATCATTTGTTGATATTCTAAGGTTGAAACATCATATTTTCGATATTCATTACCTATTTTTTTTAAAATCTTATGATAATCACTTATAGATAACTTACCTTGATCTACTAATATTATAAGTTCTTTTTTCTTTTGATCGATTAAATTAGCTATTCTTCTTGATTCGAAGTTATCCCAAATTCTCTTCTCTTTATATTGATGAAACCTATCTAGTGTAACCTTGCCCAAAATTTGTTTATGAATAACCAAATTTAATTGATTTTCATCAATAATATTACCATCTTTATCTATACATGAATGTAACCTATGATCAACCATAGACACGCCTAAAGAAGTACAATTATCATAAAGAGGAGCTAATCTGATTGAATTGTTTTGATGATTAATTATAATTCCATAATTAGAAGGATTTCTATCTTTATTGCCTATTAAACAATCATAAACAAACATATTAATAACATCAGACATCAAACCATATTTTAAAACAGATTGAATAATTAATTCTGCAGTATATAATTGATGAGTTTTAGGATTAATTAAACTAGTATTTTTAAACCCGGGATCAATTAAATTAATTAAAGTAACGCCGTCAACAAATTCTTCCTTTTTTGGACCAATTAAATCATTTTTTAAAAAATCAGGCGTCAAAATACCTTTTTCACCTTTGTTTTCACATAAATAATATTCAGCCACCGGAATATCAATAAGTCTTGCAATATCAGATGCCATACATTCTGATACATCATTAAAAATAGGACTGCCATCTTGCTTGAAAGTACTAATTTTAAATAAATATCTTTTATCATAAGCACATATCCAAAATTTTGGTTGTTTACCAACCGGTTCAGGCAAATATATCTCATCATCAATTAATTTTACACGCATAACATCACCAACGTTTTAATTATAACAAATTTAAAAAATTAATACAAATTAAAAAGAGGATTAACCTCTTAGTTTTCCCCTTCTTCTAACATTGTAGTAATGAAAATCCCATATCCCTTATGGGGATTATCAACAACTACATGAGTTACAGCACCTATTATGTAGTCATCTTGAATAATAGGTGATCCACTCATTCCCTGAACAATACCATTTGTTTGTGCTAACAACTCTTCATCTTTAATTTCAAATGATATATTTTTAGTATCTTGATTTTTGCTTATTTTAGTTATTTCGATTTCATATTCTTTAATAATATTGTCTTCTAAAACAGTAAGAATTGTAGCTTTGCCTTTTTTTATTTCATCGGGATTAGCTACTTTATAAAGTTTTTTACCTTCAAGTTCATCGGTGTAATTTCCAAATACGCCTTTATTTGTATTTTCAAATATTGTACCGTTTATATTTTCTTTAATTATTTGAGCGTTTTTTTCACCGGGTATACCATTTGAGCTTGGTTCGATATCAGTAACGTTGGATTCATATATTTTACCACCAGAAATGCTTAATATTTGTCCAGTTCTACTATCAATTATTTCATGGCCTAAAGCACCAAATAGTTTAGTATTTGGATCTACATAGGTTAATGTCCCAATACCAGTAATGCTATCTTTTACATAAATACCCGTCTTATAAGTATTATCTTCTTTAGGTAAAGTAAAATTAATAGTTTCAGTGTTATTATCTCTTATGAAAGTAACTATCACATTCCCATCACTAGTATTGATTTGATCAGATAAATCATTAATTGAATTTATTTCTTGATTATTTATAGAAATTATTCTATCACCTATTTTTAAACCTGCATCACTAGCAATATAAGAATCATTTACTTTATAAAATCCAACAACTAAAACTCCTTTAGCTTTTAATTCAATACCAATATTTTCACCACCTACATAAACATAGTCAGAGTAAGCAAAAGCAAATGAAGGAATAAATAGAAGAAGTGAAAGAAGAGCTTTTTTAAACATCAAACATCTCCTTTTCTATTATAGACTACATTTATATTATTATCTAAAAACAATCATTTATAATTTACAATAATTTCTAGTTCAAAATAACAATTGATAAATTTAGAAATCCTGCAAAAATTAACCAAAATAAATATGGAATATTCATTAAACCTGATAACTTATTAATATTATAAAATTTAACAATCATAATTATAACTAATACTATTAAAAATAAAATCCAAATAAATCCTAATAAATATAATTTAAATCCAAAAAATATTAAAGTCCAAAAAGAATTAACTAATAATTGTATAAAATAAATTTTTATCGCACTCTTTTTATTATATCCATAACTTTCATAAATAATGTATAATGATATTCCCATTAATAAATATAAAATGCTCCAAACAATTGGAAAAATATAACCTGGAACATCGATTATTTTATTTAAATCAACATATGAATTATTACTTATAAAAAAAGCAAAAAACTACCAATAAAAAAAGTAATAATGATACATAATAATAATGATTTAAAATTAATTTTCAATATAATCACCATTAATATTTTATTACTTTTAATACCAATTTATTCTATAAGAATTGTTTTAATTTTTCTACTGAATCTTCTTGCATGTCAACATATTCTTGAATCAATTTATGAACTTTATCATCAATTTCTTTGTGATTTAATAATTTTCTACCTTCAATAATTCCCATATTTGTTCCTTGAAGTAATAATTCTGCTATTTTAGAAGAACTATTATCCATAAGAGTTTTCATCTCAACTCCGTACCATGTTAAAACTTTGTTAATTACATTTGTTTCATGTGGTTCTTTATCACCAGGATATAATTCATTATTTTACTAAATATAGATTTATATTTTTCATATTATTCTTTTAAAACATTTTTTAATTTTTCATCTTCTACTTTATCTAACACAAAATGAATTGCATCCATTCCCATACAAGCACCTTTATTTAATTCATCTAATACATTAATTTCGTTTTTATCCATAAATTACCTCCAGTTTTAATTTGTGGATAAATTACAAAATTATACACTATTTTTTTTAAAACTATTTATAATTAATAAACTACCAACAATAATAAACATCAACAAAATCAAATACGGAATTAAATAATTTAATCTAAATGATTTATACACTTCTATAATAGAAAATGTACCTGTCATCATATATAAAGCCATAAAACCAATTATTAAAAATACGATCCCTATTAATAATGTTGTCACATTAAAATTTAGATTATCTAATTTTTCTTTAATTTTAGTAGACATATTTATAAATATAACAAATGGAATCATTGTAAACATAATTCCAATTAATAATAAAACTATTTCACTACTACCACCTAATATAATTGCTTCACTAGGATTAGCTGGATTGTATTTAATAACTCTAGTACTACCTTCTTTTGGAATCATATTAGTTCCATAATCAGTTGAAACAGTATATTGTTTATCATTAACATTATAAGAATAAATTAATCTATAAGTGGCTCCATCTTCATCACTATTATATATTTCATAATGATCAAAATAGCCAATAGTTTCTACATAATTATTAGTTTTACTTATATTTTTGAGAAAATTACTTGTTCCAAAATATAACATAACAATTCCGATTAAAATAAATAAACTTAAAAATAAATAAGGAAATATTTGTTTAAAATTAATTTTTTTAAATAGTTTAGTTTCTTTTCCGAGTAATTTTTTTCTTATTAAAAAAATGCCAATTAACCAAAAAGGAATAGATACTATTATCAATGAATATTCTTTGTTTAAAATAGACAATCCTGTCCATAATATTAAAAATAGAAAAACAAACGATAAAAATCCTATAATAAATATTTTTTCAAAGAATCTATTGTTTACATTTACTCCCTTTAATAAAAGTATATTTTTTACAACATCTCCAGATATACAAATTATAAATGGTAAAATCATAAAATTAAGAAAATTTCCATTATTTATAAAAGAAAATATTAAAAAAGCCATAATAAATAGTTCAATCCCTAATTTATATATTAATCCAATTTTTTTATTCATTATTATCTAAACTCTTTTCTTTTTTAAAATTAATATTAAGACAACTACTGAAATAATAATTAACAAGCTAGCCATTATATAATTTTTAATTTTACTATTATTTTCATTAGCTTCTTCTATATTTTCTACAATTTTTTCTTGTTTATCTTCTTCAATTTCTTCTTTTACTTCCGGTTCTTTCCTTGTTACTTTAATAATATATTCTTTCTTACTATTATCTTCGGCAGTTACAAGTAATTTGAATTCATTTAAACCAACGTTTAATTCGTATTCGCCTATTCCCTCAATAGTTGCTTTTTCATCTTCTTTAGTTGCATTTATTGTTATTATATCAACATCATTTAAAACTTCAACATTATATTCTAAAATATTTTTATCAAAGTTTATATTTCCTACACTAATTTCAATATTACTTAAATTGTTATTGTTAGATTTCGTAACAACAGTAGGTTTTTCATTTTTATCTGATGAATTATTTGATGAAGTATTTTCCTTTTTAGGTATTTCATCTAAATAAATAAAACCGGTTATAACATAATCTTGATCATTAATATCATATTCACAAGCAATTCTTTTAGCATTTTGATAGCAAATTTTATCAGTATCTTCATTTATACTATTAGCCATACATTCAATAAATTCTGGATCTTCTTTATCAAGACAAGGGCCAGTAGAATCCCAAACATAAATACTTTTCCCTTCAACTTTTTCTACATAACCTACGTGACCAAATTCTGTCCAATTACCCCATACTACAATGGAGTTAGCTTTAGGTGCTTTACCTACTTTATATCCATCATTTTTAGCTTCATTATACCACTGCTTTGCATTTCCCCAACCTGGCAATGTAACTTTTCCTTTTTCATAAGCCATCTTCCATGCATACCAAGTACAATTAGTACCATAAGATCCTGTTTGGGAATAAGGATTCGTAGCAGCTCTAATATTAGTTACTAAAACAAAACTCATAATTAAAAACAACCCAAATTTAAAAATATTTTTCATATTATCTCCTTTTTAATATAATATTTATTTTAATATTTTATTTACCCATTTTTTAACATCCTCTAAATCTTTTTTATCTGGATGAGTAAGAGCATCTTCATAATTTTTAATACTTACTTCTAAATTTTTGTCATTTGGATTTTCAGTTATCATTTTTATATATCGTTCTTTAATTTGTACTGGCATTTTTCCTTGACAATAAAAATAACCTAAAATTGTATTAGAAGAATCGATATATTGTTTTACTCTACTAAATAAAGTATCATAATAAGTGGTACTTCCACCATAACCGACTGTACCAAAATAAGCTATTTTTTTATTATTAATTTTTTAAAAAAATTAATAATATCATTTGATGCGTCACCTTTATTAGTTCAAGAACCAATAAAATAAATATCAGCATCAATTTCTTCATTTATTGGTTTACCAAAATAAACTATATCTTTGTTTATTTCACTTTTAATAGTTTCAGCTAATAATTTAGTATTTTCTGTAATACTTGAATAAATAATTGCTACTTTCATATAATCACCTAACTCATTCTATAATGACCTACAATATCATTTCTATGTTCTAATATATCCTCTTCATAATATAATTGGTATTTACTAGCATGATGAATCACAAACGGGATTCCTTTTTTATTTCTATTATTTGATATAATTCCAATATGATTTTCAAATATAACAATATCTCCACCTTGCCAATTTTTTATATCACTGACATCTAAAGTTAAAGATATAGCATTATTTTTAAAAAATACTTTTAAATTATCAACTCTTCTAAAATCTATGTTTTTGTCAATAACATCAATATTATATTGTTCTTTATTTAGTCTTATATCTTCATTAACTAACTTCATCAAATCATAACCTGCATTTAAAAGACCAAAAGCAACTACATCAACACAAGTTCCATACCCATCATCAGGATAACCATTAGCATAATATTTACTTTTATATTTAGGCTTAGTACTGATATATTCTCTTACACTATTTAATATATCAGTTTGATCGTCTATACCATCTTTATCCATATCAAAATCACTTATATACGCATCAATATCAAAATAATAATTAGAATATTTTTTATGAGGAATATAATTAAAAATATAAAGAAAATATAAAATCAATAATATTATCAAAATAATTATTGTAATCAAAAGTATTTTCTTTTTCATTATTTTCCCTCCAATATAATTAAAATAAAATTATTTATGCATCAATTATATCATTTATATAATATTTCGACAACTTAACTACACACTATCAAATAATAAAATTATAATTTTTTAATTTATATAAAAAAGAACTAACTTATTAGCTCAAAATTTTAAATTAACTCTTTTTTGTTATAATGAATTATTGTTATAATAGTAAATAGCATAAATAATATAATTGTTAACAAAATCATCAATGGATTAATAGTTATATTTGTAATTACATTTCTAATGTCTGCTAATGTAAATATAGATATATATTTTAAAAATTCTGTTGTTTCACTCATTTCTGAAATTATTTGTAAAAAATAACTTACAAAAACAATTGCTAAACTGATTCCTAAAGTTTTTCTAGTTTTATGTGTAAAAGTTGATATTAATAAACATAAAGCAAAAATAACAAGACATGAAAATAATGGAGTTATGCTTAAAAGAACAAATAATTTTTTATCAAATTCTTCAATTATAGATAAGCCTATAAAATTAAACAATCCTAATATTAATATCATCAATGAAATATATATAATTGAAGATAAAATTTTACTAATTACAATATTTTTTCTTGTGACTGGTAAACTATTTAAATATTCTATAGTTTTATCATTTTCTTCTTTTAATAAAATACTTGATCCTAATATACCGCTATAAATACCTGTGATTAACAAAACAAAAACAAATCCTTCTGTTTTAAGCCAGCCAAAAGCTGTATCAATATTTGATATATCCATATTAAAAGCTTTTAACATTTCTTCGGGAAAAACTTTTAACATTTCATTCATCATTTGAATATTTTCACTATTCATAATTGACGGATACATTAGAAAAACTACTAAAAACAATATTATGAGAATAAGTGTCCATATCAAAAAACTTTTAAAATTTATTTTCATTTCTCTTTTAAACATAAATTACTCCTCTCCTTCATAATAATGAAGAAAAATATCTTCTAAAGTAGGTTCCTCTATTAATATTTTTTCAATTTCATAACTAGCTAATTGTTTAATTAATTCACAATGGGAACTTTTATTTTTAAATTTTATAGTGTTATTTTCTTTAGATATAATCTCAATTTTTAAATCATTAACAATTTTATTAACTTCATTTGAAGTAATTGTTACAAAAACTAGATTATTTTTAATTATTTCATCAATTTTTTCAATTTTAATTAATTTTCCATCTTTAATAATACCAACTCTATCACATATTTTTGATATTTCACTTAAAATATGTGTTGAATACAAAATTGTAGTTTCTTTTTCCTTTTCTTCTTTTAAGATATCATAAAAGACATTTTGCATTATAGGATCTAAGCCACTTGTAGGTTCATCTAGTATTAATATTTTAGGTTGATGCATAAGTGCTAAAACTATCCCAAGTTTTTTTAAATTTCCTAATGATAAATCCTCAATTTTCTTTTTTTCATCTAAGTTAAGTTTTTCTACTAATTCAGTTCTTTTTTTATGAATATCTTTTTTATAAAAACTTTCATGGTAATCTAACATCTCTTTTACCGTAAAATCATCATATAAATTAATTTCACTTGGTAAATATCCTATTTTTTCTTTTATTGATACGTCATCTTTGTTAAATTCCATCCCGTCGATTAATACACAACCTTCTGTTTTATTAATTAAATTCATTATTGAACGAATAGTAGTTGATTTTCCAGCACCATTTGGCCCAATAAAGCCAAATATTTCTCCTTCTTTTAATTCTAAATTTAAATTTTCTACACCTTTTATTTTTCCATAATATTTAGTTAAATTTTTAATTTCTATAATACTATTTTTCTTCATAATAATCCTTTCATTCATTATTAATTATATCATTTATAAATGAATATACTTCTTTTTTTAAACAAATTAATGATTGTTCTAAGTTATTATAATTAAAATTTAAGTCTTTATATAAAATATAATCTGTTTTATTTGGATCAATTGATAAATTGTATTTTGTATTTTTATAGATATTAAAATATTTTTCTTGTATATTTCTATTTATCCCTGATAACCATATTTGAAATTTAAAATCTTTATGAATAAATACAAAAACAATTTTTAGTTTATTTTCTCTTAACTTATCATTTGTAAATTGAAAATAAGAATAATCCATATTATTTTCAACTATATTAGATGTAAATTTAAATTCTGGCATTTCTTTTTCAAAATATATTTTTAAATATCTAAACAACTTAATAATCTCTTGATAACCTTTTTGTAAAATTGTATTTTCTATTATATTTTTATATTCTTCAATATAATTTATATTTATTGAAATATTATTTTTCATAATTATACTTCTTTATTTATATCATTGAAACAATGTAGACAATATTTTTGATGAACTGTTTTTTAAATATCCACATTTATCACACTTATATTTTTTATTTTGATATTGTAAAAAATCTTGTAAGCCATTAATTTTTATAAAATCAAGATTTTCTAGCATGCTCATATTATATTTTGTTTTATATCTTTTATCTAATTTTTTTAATCTAGTGCAAGGATAATTCTTACATTCAAAACAAAAATCTATTTTATTTTTACAATTAAATATAAAATAATTTTGACAAGATTTTCTTTTGTTCATATTGCTGCAACCAAAACACTTTAATCCTTTTCCTTGATATGCTTGACATAATGCACAATTCATACCACAAGGTGCTATTAAATTTTTTACTTTCATGCTTTTCTCCAATATTATTGTCTGATTTTAAAAGTTTTAGGTGCATATTTATAAGCAATAAATAGTGAAATTAATGAATAAATTATACAAAATGCAATCATTAATATACCAAAATATAAAGTTGGTATCTTTTTACCTATAAGATAATATGCGACAAAATAAGTTATCCATTGGACAACAATATAAGTACTACTTTTAATTTCAGTATTTATGTTATATGGCTGTAAAAGATAATACATAACTAAATAATGAACAGAGAAAAATATTGACATAGCAATAATAGATATAAATATTATAAAATAATTTAAATAATTACTTGTGCCACCAGTAAAATATAAAAGAAGTACAAGACCTACTGCAATAGCTAAAGCAGGTACTAAATTAAGTAATATTAAAGTTTTTAGCCTTTCTTTAAATACTCCTAAAATTACATTAGGTGTTCTATAAATACGATATGTCAACATACTATGATCACAATTCATAAACATTGCTTGGGTTATTGTTGTTCCCCTATTTAACATATACATTATAAATACAAAATATGGTAAATATATAAGTGGTAAACTATTCAATTTTTCTTTTAAAGTAGGATTTAAAAATATTACTATAAACAATATAATAAAAATTCCTATTATAATTATTGTTTGCTTTTTTATAGCTTTGGTTAATAATTTACTATGTCTTTTTACAAATAATTCGTGAAAATATGCAAAACCAGTTTTATTACTTGTAATATCTCCATTATATTCAATTTTTTTAGCAATATTATCTTTAATCATTTTTGTACTATTTGCATTTTGAACAGCATAAACATTTTCATTTGTTAAAAGTAATTTATACATTTTTTTATAATCTTTAAATGTTATTATTTCTTTTAATGCAATAATTGCAAAAACAATGCTTATTAAAAATAGAACAATATAAATAATTTGATTAATTACAACACCTAAATATGGTAGTACAAATCCTAATAATAATAGTGAAGCTAGTAATATCCAAACTTTTTTAGTTGGCAAATTTTCATTTTTAACAACTCTATTCTTTTTAAAATCAGATATAGAAAATATACCTATTACAATAATTTTAATCATAGCTACAAAAAATGGCATTGATATACAAATTAACAATGGAACATTTAGCATTAATCCAAAAATAATTGTAAATGGCATTAATCCTATTATAAGTTTCAACATTGAATAAAAATAATTTGTTATTGCAAAAGTATTTGCATCCATATTCATTAAAACAATTGCATAATATTTATCTTTAGTAGGATTTAGCATATATGTGTTTAATATTCCACCTATTAAAGTTGCAAATACAAATAAATGTAAAAATGTATCTACTGGATTAGTTTTATAAGCAAAAGTCATAGAACCAAGTACTAACCAAACATATAAGCCTTTCCATAAAAATGTACCTATTATTTCAAATAAAATACTAATTATATTACCAAATATTTTTAAAAATTTGTTTTTATATAAACTATTAGGAAGAATTTTATTAATTACTGGAAGTCCTTTTAAAGAATATATAATACTATTAACACGATATGTATTTTTTAATTTAAAGGATGTAATAAAAGTTTTTAACATATTATTCCTCCTTCAATGCTTCTATAATTTTATCTTTAAATTTAGTATTATCTAAATCATTTTTATCTATTTTTTCTAAAACACCTTTGTTCAAAATTACTATTTCATCACATAAATCTAAAGCTAGTTCCATAATATGAGTCGAAAAAATTATAATATGATCTTTTTTAATACTTTTAAGCATTTGTTTCATTTCTTCTTGTACAACAATATCCAAAGATGTTAATGGTTCATCAAATAATAAAATACTAGGATTAGCAATTATATTAACTAACATTTGCATTTTGTTTTTCATACCATGTGAATAATCTTTTAATAATTTATCTCTATCGTCATTATCTATTTTCATAAAGTCAAAATATTCGTCAATAGTTTTTTCGTTTTTTATTCTATTTTTATTTATTTCAATAAAAAATTTTAAAAATTCTCTTCCAGTTAAAAACTCTGGTACATTAGGAGTTGATAAAACATAGCCAATATCATCTGATTCTATTTTTCTAGGCTCTTTATCTTTTAAAAAGAATTTACCAGCATCAACAGGTAAATCTTCATTTAAACAATTAAATAAAGTTGTTTTACCTGTGCCATTTCTACCTAATAAACCATATATTTTGCCTTTTTCAAATTCAAAATTTATGTCTTTTAAAACTTCTTTTTTTTCAAAATTTTTCTTTAATCCTTCAATTATTAACTTCATATATACTCCTTTTATAAATTACTATTATTCACTTCTAAGTGCTATTACAGGGTCTTTTTTACTAGCCATCTTTGATGGTACATGTCCTGCTAATACATTAAGTATAACACTAAGTAATATTAAAAATATAGCACTTACAAATGGTAGACTTGCAATTTTATCTATATGTACTAGTGCTGATACAATTAAATTAATAGGCAATGATATTAATAAAGCAATTCCAACACCAATTAATCCTGCTATAAGTCCCTCAATAATTGTTTCAGCTTTAAAGACACGAGATACATCTTTTTTACTAGCCCCCATTGCTCTTAAAATACCAATTTCTTTAGTTCTTTCAAGCACACTAATATAAGTAATAATTGATATCATAATACTTGATACAATTAAACTAATGGCTACAAATCCAATTAAAACATATGATACTATATTAACTACCGATGTAACTCCCTTAACAACAGTTTTTATTAAATCAGTATATGATAAAACTAAATCTGTTTTTCCATTTTCGTTTTGCATTTTATTATAATTTTCAATTAAATTGATTACTTGTTGTTTTGAATCAAAATCTTTTGGATAAATATTAATTGAATCTGGATCATTAATATCAGCAATTCCTAATAACTGACAATTACTTTCATAAGAACTATCCATTCCATCAAATTTTTCGCCAGTTAATACATTAATATCTTTATTAGTTGTTTGATTCTTATAAATATCTGTTTTAGAAATATTATTTATTACATATTCTGTTAATGAACTTTTATAACCAACAAAATTTGCTTCAGTACTATCATCCTTTACCCTTAAAATACCAACTATTTTAACGTCTAATCCATTGTTGACTATGTTTTTCATATAGTCACTATCAGTAGAATAATCTTTATAAATACCATCTTCATATTTATAATAATCAGTATTTAAAATTAATTTGTATGATAAATTCAATATTTCATCGTAAGAATAAGTTGTACTTTTAACTTCTACTTTATCATCTATTTCTTTGTTATTTAATAATTCTGATATTTCTTTTCTGTCTTTAATATCTAATGCATAAAGAACAGAATCTGGTATAACATTGTCTTTATTAATCACTAATACCAATTCATTGTATTCTTTTGGTAAAGTTCCGGCTAAAACTTCATATTTACTGTTTAATACTTCTTCATTATCTAATAACACTTGAAATACAGGTGTACTGCTTGTATTTAATGATGCTGATATATTATTTGACTCTTCTTTTATATCTGTGTTTCCTAATGGATTAAAACTATTAGGGTTTATTCTAATATAATCCGAATTTTTTGTTGAATATATTTGTAAATCTAGATTATATCCATATTGAATTTCTGTAACATAATCTTTAATTTCATTATTATTTTCAATATATTTTTTAAATTCTTTTAAATTATTCTTTTTAGTTATATCATTTTTTACCAAATCAACTTGTTCTGTTATATCATCGTTAGAACATAATTGATTTCCATTACATTCAATTTTTTTCGTTTCATTTAATTCAAATAATTTTGTAAAATCATAATTATTTTTATTTAAAGAAATAGGAAAATTAGAAAGTGAATTTTTTTCCATACTTGATATGTAATTGTTAACTCCAGTTGTCAATGATAAAATTAGTGCTATTCCTATAATGCCTATTGATCCAGCGAATGCTGTTAAAATAGTTCTCCCCTTTTTAGTTCGTAGATTATTAAATGATAATCCTAATGATGTTAATAAAGACATGGAAGTTTTAGATATTGTTTTATTTGTGTTTTTTTCTTCTAAAAAATTACAAGGATTACTATCTTTGATAATTAAGCCATCTTTTAACTCAATAATTCTAGTCGAATATTTTTGAGCTATTTCAGGATTATGTGTAACCATAATCACCAATTTATCTTTTGCGATTTCTTTTAATAATTCCATAATTTGAATACTTGTTTCAGAATCTAATGCCCCTGTTGGCTCATCTGCTAATATTATTTCTGGATTATTAACTAATGCACGAGCTATTGCAACCCTTTGCATTTGACCGCCTGATAATTGGTTAGGTCTTTTATTAATGTGTTCTTTCAATCCAACTTTTGTTAAAGCGTCAATACTTCTTTTTCTTCTTTCTTTTTTAGATACACCAGATAAAGCTAGTGCAATTTCAACATTTGCTAAAACTGATTGATGAGAAATCAAATTATAACTTTGGAATATAAAACCTACTCGATGATTCCTATAACTATCCCAATTTCTATCATTATATTTTTTTGTAGAAACACTTTCAATAATTAAGTCTCCGCTATCATATTTATCTAAACCACCAATTATATTTAATAAAGTTGTTTTACCTGAGCCAGATGCTCCTAAAATAGAAGCAAATTCATTTCTTCTAAATTTAATATTTATTCCTTTTAATACTTGTTGTTTTATTTCTCCAATAATATAATTTTTAGTAATATTTTTTAATTCTAACATTTTCTTCCTCCTTTTTATATTTATTTAATACTAATTAAATAATATAATAACTCTAATACTAATCCGATTATAAAATTCATATGATTACTTCCATACTATTACAGCTTACAAAACTACTAAATTGTAATATAACTCTCTATTTTTTCTTTTTATTTTTAATATTTTTTATAATTTTATATCCTAATCAATAGCCTGTAACTTGACAAATTCCAATAATCGCATAAAATAACAATTACATCATAATCCTCTCTTTCAGATTACCCTTTTTTGATATTAACTGGTTAAGTTAAAAACTAATACTAATTCTAATATTGTTACTATAAATATCAATAACCATAACCATTTATTATAGTTATAAATTCTGCCACCACCCAATGATTCAAATGGATATATTGGAATAACCATAAAAAATAAATAAGAGGTTGATAATTGTCCTATTGCATTCCAATATGAACTGCTAATCCAATTTAATGATATAAATGGTAAGATTATAAAAATTGCCCATTTTATTAATTCAGGTATTGCTAACTTTTTCTTAAATATTTTTGTTTTTTCATACTTTTCTGGATACCAATTTGCATTCATTAAAAATGCATTTCCCCAAAAGCTCACAAGTAAAGTTAAAAAACTTCCACCATTATTAATTCTAAATTTTCCTTTAGTTTTACTTATTATGTTACCTATACATCTACTTCCTATAAATATTGATAATACTGTTACATATGCCAACAATACCCATATAAACATATTATAATTTTTATTAAAAAATCCAATCCATAAAGGAAGAAGTAATATTATATTTGTAAGAAAAAATGATATAATTTCAATAGCGGTATTAGTTTTTTCTTTTACATTATTTTCTTTATTTGTCATATAAAAGTCCATTCCTATTGTAAAAGGAAATGGTGTTTTAAAATATTGTTTTATAAATCCTGCAAAACCTAATTGTTTAATAATTTCATAACAACTAACTCTTTTAAAATTATTATTCATAAGTAATTTCCACGAACCAACATTATCATCTTTTACAAGTGCTGTCATAACATCACACCCTTGTTCCCAAAGATAATCAAAAGTTTTATTATACAATAGTTTTCCAACTCCCAATCCAGAATAATTTGGATCAACAAATGCTTCGTCTATATATACAACTTTTTTCTTTTTAGTATTAATATATTTATACATTATACTTCCTACAATTTTTTCGTTATAATCAGCAACCATTGCTAATTTAGGTACCCCAACAAACAAGGCTTCCATTAATTTAAAAGCTCTTTTCCCAACTTTTACAATTTCTTTTTGTTCACCATCTTTCATAGGTCGTATTATTACTTTGCTTTTTTCTATCATAATATTATCCCTCACAATATATTTATTGCTTATATTATACCATAATAAAAAGTAGATTTTAATATCTACTCTATAAATTACATTCTTTCAGCTTTAGAAATATTTCAAACTTTCTTTCGAGTTAAGATAATTCCAATAATTAATCCAATAAGAACAATTGGTGCTATCATCATAAATAGCCATTCAATTGAATGTAAAGTAACTCCTAAAACCGCCTTTTCAGGATCATTATAATCCCAATTTAAATAAGAACTATTTAATAGGAATAAAAATATAAAAAATAATATTATGATTACAAATAAAGAAATTAATAGCCAATGTACTATTTTTCTTTTTTGTATCTTCCTTTGAGATAATTGAAAATTTATTATCTCTAATTTTTCAGAAATTACTTTCAAATCATCAACTTTAGATTCAATAATAATTTCGCCTAATAAACTACTTACTGGTGTTTCAAGAACTTCTGATATTGAAATCAACATTTCCGAATCAGGTACTGATAATCCTTGCTCCCATTTAGAAATTGTTTGTCTAACCACATGTAACTTTATAGCAAGTTCTTCTTGAGAAAGTCCTTTTGATTTTCTTATTGATTTAATATTATCTTTTAACATTTTAAAACAACTCCTTTCTTTACAAAACTATTATATAAAGAATAGTTCGTTGCTACAAGCAATGCTTATTAACATTCAGGGTTATATTAAAAATAATACTTAATATATTAATAAAATACTACAAAAATAATTTAATTAGATCTTTTAATTTTTTTAAAGAATAAAAAATATATTAATATTAAATTTATTATTAAATCAAATATATCAAAAGTAAATAAAAACATACTAGAAAATATTGATACTCCGATTATTCCTATACGAATTATTAAAGGTAGAAACCATTTTTCTTTTGTCATCCAAGTGAAATATGCAAATACAGGTGAAACACAAGCAAACAAAGTCCACCCCTTAATAAATGCCCAACCATATACAGAATGAGTAATATGTGCAGTTAAATAATAAGTTATTAACATACCTATACAAAATAGAAAAACATTTATCATTGCCTTCTTTTTATTATCACTATATATAGATATTAAAGTTCCAAACAATATCCAAACAGCAAATTCAGAAAATATATTTCCTAATATTTCTGTGTAAATATCAAACAATTTCGAAACAATGCCTAACATTAAACCAATCAAAAAAATAATAATTGGATTAAGTATTTTATTTTTCATAAATGTATCTCCCTATTTATTTTTAAATTTTTCATAAACTGCCAACTGAGAAAATATAGCACAAAATAAACTTGGAATAACTGCATATCCCGCACTTACCTGTCCTTTATTTAATAGTACATATCCTGCTCCAATAAAAGTTAAAATCATAAATATAAATGTTAATATTCTAAACACTTTCTCTTTTTTCATTTTCATCACCTTCAGATTCATCATGAATTTCTTCTTCAATTAAAATTGTACTTTCATATGTAACTTTAAATAAATTATCATAAAATATAGTTTTCTCTTTTAAAATTATTATTATATTTGTTAAATAAAAAGTAAATACTCCTAATAAAACTAAAACATATAAGATAAAAGATATAAATGTATTTAAGTTTAAATAACTTATTGTTACAATTGATCCGATTCCTAAAAAATAAACTAATATAAAATAATATGCATAAATAAATATTATTCTTAATGTTAATCTTATTAATTTTTTATTAGGAAAATCTAATTTAACATTTAAAAACTTACCACCTAATGTTTGATTATTTTTAAAATAAGGTATTAAAATATAATATATTACAAAAGAAATATAAATAGCTTTTTTAGTAAATATACTTATAAAAATAGTAAATATAATAAAAATAAACATATCTAAAAAGAATAATGTGATTCTTCTTAAGCCAGATACTGTTTTACCTAATTCTTTTGCTTGTTTATCTATTTCATCACGAGTTGGTAAAAAGTTATCAACTAATCCCATTATGAAATAGCCTAATACACCACCTAAAGTATTTAATATTAAATCATCAACATCAAATAATCGATATGGATAAGGATAAATAAAGTATAATCCAGATAATTGCGTTAATTCAAAAAATAAACTTAAACAAAAACTAAAGAAAAATACTTTTTTAAAATTAAATTTAAAATAATATCTTAAATACATTCCAAAAGGTATAGTCATTAAAATATTAAAAGCTGCAACATAAAAACTTGAACTAGTTAACGCTTGTAAATAAGTATTTGGATCATTTATAATAAAAGAACTTTTATTTATAAAATCATCAACAAAAGAAAATGGAATCAAATTCATTAATTTATCTGGTTTAGTTACATCACTTATACTAGGAAGAGGTAAAATAACTAAAAAATAAACAGTAATCATATATAAAATAAATGAATAAATAATTAATATTCGAAATTTGTGAATTGCTCCATATTTATGATATTGATGTAAAATAAATGGCAATGTAAATAAAAAAGCAA
>DVJX01000017.1 GCA_018716405.1 Candidatus Faecisoma merdavium | reverse complement strand
CTAACCAACTGAGCTAAGGGTCCGTGCAACTTAATGCTTCTTAATAATATCACATTTATATATAATATGCAATACATTTTTTAAAATTTCTCATTTTTTTCTCGATTTGACAAAATAAAAAAATATGATATAATATATGGCAACAACGGAGAGATATTAACTACAAAGCAAATAAAGGGGGATTTTATATGAATAATAATGAATTTAAAGAAATTGAAAAAAACGTAGAAAAACAAATTGAAGATAATGGTATTGCTGATACAGATGCAAAAGAAAAATTAAATATTTCACCAAAAGCTATTGATTGGTTTAAAAAACATTCTTTTAAATTAATCATAACAGGTGTATGTGTTGCATCACTTGCTGTTGGTTGTAGTGTAGGTAAGTCATCTAACAATAAAGGTAGTGAAAGTTCTTCTATTTCTGTTACAACAGAACCAACTACTGATACAACTAATCCAACCGATTCAACTGTTGCTTTAGACGAAAAAGAAGAATTTGAAAGTAATCCAAAATATGGTTATATTAAAACAGCTGATAAGTTAACTGCAGAAAATATTGATGAAATGGTACAAGTAATTTTAGAAGATAATCAATCAAAAGGTTTAAATATTGACCCAACTTTTATTAGATCCGCATTATTTATTACTAATATAGATCATTTAGATCAAGATGATATCAAAAAAATGTGGAAAAATAACGATTTAAATATTATGGAAGAAATTACAAATATGTATAATTATACTTCTGCTGTTGGAACACATAATAATAATATTGCTTTAGGTCAAAAAGAAGGCCAATATATCGCATTATCTAATTTAGCTTTTGATAGCGAAGATAGAACTATTTTAAGAGAATTAGATGCTGAATTTGTTGATTTGGTAAATGGTTTAAGCAAAGATATGACAAGTGAAGAGTACCAACAATCATTTAAATACATTACTGAATTTTATACTGGATTTGGATATTTAAACACTGGTGATGAACAATATTCTAACTATTCTTTAACTTCTGGTGGTGGTTTATTATCAGAACAATATTGGCCAATGTTCTCTATAGTATATGGTGAAAGTGAATTCATTACAGATGAAAATAAAGTTGATATTCATACTTTAACTTATGGAAATTCTGAAGGTGATGATGCAACTCTTAATGGTCATAAATATTTACCTGCTATTGTAAATCATGAATCATTGAATTGTTTAGGAGAAGAAGAAAAAACATTAACAAAAACGCAATAATGCGTTTTTTGTTTTATTTTAAAATTTGTTGTGATATAATATTTATAGGTGATAAGTTTGAAATTATATAATACATTAAATAAAAAAATAGAAGATTTTGTTCCTTATAAAGATGATATAGTAACTATGTATACTTGTGGCCCTACTGTATATCATTATGCTCATATAGGTAATTTAAGAACTTATATATTTGAAGACATATTAGAAAAAGGATTAGAATATTTAGGCTATAATGTTAAAAGATGTATGAATATAACTGATGTTGGACATATGTCTAGTGACGCTGATACTGGTGAAGACAAAATGGTAAAAGGTGCAATTAGAGAAAACAAATCTGTATATGAAATAGCAGATTTTTATACCAATGAATTTTTTAATGACTGCAATAAACTAAACATTAGAAAACCAAAAATAGTTGAAAAAGCATCTAGCCACATAGATGTATATATAAAAATGGTAGAAAAATTATTGAATGATGGATTTGCCTATATATCAAATGGCAATGTCTATTTTGATATTTCAAAAGCTAAAGATTATTATAAATTATCAGGTAAAAATCCAGATGAATTAATAGTTGGTGCAAGAGAAGATGTTACAGAAGATATTCATAAAAAAAATCCTTATGATTTTGGTTTATGGTTTACCATTAGTAAGTTTAATAATCAAGCTATGAAATGGGATAGCCCTTGGGGTATTGGATATCCAGGATGGCATATTGAATGTTCAGGATTATCAATTAATTATTTAGGAGAATATTTAGATATTCATTGTGGTGGTGTAGATAATATATTCCCTCACCATACGAATGAAATAGCTCAGTCTGAAGCTTTTTTAGGACACAAATGGTGTAATTATTGGTTACATGGTGAACATTTAAATGATTCAACTGGAAAAATGAGTAAATCTAAAGGCGAATTTTTAACTGTTTCTTTATTAGAAAGTAAAGGCTATAATCCTTTAGCTTATAGATTTTTTTGCTTACAATCTCATTATCGTAATCAATTAGTATTTAGTTATGAAGCATTGGATAAGGCAAGTAATACTTACAATAAATTATTAAATAAAATTAAAAATATTAAAAATGTTGGAGTTGTTGATAATGATGTTGTAAAAAAATACAAAGAAAAATTTAATAATGCTATAAGTAATGATTTAAACACTTCTTTAATGTTAACTTGTTTATACGATGTATTAAAAGAGAATACTTCGGATAATACTAAATTAGAAATAATAAAAGATTTTGATAAAGTTTTATCATTAGATTTATTAAATAATAATAAAGAAATTGATGAAGAATTGGTAAAATATATAAATGAAAAATTAGAAGAAAGAAAGAAAGCTAAAGAAAATAAAAATTATGAATTAGCTGATAATATAAGAAAAGAATTAGAAAGTAAAAATATTGTAATAAAAGATACCCGTGAAGGTACTATATATGAGGTGAGATAATGGATTTTTTAATTTATTATGGATTGGGTTTGTTAGGCTTAATAATAGTTTTATGGGCTCAAGCCAATGTAACAGGTAATTATAAAAAATATTTAAAATATAAAGTTAAATCAAATTTATCAGGTCAAGAAGTAGCTAGAAAAATATTAGATGCAAATGGATTAAATTATGTTCATATTGTTGAGACTAAAGGAGAACTAACAGATCATTATGATCCTACTAGAAAAGTTATAAGATTATCTAGTAATATATTTCATCAAAGTACAATTTCATCAGTAGGCGTTGCAGCTCATGAAGTTGGTCATGCTATTCAAGATAAAGAAGGATATTCATTTATGAGGCTTAGGTCAGCTTTAGTTCCATTTGTTAATTTTGTATCATATTTAGGATACTTTGGATTAATTATATCTATTTTTGCTGGATTAACAGGTTATTTAAAAATTAGTATTTTAATTTTATGTGTTACAATTTTATTTCAATTAGTTACATTACCTGTTGAATTTGATGCATCTAAGCGAGCAAAAGAACAGTTAATTTCTTTAGGTTTGATTGACGATAGCGAACATGAACAAGTAAGTAAAGTTTTATTTGCTGCTGCTATGACATATGTGGCAGGATTAATTTCTAACTTGTTACAATTATTAAGATTAGTTTTAATATTAAATGACCGTGACTAATGGATTACTAGTTATTAACAAACCAAAAGATGTAACAAGTAGAGATGTAGTTAATGAAGTATCAAAAATATTAAAAACAAAAAAAATAGGACATACTGGAACATTAGATCCAATAGCTACTGGTGTTTTGGTTTTAACAGTTGGTAAAGCTACTAAATTAAGTGAAATAATAACAAGTGAAGAAAAAGTCTATCAAGCAGAAGTAATTTTAGGCGTTAAAACTGATACTTTGGATGTAACTGGTAATATACTAGATGAATATAATACAAACTATAAAGAAGAAGATATTATTAAAGTATTAAATTCTTTCATTGGGACATATAATCAAGAAGTTCCTATTTATTCAGCAGTTAAAATAAAAGGTAAAAAATTGTATGAATATGCTAGAAATAATGAAGAGGTTACTTTACCTAAAAGAATGGTAACTATTAAAGATATTAAGTTGGATGAATTAAATTATTTTGATAACAAAACAGTATTTAAATTTACTTGTAAGGTTAGCAAAGGAACTTATATCAGAAGTTTAATTAATGATATTGCTAATAAATTAAATACTATTGGAACTATGAAAAATTTAATAAGAATAGAACAAGGAAAGTATAATATTAAAGATTCTTATACTATAGAAGATGTTAAAAATAATAATTATAAAATAATATCTATTAAAGAAGCTTTAAAAGATTATTTTACTGTTAAAGTTGATGAAAAATTAAAATTTAAAGTTATGAATGGTCAAATATTAGATAACATTTATAATCAGGAATATGTATTATTTGTAGATGAAGATGTAATTGGACTATATAAAAATGAAGAAAATAAGTTAAAACCTTATAAAATGTTTATTTAACGCTTTACTTTTTTTGAAATATGGTGTATTATTAAATAGTACTTATTTCTAGGAATTAAATCTTCTCCGGTTTATTTCTTGGAATTGAGCAAATATATAAGAAAGGAGAATAACAAATGGCTTTAACTAAAGAAAGAAAAGCAGAATTAGTTAAGAAATTTGGTAAAAATGAACAAGATACTGGTAGTATTGAAGTTCAAATAGCTATCTTAACTGATGAAATAAACACTTTAACTGAACATTTAAAAGAACACACTCATGATTTCCATTCAAGACGTGGTTTACTTAAAAAAGTAGGTCAAAGAAGAAGTTTATTAAATTACTTATTAAAACATGATGTAACAAGATACAGAAAAGTAATTAAAGAATTAAATTTAAGAAAGTAGGCACTCTTTTTAAGTGTCTTTTTTTATTAGGAGGATTTATGAAAAAAACATTTGAACTAGATTTTAGAGGGAGAAAAATTATTGTTGAAAATGGAGAACTAGCAAAACAAGCACATGGTTCTGTATTAATTAGATATGGAGATACAGTTATTTTATCAACCGTTGTTATGTCTAAAAGTGTTAATCTATTAGCTGATTTTTTTCCATTAACTGTTTTATATAACGAAAAATTATATTCTGTAGGTAAAATACCAGGGGGATTTATTAAAAGAGAAGGAAGACCTACAGAAAATGCTACTTTAGCTGCTCGTATGATTGATAGACCAATGAGACCTTTATTTCCAGAAGATTTTAAAAATGAAGTCCAAATTGTAAATACTGTTTTATCAGTTGATCAAGATAATAGTCCAGAAATAACTGCTTTATTTGGTTCATCTTTAGCTACTTGTATAAGTCAAGTACCATTTAATGGACCAGTTGCAGGTGTTAAAGTAGGAAGAGTAGATGGCAAATTTGTTATTAATCCAACTGTTGAAGAATCTGAAAAATCTGATATAGATTTAACTGTATCAGGAACTAAGGAAGCAATTAATATGGTTGAAGCTGGAGCTCATGAAGTTAGTGAAGATGATATGTTAGAAGCTTTAATGTTTGGTCATGAAGCAATTAAAGAATTAATTGAATTTCAAGAAAAAATTATTAAAGAAATTGGTGTAGAAAAATATGATTATCCTAAATTAGAAATATCTAGTGAATTAACTAATGAAGTAACTGATTTAATTAAAGCGGATATTGATTCTGCTTTAAGAATTAAAGATAAGTTAGAAAAATATGCTAAATTAGACGAAATTAAAGAAAATTTATTAGAAAAATATACTGATGAATCTTTAAAAGAAGAAGAATTAAAAGAATTATTAACTAAGGTGGCTAACATATTTGAACAAGTTAAATATGATGTATTTAGAAATATAGTTGTAAAAGAAAAAATAAGAGCTGATGGTAGAAAAATGACTGAAATAAGACCTTTATCTACTGCTATTGATATTTTACCTAGAACTCATGGTTCTGCTTTATTTACAAGAGGCGAAACACAAAGTTTATCTGTAACTACTTTAGGAGCTTTAGGTGAACACCAAATATTAGATGGGTTGGGAATTGAAGATTCTAAAAGATTTATATTACATTACAATTTCCCTCAATTTTCAGTAGGAGAAACAGGAAGATATGGAGCTCCTGGTAGAAGAGAAATTGGGCATGGTGCTTTAGGAGAAAGAGCGTTATTACAAGTAATACCTTCTGAAGAAGAATTTCCTTATACAATAAGAGTTGTATCAGAAATATTAGAATCTAATGGTAGCAGTAGCCAAGCAAGTATTTGTGCAGGTTGTATGAGTTTAATGGCAGCTGGTGTGCCTATTAAAGCACCTGTTGCAGGTATTGCTATGGGACTAATTACTAGTGGTAATGATTATACTATTTTAACTGATATTCAAGGATTAGAAGATCATTTAGGAGATATGGATTTTAAAGTTGCTGGTACTAAAAATGGTATTTGTGCATTACAAATGGATATTAAAATAAAAGGTATAACAAAAGAAATCCTAAAAAAAGCATTGGAGCAAGCTAAGAAAGCAAGATTAGAAATATTAAAAGTTATAACTAAACAAATAAAAGAACCTCGTAAAGAGGTAAGCAAATACGCACCAAAAATGATGACGTTTACAATAGATCCAAATAAAATTAAAGATGTTATTGGTAAAGGTGGAGATATGATTACAAAAATCATATTGGAAGCAAGTAATGTAAACTCAGTAACAGATATTAATGCTGTTAAAGTTGATTTAGAAGATGATGGTAGAGTAATTATATATCATACTGATAAAGAAATAATCGAAAAAACTGCAAACATGATTAAAGATGTAGTTAAAGAAGTAGAAACTGGTAAAATATATACTGGTAAAGTTGTAAAAGTAGAAGATTTTGGATGTTTTGTTGAACTTTGGCCAGGAGTTGAAGGCTTAGTTCATGTTTCACAATTAGATACAAACAGAGTTGAAAAACCTAGTGACTTGGTTAAAGTAGGGGATGAAATAATTGTTAAATCATTAGGTTATGATAAAAAAGGAAGGCTTAATTTATCTAGAAAAGAAGCATTAAAATAGGAGTTGGTTGTATGGTTAGTTTTTATAATCCAAATAAAGACTTACGAAATTTTTTAGATAACTTATATAAACATTTAAATTCAATGCATGCTGAAAATTCAAATATTCAATTTTTAGATTGTATTGAAAAAATAAAAATAGAACATTTTAGTTTATATAAAAAAATTATAGGCTTAGCATTTGTAGATGATTATGCCTTTTTAAAAAGTAAAGAAGATTTACAACAAGAAGAAATAGATTTACTTAATATATATAATCAATTAGAAGATGTGGATGATGTAGATTTTTTAATCGATGAAAATCCATCTATTTTAACAAAAATAATTGCTAGTTCAATAAAATTTAACCGTTTAAATCAAAAACTTCAGGCTAAAATGATTGTTAATTTAGATAATAATTATATAAAAAGATTTAATGTATTTTCTATTATAGAAAAAAATGAAATGTTTAGAGATAAAACTAGATATGATTTAATGAATATTTTAAAAGATTATAAAGAAGTAAATAATGAATTGATTTTTGAAGTTAAAAATGTTTTAGATGTTTTATATGTAGGAAATAAAAATTGTTTTTTTAAACTAATGCTTGAAATGATAAAAACTTTTTATAAATGGAAGAAAGTTATTCAAATAAACTCTCCAGAAAAAACTTTTGGGATTGAAGATGAAATAATATCAATTATTGAAAATAAATCTTTATTAGAAATGATTGATACATTATCAACTGACTCTGATTTTATAGAAGTTTTATTAACTGATTTTTTAACATATGAACTTTTACCAAATGAAGAAAAAAGAAACATTGAAAAATTATATAAAAAAATAGTATCATATAAAATTAAGGTAAAATTAAAAGAAGCATACTTATTTTAAAAGTTCGTATACTTCTTCTAAAGTTTTATCTTTTTTATTTATATAAAAAGGTTTTAAATGAAGATGAAAATGTTTTATTTCTTGAATTTCACCATTATTTTGAATTAGAGTTAAACCATCACAATTTAATTTTTCTTCAATTCTTTTTTTTAAGAGTTTAGCTATTTCCATTATATGTTTTAATGTATTAATATCGATATCATTTAAATCTAAATAATGTTTTTTAGGTACAATCAAAGTATGTCCAACACTATCAGGATTAATATCTAAAAAAGCATAAACAATCTCATCTTCATATATTTTATATGATGGTATTTCCTTATTTATAATTTTACAAAACAAACAATCCATATTATTACCTCCATTATAATTATAACAAAAAAAATCTAGTTTTACTAGATTAAGTGAATATCTGCGAATATTCTATAATAATATTGATTAAATATCAACAAAAATATTCAGTTTATTTTAAATTTAGTGTATAATTGTAATGGTGATGTTATGCATATATTAAAAATTGAAAATTTAACAGTTGAAATAGAAAATAAAACTATACTAAAAGATTTTAACTTAGAAGTAAAATCAGGAGAAATTCATGTAATTATGGGACCTAATGGTACAGGTAAATCTACATTATCTAAAGTAATTATGGGTGATAATAACTATAAAATAACAAAAGGCACTATTAAGTATGATGATATAATTATAAATAATTACACACCAGATCAAAGAGCTAAATTAGGTATATTTTTAAGTATGCAACTTCCTTTGGAAATCGAAGGTGTAACAAATGCTGATTTATTAAGAACAGCAGTTCATATTAAAGAAGAAAATAATTTCAAATTATTTAATTTTATAAAGGAATTAGAAAATAATGTTTTGAAATTAAAAATGAATAAAGAAATGATTCATAGAAGTGTTAATGTTGGTTTTTCAGGAGGAGAAAGGAAAAAAAATGAAATATTACAAATGTATATGCTCAAACCAACAACTGTTATTTTAGATGAAATAGATTCAGGATTAGATGTTGATAGTTTAAAAATCGTTGCCAATAATATTATGAATTATTATAATGAATTTAATCCAAGTTTAATTGTTATTACTCATTATCAAAGATTATTAGATTACATAAAGCCTAATTTTGTTCATATATTAAAAGATGGAAAAATTATTAAAAGTGGAGATAGTAGTTTAGTTAAAGAAATTGAAAAAAATGGTTATAATTCTAGTGAGTTTATAATAAAGGATTATGAAAATAATGAATAAAATAATATTGTCTAATAACACCTTTAATTTAAATAATATAGAATATACATATGCTGAAGATTTTATAAGTAAATTAAAATTAGTAGTTAAAAACAGCACAAAACTAGAATTAACAATTGATAAAGAAATAAAGTTAGATGTAAATATTGAACTTTTAGATAATGTTAAGTTAGATTTAACAATAATTAAAAATGAAAATATAAAAGTATTAACAAAATATAAATTAAATGATAATAGTTCATTAAAAATAACCGAAATAAATGATAGTAATATTATTAATGAAAGAAATATAATAAATTTAAATGGTTTAAATAGTAAAGTTGAATTGATTTTAAAAACAGTTTGTAAGAATAATGAAAAATATGAAATTATAGTTAATCATAATAATAAATATACAACTAGTGATATTATAACTAATGGTGTTAATATAAGTGGTAATTTATATTTTACTGTAACATCTTATGTACCTAATGGTAATAAAAAATGTATAGTTAATCAACAAAATAGGATAATTAATCTAACAAATAATGAATGCATTATAAGACCAAATTTGTTAATTGATGAAGTTGATGTAAGTGCTAATCATAGTGCTTTAATTGGCTCTTTTAAAGATGATGAATTGTTTTATATGCAAAGATTAGGAATAGATAAAATTGAAGCTAATAAATTATTAATTAAAGGTTTTATTAATAATAAAATAAGTTTAAAATTAGCTAATTATTTTAAAAAGTATTGGGGGTGATTTATGAATCGTGATGATTTTAATATATTAAATAATAATATTATTTATTTTGATAATGGTGCAACTTCTTTAAAACCAAAATGTATAGCGGATAGTATATCTTTTTATTATAATAACTATAGTGCTAATGCACATCGTGGTGATTATGATTTATCACTTTTAGTTGATAATAAATATGAAGGAACAAGAACATTAGTAAAAGAGTTTATTAATGCAAGAAAAAACAAAGAAATTATTTTTACTAGTGGAGCAACTGATTCATTAAATAAAATAATATTTGGTTATTTTAAAAACTATTTAAAAGAAGATGATGAAGTTTTACTAACTAAAAGTGAACATGCATCGAATATCTTACCTTGGTTTGAATTAAAAGATGAAATAAATATTAAAATTAATTATATTCCACTAACTAATTTAGAAGTGACATTAGACAATGTAAAAAATAGTATTACTGATAAAACTAAAGTTATAAGTATCGCTCATATTACTAATGTAGTAGGTGATATAAGACCAATCAAAGAAATTATTGAATATGCTCATAGTAAAAATATATTAGTAATAATTGATGGGGCTCAAAGTGTTGCCCATACTAAAATAGATGTTCAAGATTTAGATATAGACTTTTTAGCTTTTTCAGCTCATAAAATGTTAGGCCCAACAGGTGTTGGAGTTTTATATGGTAAAGAAGAATTATTAAATAATATTAAGCCAATTACATTTGGTGGGGGAATGAATGCTAGTTTTCAATTTGATGGAACTAGAGTATATAATGAAATACCTTCATTATTAGAAGCGGGTACACCTAACATAGCTGGTGTAATAGGATTTGGTGAAGCTATTAAATATTTAAACAACATTGGAATGGATAATATAGAAAAATATGAAAAAGATTTAAAAAAATATGCTATTAATAAGTTAAAGAATGTTAATGACATTATTATATATAATGGAAATAGTGAGTCTGGTATTATAACCTTTAATATTAAGGATATATTTGCGCAAGATCTTGCGATTTACTTAAATAAATATAATATTTGTGTAAGAGCTGGTAACCATTGCGCTAAAATATTAAAAGATGAACTGGGTATTAAAAATACTTGTAGAATAAGTTTATACTTTTATAATACAAAAGAAGAAATAGACTATTTAGTTAATATTTTAAATAATAAAAATATTAAAGATGAAATTATCTAGAAAATTTTGTCTTTTTTTGTTATAATTTAATAGTGATGAATATGAAGAAAATATTATTAATACTACTTTTATTATTAACAGGATGTAGTAAACAAGAATATACTAAAAACTTATTTTATATGGATACAGTTATAAATATTAAATTATATAATGTAACTGAAAAACAAGCTAATGAGGCTTTTAATTATTTAGATAACATGTATCAAAAATACGATAATTTAACTGATTTTTATGATCCAAATAGTGAACTATCTAAATTAAATAATGATGTTAATTATGAGATATCTAGTGAACTGTTAAATCTAATTAAAATAGGATATGAATGGAATATCAAAACAAATGGATTACTAAATATTAATATAGGTAATTTAACTAAGATATGGCATGATTTTAGAGAGAATCCTGTTGATTTGCCGAATTTAGAAGATGTAAAAATAGAAAATTTAAAAATGGAAAATGATAAAATTTTAAATGATAATGTGAATATAGATTTGGGAGCAATTGTTAAAGGTTATGTTACTGAAAAAGCTGGTAATTATTTAGAAAGTATTGGCATAGATTATTATTTAATTAATGCTGGTGGCAATGTAAAAGCTGGAAAAAGTAACAAAGGATATTATAATATTGGTATTGCTAGTCCTATTAGTAATGAGACATTTGAAGTTGTTAAAGATGAAAACATTAGTGTTGTAACTAGTGGTGGATATGAAAGATTTTATGAATACAATGGAATTATGTATCATCATATTATTGATCCTAATACTTTATATCCCGCTAATAATATGAAAAGTGTTACTGTCATTGGTAGTGATAGTGGATTATGTGATATTTTATCAACTACTTTATTTTTAATGAGTGTTGATGAAGGTAAAGAATTTATAAAAGACTATGATGTTAAAGTAATTTGGTTTACTAACAATAACAAAATTATTAAAAGTGATAATTATGAATAAAAACGATATTAAATTAATTATAGTAATTTTATTTTTTATAATTTTATTATTTTCTTTAACTTTAATTAGAAAAAAAGCTAATATTGCTAATGTATATTACGAAAATGAATTAATATTAGAAATAGATTTAAGTATAAATAAAACTTATGAAGTATCAGGAGATAATGGTAAAGTAGTAATAGAAGTATTAAATAACCAAATAAGAGTAGTAGAGGAGAATAGTCCATATCAAATATGTTCTAAACAGGGTTTTGTTTCGAAAAGTGGAGAATCAATTATTTGTTTGCCAAATAAAATTATAATCGAACTACCTAGTGACGAATTGGATGCTGAGGTGAGTTAATTTGAAAAAATTTACAAGATTATCAATGTTACTTGCATTATCTGTCGCGTTAAATGTAATAGAAGCAAGCTTGCCCTTATTTAATGATTTTATTCCTGGATTAAAATTAGGCTTAGCCAATATTGTAACTTTATTTATAGTTTATAAATTTAGTTTAAAAGATGCATTTTATGTTGGTGTTTTAAGAGTATTTTTAGTTGGTATTTTAAGAACAGGATTATTTAGTATAACATTCTTTTTTAGTTTAAGTGGTATAATATTTAGTATAATGTTTATGTATTTAGCTAAAAAGTATTTTAAGTTATCTATTATAGGTGTTAGCATAATAGGGTCTATTGCTCATAGTACAGGACAAGTTTTGACTTCTATTTTATTACTACAAATGACTTCAATGATATATTATTTACCTTGGTTGTTACTATTTTCTATTCCAACAGGCATTTTTGTTGGATTAATTTGTAAACAATTGATAAAATTTTATGATGAAACATTGTCTTTTGAATAAAAATATTTTATAATTTAATTATAGGAGGATTATATATGAAGAAACTTTTAACTTTATTATTAATTACTGTTTTACTTACAGGATGCGGATCAAATTCTTTGAAAGAAGGAACATATGAGGGAAGTGCTACTGATAATTATGGAGGAGAAGAAAATACCGCAACTGCTAAGGTTACTATTGATAAAGATGGAAAGATTACTGATGTATATTTAGATACTACTTATACAACAAATGAAGGAGCAAATACAACAAAAAAAGCACTAAAAGAAAATTATGGAATGATTACATATGGAGGTGCTCAATATGAATGGTATCAACAGGTTGAAGCTTTAGAACAAGCTGTAATTGACAATCAAGGCATTGCTTTTTTAAACATTGATGAAGATGGCTATACAGATGCGGTAAGTACTTGTACAATTAAAGTAGATGCATTATATAAAGCATTAGAAGATGCTTTGAATAAAGCTAAATAGATTTGGGTTTCAAATCTATTTTTCATTTATATTTCACATTTTTGGTGTATAATATTTTTGAGGCGGGAATATGACAGTACTAATTGTTGATGATGAGGAAAGAATTAGAACATTAATTAAAGAATATTGCTTAAATGAAAACTATGATGTTTTAGAATCTTCTGATGGAAAAGAAGCATTAGATACGATAAAAAATAGTAAAGTTGATATTGTAATATTAGACATAATGATGCCTAATATGGATGGCTTAACCGCTTACAATGAAATTAAAAAATATAATATCCCAACTATTATTTTATCAGCTAGAAGTGAAGAATATGATAAATTAATAGGTTTTGATTTAGGTGTTGATGATTATGTAACAAAACCTTTTAGCCCAAAAGAATTAATTGCTAGAATAAAAGCAGTTACTAAAAGATTTAACGATTTAACTGATTCTTATATATATAAAAATTTGAGAGTTGATTTTAAAGGACATGTTGTTTATATCAAAGACAAAGAAATTAAATTAACACCTAAAGAATATGATTTATTAGTTTATTTTATAAACAATAAGAATGTTGCTTTATCAAGAGAAGAACTATTATCA
The DNA here is from genome assembly GCA_018716405.1 of Candidatus Faecisoma merdavium. Classification (GTDB taxonomy): domain Bacteria; phylum Bacillota_I; class Bacilli_A; order RF39; family UBA660; genus Faecisoma; species Faecisoma merdavium. Next base: position 13,708 of record DVJX01000017.1, on the reverse strand, counting down.
AAAATCTGGGGATATGATTTTTATGGTGATGATAGAACTATCGATACGCATATAAAAATGTTGCGAAATAATTTAGGTGAATATCGTGATTTAATTCAAACTGTAAGAGGAATGGGTTATAAATTTGAAATCAAATAAAAATTCATTAAAAAAACATATTTGGTTTTATTTAATTGTTTTTACTTTAATAATAGTTTTATTTTTATGGCTATTTCAAGTAATATTTATTAATAAATATTATGAACTCAGTAAAGCAGATCAAATTAAAAAAACAGCAATTGAAATAATTAGAAATTATGATGAAGATATTACCTATTTGGATAAAATTTCATATGAAAATAATGTTTGCATAGAAATAGTAAAAAATAGAATGACTATCTATAGTTCTAATTCTTCTAGTAGAGGTTGTTTAATTAGTAATTATCAATATAAAGATGATTTTTATGAAAGTGACTCAAATGAGCAAACATATAAACTAATTAATCCATTATTTGATACTAAAACTTTAATATATGCAAGAAAATATAATGATGATATTACAATATTTGTTAATGCATCATTAGAGCCATTAGACAATACTATTTCTATATTATCTAATCAATTAATCATTGTAACTATTATAGTTTCTATTCTAGCATTTATAATTGGATATTTTATTTCTAAACGAATAAGTAAGCCAATTGAAGATATAAACAAAAAAGCTTTAAAACTAGCCAATGGCAATTATAACTTCAAATTCGATAATAATTCTAAGATATTTGAAATAGACGAACTTGCTAATACTTTAAATTATGCAAAAGGTGAATTAGAACATACCGATGAATTAAGAAGAGATTTACTTGCTAATGTATCACACGATCTTAAAACCCCACTTACTATGATAAAAGGTTATGCTGAAATGATTAGAGATTTAAACTATAACAATGAAGAAAAAAGAAATGAAAATTTAAACGTTATAATCGAAGAAACAGAAAGATTAAATATTTTAGTTGAAGATATATTAACTTTATCTAAAATTCAAGCTAACAAAGATACTATAAATAAAGAAGAATTTGATTTAGTTACATTAATTAACAATATTATTAAAAGATATAGTATTTATAAAGAAACAGAAGGTTATATTTTTGAAGTAAATACTCCAGAAGAAGTTATAATAAATGCTGATAAAAAGAAAATAGAACAAGTTATTTATAATTTAATAAATAATGCAATTAATTATACTGGTGAAGATAATAAAATAATTATCAATGTAATCAAAGATAAAAAAATAAGAGTTGAAATTAAAGATACCGGCAAAGGTATCAAAGAAGAAGACTTAACTCATATCTGGGAAAAATACTATCATTCTAAGAAAAAACATAAAAGGAATGTAATTGGTACTGGAATTGGTTTATCGATTGTTAAAACGATATTAGAAAGCCATAAATTTAAATATGGTGTTGAAAGTAAAATGAATGGTGGAACAACATTTTATTTTGAAATATAAAAAAGCATATATAATGCTTTTTTTTAAATATTATGATATAATTAACTATAGGAGGAATTGATATGGAATTAAGAGAAGTTTATTCTAAAATGTTTGGTTGGATGTTTTTAGGATTGTTAGTAACATTTTTAACTGGATATGTAGTATCTAATAGCTATGATATTTTATTGTTAGTAGCTCAAGTACCATTTATTGTTTATGCAATTATTGAAATAGGATTAGTCATATTCTTTTCACTAAAAATACGAACTATGAGTAGTACTACTGCTAAAATATGTTTTTTACTTTATTCATTTGTAACAGGACTTACTTTTTCATTTTTATTTTTAGTTTATGAGTTATATTCGATGATTTATGTATTTGGGATAACTGCATTACTATTTGGTATATTTGCACTAATCGGTCATTTTACAAAAATTGATTTAAGTAAATTTAGTACATTTTTATTTATGGGATTATTTGCAATAGTTATTTGTAGCTTAATTAATATGTTTATTGGTAATGAAACATTTGATTTAATCTTGACTATAATAGGTATTATTATATTTTTAGGTTATACAGCTTATGACATTCAAAAAGTAAAATACAATTTAGATACATTTCCACAAGATAATTTAGCTATTTATGGTGCTTTAGAACTATATTTAGATTTTATTAACTTATTCTTAAAATTATTAAGTTTATTTGGAAAAAGGAAAAATTAAAAACTGTTTGACAAAATTAATTATATGTTATACAATGTATATAGATGAAAGAAATTTCATATAATAAAAAAGGGATACATTTAATATTGCAGTGTTAGATGTCTACTCATTATTTTTTAAGCAAACACCGTTTCAAAGATGATTCGGTGTTTTGACTTTTAATCTTTGTTTTTTAAAACAATAACTGTATAAAACACAATCATTGCGAATACAACGACTAATTTCATCTTTATTCCTTTCATTTAATTTAAAATTCATAAAGATCACCTCCGTTTCATACGGAGCAAAACACCTAACTATTAAATATATTTCAATATTAATTGTAAATTAATCATCTTGTTTTATCAACTATAAATTTACTTTAATTTTTACTAAATTTATAGTATAATGAAGTAGGTGAGTGGTATGATATATATATTATATGGAACTATTAATTATTTAATAAATAAGGAAATAAGTAAAATAATAGAAGATAATAATATTGATGAGATAAATATAAATAAATACGATTTAACTAATACATATTTAACTGACATAATTAATGATGCTAGTAGTATGTCATTATTTGATGATAAAAAAATAATTATTGTTAATAATAGTTATATATTTACTGGGACCTCAAAAAAAGTATTAGAACAAGATACAACAATTTTAGAAAATTATTTAAATAATATAAATGATAATACAATTTTAATTTTTATTGTTAATAACGATAAAATAGATGAAAGAAAAAAAATAACAAAATTAATAAAAAAAATAGGTATTGTTAAAGAATTTAATAGTATAGATAATATTTCTTTAGTAAAGGAATTATTTAGTGATTATAATATATCAACTGACAATATAAAATATTTATTAGAACGAGTAGGGGATGATACTACCCTACTTGCTACCGAAATTGGTAAAATAAAAATATATAAAGATAAAGATAAAAATATAACTAAAGATGATATAACTAATTTAATATCAAAATCATTAGAAGTAAATAATTTTAAATTGATTGATGCTATTATAAATAAAAATAAAAATGAAGCTATTATGTTATATCAAGATCGAATTAAATTAAATGAAGAACCAATCGCAATTATAATTGCTTTAGCTAATCAAATAAGAATAATGTATCAAGTCAAAGAATTATATTTAAATGGTTATACAGAGAATAATATTGCTAGTATATTAAAAATACATCCATATAGAGTTAAATTGGCTAATCAAAATTCAAAAAAATATGATTCAGATATATTATTAAATTATTTAAAACAATTAGCAAATTTAGATATATCTATTAAAACTGGTAAAATAGATAAACAATTAGGGTTAGAATTATTTATTTTGGCATTATAAAAAGACACTAATATATGTCTTTTTTAATAATTATTCAACTTCCGATAATATATATTATGTTAACTAATTGATTTTAAAATAAATTTGCATTATTTTTTGTATTTAATTAAATTATTTAATAAGTATATTTTATATATAGAAATAAATTAATAGACTTATCTTCATATTTATATGATATCAAAATGAATAAACTATTGTCAATTGTACTTTAAAATATTACCATTTTTTAACAATAACATTAATAAATAAAATCAAATAAACTGTTAATAATATTAATGGGTGATAAAATGAAAAAGAATAAACAAGCAAAAAATTGTAATTCTAATAAATCATGCAAAGAAAACAAAATGAATTCTAACATGAATAAACAAGAAACTACAAACGCTAATGCTAATACTTCTTCAAATTATGATTTTGAATAAGTTTTAACCCAAGAAAAAAAGACGATTTTATAGTCTTTTTTCTTTTTCTGAAATTTGTCTATAAAATTTGGCAGGAATTCTTATAGTAAATTCATTTACACCATGACCACTTTGATTATTGTGTGTTCTTCCAGGAATAACTATTAATTTTATATTTATACCGTAAATTTTCGTTAAAATTTCAATTATTTTATTAATTCTTGCAAACATATTTTTTCCAAACAAATTTCTTTGTTTTTGGCCTACTTCAAGTGGTGTGCTTTTATCAAAATAGCTCATATCATGCATAGGACAAGGTAATAAATCTTCATTTAATCTATTATTTGCTTTCATTTTATCTTCAAATTCACCAACATAATATACAAATTTTATTTGTGAATAATTTTTTATATCAAAAGTTCTATTAAATAATAAATCAAAATCTTCTATTCCAACCGGATAACCGATTTTTTTAGAAGGTATAGGAATACTTCAAATTGCACCTCCAATACATGCAATTTCTATTATTTCAGGATGAATTAAAGAAAACCTTTGAGCAAAAACTCCTGAAGATGAATAGCCATTCAAAAAAATTTTATCAAGACAAGTAACTTTATATTTACTTTTTAGTATTTCTTTTGCTTCATTTATTATTCTAATTATTTGTTCATCAATTCTAAAATACTTATCATTTTCTGGTAATTCAAAACATTCCTTTGATAAATGTTGGAAATATATTCCATTCTCATTTATAGATGGTAATATAGGAATAATCATAGTTGAATAGCATCCATTTGTAATTGCAGCTAATTTTTGTACTACCAATCCCCCATCAATTAACATTTCAGTTAAATCTAATGAGTCACAATTATTAACTTCTAATATTAGTCGATTATTTATTTTATCACTTTTTGGAATAACTAAAATACTTGGAATGTTAATTTTTTTTAAAGGATTTGGTGCTAGAAAAACAACATTATAATTTACTTCAAATAATGTACAATTTAACTCACAATTTTCACCACTACTAATTTCTTTACTTATATAATCAACTATAATTTTCACTTTATCATTCATGATATACATCACCATATAATAAGTATAACATAATTATATTAAAAAACAAAATGATTTATTAACATAAGTATTACTCCTAAAATAAAAAATAAATATGTTATATTTAATTTATTATAACTTTTAGAAGTTGGTAGTAATTCATACATCGATATATGAATCATAATTCCAGCAATAATACCAAATAAAAATCCCATGATTCTATCATTAATGTAATTACTTAAAAAAAGATAAGTCAATAATGCACCAAATGGTTCAGATATAGCTGATATGAATGTATAAAAAATAGCTTTAAATTTACTATTAGTAGCATAATATATTGGTATTGATATACTAATTCCTTCTGGAATATTATGTAATGCTATAGCTATCGTCAAAGATATTCCTAACATAATATTAGTATTAGTAGCCATAAAAGTTGCTATACCTTCTGGAATATTATGTATTATTATAGCTAACATAGCAAATACCCCTACTCTATACAAACTATTATCTGTTGGAATGTATTTATCAATAAACATAGAAAACAAAATACCACTTACAACAAATATTAACATATATATAATAGCAGGAAACTTAGGGAAAATATTAATTAATAAATTATATGATTCTGGTATTAAATCAGTAATAGATACTGTAAACATTACTCCTGAAGCAAAAGCTAAAGATGCTATAATTATATTTTCATTTTTTTTCTTAAATATAAATATTGATCCAAGCATCGTAGATAAACCAGCTAATATAGTTAAAATAAAAGCAAATGATATATTATTCATTGATATCACCTATAAAATTATATGAACAAATAAAAACTTAATAACAGATATTAAGTTTTTAAATTATTAAATTCGTTTTAATTTTCTTAAATAATCTTTATCTTTTATTTTATATGATTCGATAGCTTTCTGTAATGATTTATTATATGTCCAATCATCTAAATTACAATTTTCTAAAAATTTTAATGTTTTATCATAATATTTTACTAAACATATCGAAATAAGCCATGTAATAGCCATTTTAACGTAATATTCATCACTTTTAATACAATTTACCATATCGAACACTTCATCGATATAATCGCCATTTAAATAGTAAAATAACGATACTATCCCTACTCTATTAATAAAAGGTTTATTATTTTTTAAATATTCTTTAATTTTAATTAAGTATTTATCTAAATTTTTATTAATAATTTTATAATTTAAAACAACTGAATCACAAGTAGCCCAAGAATCAATGTAATTAATATAATCGTCAAATAGTTTAATCGATTCATTATAATCTTTTAAATAAGTAATAACTAGTCCATGAAGCATAATTTCTTCATAATATTTATGTTTATTATTTTTAATAAAAGTTAAATAATCTTTTTTAGCTATTTCTTTTGCTATTTTCTTTAAAACAGGAATTCTAACTCCAATAATATTATTGGTTTTAATAATTCTTTCGTTAAATTTTTTATATTCATAATCTTTAATACTAAACAAATATTTAATTAATTCTAAATTATCCGTGAGGATGGAATTTGGTATATTCATCTTTTAATTTTTGATTTGAAATATGAGTATATATTTGTGTAGTAGATAATGAACTATGGCCTAACATTTCTTTGATACTTACTATATCAGCGCCTCTATCAAGCAAATGCGTAGCAAAAGAATGTCTTAAAGTATGAGGAGAAAACTCTGTTTTAATATTTTTTTTAATAGCTAATTCTTTTACTAATTTATAAAAACTTTGTCTTGATAATTTTTTACCGTGATTATTTAAAAATATATAATCAGTATTAGTTTTAAGTAATTCTTTTCGATATTCCAATATATATTTTTTTAAATAATATATAGCATAATCACCAATTGGAATTATTCTTTCTTTACTTCCCTTACCTAAAGTTCTTATTAAATCACTATCTAAGTCAATATCATTTAGTTTTAAATTAACTAATTCACTTACCCTAAGGCCTGTAGCATACATTAATTCTAACATTGCTTTATTGCGATAACTATATTTATCAACTAAATCAATATCTAACAATTTTTTAACTTCATCAATAGATAATACTTTTGGTAAAGTTTTTCTTAATTTTGGAACTTCTAAATATTCCATTGGATCTGTTACAAATCTATTAGATAATACTAAAAATTTATAAAATGTTCTTAAAACTGAAATATTATGATTAATAGAACTAGTAGATAATTGTTGTTCTCTTAAATATTTTGTATATTCCATTATATCTTTTCTTTTAATATTATTAATATTTAATTTTTTTTTATTTATATAATTATAATATTTGTATAAATCATTCATATATGAATTAATTGTTTCATTACTATATTTTTTATCAATCAATAAATATGTTTTGAATTCTAAAGCTTTGTTATTAAAATCATCTTTATTTGGTATAAAATTCATATTATCACCTATATAATTATACCACACTCTATTATTTTTTTAATAATTTTGATAAAATAATGTATGGTGATGTAAATGGAACCTTTAGCACACATTTTAAGACCAACTAAATTGGATGATATTGTTGGTCAAAAACATTTAATTGGCGAAGATAAAATATTAACAAATTTAGTAAAAAATAAAAAATTATTTTCAATGATTTTATATGGTAAACCTGGTATCGGTAAAACTAGTATTGCTACTGCAATTGTAAATGAATTAGGTTATAAATACATTTTATTAAATGCTGTTATAAATAATAAAAAAGATTTTGATGAGGCTATAAATGAAGCTAAGTATAATAATGAATATATTATTATTATGGATGAAATTCATAGATTAAATAAAGATAAACAGGATTTATTATTACCATATTTAGAAAATGGATTAATTACATTAATAGGTATGACTACATCTAACCCATATCATAAAATAAATCCTGCAATTAGAAGTAGATGCCAAATATTTGAATTAAAAGAACTGGATAATGAAGATATTAAAGCAGCTTTAGAAAAGGGTATTAAATATTTAGAAAATATCCAAATTGATGACGAAGCAATTAATCATATTGTTAAATTATCAGGTGGAGATTTAAGATTTGCTTATAATTTATTAGAAGTATCTTATTATTCTAGTAGTGATAAAATAGTAAATATTGAACATATTAAAAAAATAAATAGTAAACCGGTATTCTTTCACGATAAAAATGAAGATGGTCATTATGATGTATTATCTGCTTTTCAAAAATCAATTAGAGGTAGTGATGTTAATGCTAGTTTACACTATTTAGCTAGATTAATTGAAGCTGAAGATCTAGATAGTATTTATAGACGAATGACAGTTATTGCTTATGAAGATATAGGACTAGCTAATCCATCGATGGGACCTAAAGTAGATGCTTGCATTAATGCTTGCGAACGATTAGGATTACCTGAAGCAAGAATACCGCTTGCTACAGTTGTAGTTGAACTTGCACTATCTCCTAAATCAAATTCTGCTCATGTTGCTTTAGATAATGCTTTATTAGATATTAGAAATGGTAATACTGGTAATGTGCCTAATCATATTAAAACAAATTCAAAAGATTATAAATATCCTCATGACTATCCTAATGCATTTGTTAAGCAACAATATTTACCAGATAAAATTAAAAATAGAAAATACTATGTTCCTAAAACAACAAGTAAATATGAAACTACTTTAAAAAGTGTTTATGATAAATTAAATAAATTACAAAATTAAAATGATTGAAATTACTCAATCATTTTTTTAAATCAATTATTTTTATGAAATAAAACATTTTACTGTTTTTTCATACTGAAATATGATGTTGTTGTATCTAATTCAATACCTCTTAGTTGTGCCATTTCATTAATTGTTACAAAAGCATAACCCTGTTTTTGTAATTCTTCCATAGCGAGTAAAGCGCCTTCTACTGATGATTTATATATATCGTGAACTAATACAATAGCTCCATCATGAGCATGTTCAATAATTTCATTAGCTACTCTATTTTTATCTTTATATTTCCAATCTAAAGGATCAATATTCCATAAAACAATACTCATATTAGCAAGTTCTTTACCATGATCAGTTAAGTTACCATAAGGTGGTCTTAATAAAGTTGGACTCGTACCAATTACCTCTTTAATAGCTTCATTAGTTTTTTTAACTTCATCCATTAAAGCAACATCACTTAATAAATTTAAATTTCTATGATTATAAGTATGACTGCCAATAGCATTCCCTTCTAAATAAGCTCTTTTAATTGTTTCTTTATTACTATTCACCCTACTACCTAAAACAAAGAAAGTAACTTTAGCATCATACTTATCTAAATTATCTAATAAATAATTAGTATTAGTTTCACTAGGTCCATCATCAAAAGTAAAAGCAATTAATTTTTTATCTTGATATTTAGTTAAATCTCTTACTTCAGGAATGATACTTACAACTTCTTCTTCTTTACTTGTATTTCTATATTCTTCTTTTATTAAATCGTTTATTTCTTCGTAAGGTATGGTAATTTTTATTTCGCCATCAGCCCATGAAGCAATTTGATAAGGTGGAAATAATATTTCTAAACCTTCATCTTTAAAATTAAAATGTCTATAATTATCGATTGTTGGATCAGTTCCTCTTTTAACCCATAATTCGTCAAATGTTTTATCTTCTAATTTTAAAACATAATAATAAGCGATACTAGATAATTTTTTAAATGCTTCTTCATCTTTAAAGAAATATTTTAAATCAACAAATTCTTTTGTTTTATTATCAAAATATAAACTTGTATCATCTCTAGTATAATGAGCTCCTCCAGTATAGGCAAATGTTAACATATAAACACGAATAATATCATTGTAATCATTTACATTAACACTCAAATTAAAATCATATTTTGGTTGTTCTAAATCTTCTATTTCTTTAACATTATTAAGAAAATTATCCTTTTGTTCTTTTACATATTCATCTATTTTTTTCTTTATTTTTTTATTTTCTACATTAGGATAATCAATTTTTAAATCATAATTATCTGTGCTTTCCAATATATGAACTTCTTCATTTTTATTGAATCCTTTTATTACAAATATTCCACTTATTAAAATAATTAAACTCAAACTTAAAACTAGTATTTTGCCTCTTCTATTTAAATGTCTTTTCATACAATACCTCCAAACTACTTAATAATATGTTTCTTAAAACATTACTATTTCCTAGTATATCAAAAAAAAGAATATATTCAATATCCTATTTAAATTTATATACATTTTTACACTTAAATTTACAGTTTAATTAAACATTCTTATTTTATATTTTTCCTTTATAATAAATTCATCTTTAGAATTTCTTTTATCCCAATTTGCTTTTTCAAATTCACATAAAATTTCATTAATTCTTTTTAAATTAACAATACTTAATTCTCTTTTTATGTTCATATCAATCATTTCTTCAGTAATTAATTTAAAAACTTTTTCATTGATTAACTCTATTAAATGAAGATATGTATGGGCAGTATCGCCACACAAAATAGCTCCATTATCAAGTGTTCTATGTCCACCTAATCTATTTGGTATTATTAAATGATGAAAAGTTAAAACTGAATTTTTCTGTAAAGAATACCCCATAAAATCATATCCTAATTCTTTAATATTAAATTTTCTAATCATTAAATTTGTTACATCCATTATAAATACTCCTTTAACTATTAAAAAAAGAGCCAATAAATCTATTAAATCCATTGCTCTTAAAATTTAATTATTTTTTTCATAAACATCACCAACTTAATTAGTTACTTTTCTCGATTGAATCTCAGCTATTTTTTCAAATACTTCTGTTGCATTATTTTCATTTATTTCAGTATATCCTAATTCTTTTAATGCTTGAACTTTTACAGTATTTAATTGCATTGTTCTACTCATTTTTTCTTCTATTTTATGTTCAATTTGAGCTACAAATCTTTCATGAGATGCTGCTAATTTAGTTTTAGAAGCTCCGCCACCATTATATAAAGAGAAAGCAGAAAACAAAATACTTTCAAAAGTAAACTGTTGTTCTTCATCAAAAACAAATTCCATTGGTTTAGTAAAACCTGCCGCTTTAGATACATAACCTAAAATATATTTTAATTCTTTTGAATTATCGATAGATTGTAGATAATGATATAAATATAATAATGTATAATATCCATCACTATCATTTTCGTCTTCTATTTTTTCTTTTAGTAATTCAACAATATCTTGAAGTAATATTTTTTGCTTTTTCCCCAATCCATCAAAAGCTATATTGTCTTCCTTATTGTTATTTTTTGATAAAGAATTTAATCTAGAATCAACTTCATATATATAGTCAGTTGTAATTTTTATTTTATTAATTTCTTCCGATGATTTAACCCCTAATAAATTTAATAAAAGAACTTTTTTATCTTTAGGCCATTTATTAATATTATCTAATTCTAAATAATTGTATATCATTTGTCTAGATACACCTAAATATTTAGCTAATTTTACTTTTGATATACCAAGTTCGTGTAATAACTCGTCTAATTTATTCATTTTATTTACCCTCCTACATTCATTTTATCACATTATTGTCAAATGTCAAGTGTAAAGTAAAAGTATATTAAAAAAACTTTAGAGATACCAAAGTTTTTCATTATTCTTTCTTACTTCCTTGATAATTCCACCACCTAAGCATTGTTCACCTAGGTAAAATACACAAGCTTGTCCAGGTGTAACTGATTTAATTTTTTGAGGATATTTAACTAAAACATAATCATCAATGAATTCTAACTCAACATCATTATCTGGCTGACGATATCTAAACTTAGCTGTACATTTAGTAATAAATTTATCTCCTAACCAATTAATATCTGTAACTATACATGAATCACTATATAAATATTCACTATTGCCTAGTGATATATATAAGATATTTTTGTTTAAATCTTTTCCAACAACAAACATTCTATCTTCATAACCACCTATATTAAGTCCTCTTCTTTGACCAATTGTATAATACATCAAACCAATGTGTTTACCTATAACTTCATTAGTTTCAATATTAACTATATTGCCTGGAGTATTAGGTAAATAATTTTCTAAAAATTTAGTAATATTTCTTTCACCAATAAAACAAATACCAGTTGAATCTTTTTTATTAGCTGTAATTAAATCATATTTATTAGCAATTTCTCTTACTTCTTTTTTATTTAAATGTCCCACTGGAAATAAAACATTTTTTAATTGTTCTTTTGATACTTGAGATAAAAAATAAGTTTGGTCTTTATTATCATCAACTCCTCTTAATAATTTACCATCAATTATTCTCGCATAATGACCAGTAGCGATATAATCAGCGCCTAATTTAATTGCTTCTTTTAAAAACATATCAAATTTAATATATTTATTACACATTATGTCAGGGTTAGGGGTTCTTCCTTTTTTTAGTTCATCTAAAAAGTAAGTAAATACATAATCCCAATATTCTTTAACAAAATCTATTCTATGTAATGGAATACCTATTTTTTTGCACACTTCAATTGCATCATTATAATCTTGTTCTTGAGGACAAATATTATTATTTAAAGTAGGATTGCCTAATATATCATTATTTAAAGAAGCATCCCAATTACGCATAAATAATCCAATTACTTCATAACCTTGTTCTTTAAGTAAGATAGCTGCTACGCTGCTATCAACACCACCTGACATTCCTACAACAACTTTTTTCATACTTCTTCACCTTTATTAATTATATCATATAATAAAAGGAATTAAAAGTTTTATTAAACGTGGCATTAAATATGTATCATATAAACTCATTAAAATAATTACACCTAAAACAATTAATAATATTTTAAAATATTTATTTATTATTAATTTGAAATCCAAAGATTTCTTTTTTAATATAGCATAAAACATTCTAAAGGTAAAACTCATTGAATACATCATTAATAATAGCAAAAATAATAAACTAATAACTTGACCTGGGAATACATATACTAAACTTACTAATATTCCTTTTAATTTGAAAGTTATTAGAACTGAACCGACACTAAAGCCTAAAATAAAACATTTAGTAAAAAACATAATAATTATAATAGGAAGACCGATAACAGAAATTCCTAATAACCATATTAACATTACATAGCTAATATTAGTAATCAAATTACTTTTTAAGGAAAATAAATAATCTAATTTGTTATTATTTATATTATTAATAAAATCATTTAAATGATCAACAACTAATTTTTTATCAGAACTATTTAATATTGTTGTAAAAATTGATCCAGCTATTATTCCAATTAACATTAATACGAATAGAAATACAAATATTTTTTTATTTATTTTTATTTTAAGTTTGTCCATATTTTCACCTATTTAAAGATATTAAAAATTTAAAAAAATATTCCTTTTTTATTAAATTTATAGTATAATTAACTAAGGTGATTAATTTGAAAAACGAAAAAATAGGAAAAATAATGGCTATTGTTATGTTAGCAATTATGGTAATATCAACATTAGCATCATTAGTTTTAATTTAAAAAGAGGATTTTTTCCTCTTTTTTATATACTAGGAAAGTGCTTTGAAAAATTTTAAATAAGTATACTGACGAATATATGTACGTATGATAAAATTTAATCACGGTGGTGATAAAATGAAAATATATAAAGCATATAAATTTAGATTATATCCAAACAAAATTCAACAAGAATTAATAAATAAAACTTTAGGCAGTACTAGATTTA
>DVJX01000016.1 GCA_018716405.1 Candidatus Faecisoma merdavium | reverse complement strand
ATTACAGCTAAAAACAAAATGAAATTAGAGGTAACCTGGAAGCCCAAGTGTATTGCAAGCCATTCTGGAACTTTAGGAAAAATAGAGAAAATTAACATCCCTATTCCAATTAACAACCAGACAAAAGCATTCTCTAACAATATTTTATTTCGATTGATACCTCTTATAACCATATACAAAAAAATGATAGCTGTAACAATCATTACAATATTGAAAATCATCCTAGTCACCCTCCTTCATCAATGCAGTTACTAAGATAGAAGAACATACTTCACACATATAACGAATTGATTTAATAGGTGTGATTGAGGATTCTCCACCTTGGCGTTCAAACATATTCACTGGAGTTTCAGTAATATCAAATCCTCTTTTAAGTAAATGTACCATAGATTCAGGTTCAGGATATTTTGTAGGATAACGACGTGCAAAATAATTAATCACTCGTTGATCAGCAGCACGATATCCAGATGTTGTATCTAATATTTTTTTACCAGTTGTAATCAAAATAAATGAAGAAATTATCTTGATTCCAAATCGTCTCATAAAAGTTGTCTGAAAGCCCGACTTGTTTCCGCCAACAAAACGTGAACCAACAGATAAATTCGCTTTTCCATCGATAATTGGTTGAATTAAATTCTTTAATGAGCAAATATCATGTTGTCCATCCCCATCAAACTGAACTGCAATATCATATCCATTCTCCAATGCATATTTATATCCAGTTTGTACTGCTCCCCCGATACCTAAGTTCAATACCAACTGAACATGATTGAATTCATATCTATCTAAAATCTCCTGAGTTTTATCCGTTGAACCGTCATTAATGATTACGTAATCCAAAGTAAAGTCGCAAAATTCTTTATATGATTCAATTTGTTGAACAGTCTGTATGATGCTCTCTTCCTCATTATAAGCAGGAATAATCATTAATACTCTCATTTTTATCTCCTCTATAATTTATGTGCTATTTGAGAATAAATCATAACCCCGACTGTCAAGATATTCAAATATGTTATACAATAATATAAAAATGAATCTAACTTATACTTACCTTTACATAAATATTTTTGAATATCATGAGACAGAAAAGCAGGTAAACTTAACAACATGAAAAAGAAATATCTTCCCTGTACTCCACCAACATTAATATCCCCCATTTTAAACACTCGTAAATCACCAGAAATAGCATAAATAATAGCTCCAGAAATAGTAATAAATAACCCCAAAATAACTAGCTGTCCTATTCTATCAATTTTAAATTCAAGATTTGCAGATATCAATACTACTACCATAACAAAAATAAATATTGTAATAATTGATAAGAATCTAGACGGAACAATAGGAACTACAATAGGATTAGCGATATTCTCTATACTATTTGGAACAATATCAAATAAAGTACGAATAAATGGGAGAGGATGTTTAATAAAGAAAATGATATTTGGAGTTTCACCTTCAATTAACGGAACTTTCCCGATATTAATTACAAACATCGTTGCAAAGGAACATATCAATTGAACAAAAAATACAATCATTGATACTAATCTTCCAGCATTTTCTTTAAAGCACCTTGTTGGGAATAATATTAATAATGCCCCTAGAAGTACGTAAGGAATCTTGGAAAAACTAAAACAAAAACAAACTAGATTAAATAATATTATTTCTCTATATGAAATACTTTGATCTTCTACATATAAGTTAGTTAATAATGCAATTGTTATTAGGGAGATTCCTAAATAAATATTGTCATATTGATAACTAGAACATAAATGAATTGAAAATGGTAAGCAAGAAAAGAAATAAATTGCATCTTTATAATACTTACTAATTCTAAATGCAATTGCTGCCAAAATAGCAAATGCAAGTATATTAAAAATTCTACCTAAATAATAAGATACAATAATTTTTTTTGAAAAGAGTGAACCTAATTTCCAACCTATTGCTGCTGGAAAATAAACAATACTATTAAAACCTACTATTTTTCCTTCAACTTTTGTTTTTCTATGTTCAACTTTTCTCCAATATTTATCAGCTTTATAGTTATCTGGATTTCTTAATATGTCATGATTTAATACACTGTTATAATCATAATATTCAGTATTTGCCCTCTTTAAAACAAAACTATCTGCTAAACTTATGGTATTAAATAAATGCGTTTCTTCATCTAAACCTACTTGAACCGGTTTTATTAAGCTAACTATTACTCCAAAACACATTATAGTTGCAAAAAGATTAAATGAAGAAATATGGTTATTTACAATACTCGTCAAAATATAATATAAACTAATAAATAAAATCGATATTAGCATTCTATCGTAATTAGGCAATTGAAATGGTAAATAATTTAATATTAACTGTGATAAAACTAAAAGAATTATTGAAAATATAATATGATGTATTTTATATTTTTTTAAAACATCTAAGATAAACACTAATTATCTCTCCCTACAACAGTAAATGGTAAATGATTTAATGATAAATTAATATTATAAGCAGGATCATTTATTAATAATGTTCCATGTTTAGATTTCATTTTTTCAATTTCGCTATTAAATCGTTTAATTTTTTCTGGGGTATCTTCCAAGCCTCTAGATTTTGATTCATAATGATATAACTCAGCATTATGCGCCCAAACATTATACCTTCCCAATTGATAAACTCTGATGCATAAATCAACATCATTAAATGCAACTTCAAGTTTTTCATCAAAACCATTCACTTTATTAAAATCATTTTTACTAACCATCAAGCATGCCGCAGTTACAGCTGTATAATTAAAATCAGTATATAATCTGCTGAAATAGCCAGGATCATTACTTGTACTATTAATAAAGGTATGACCAGCAACACCACCAGTTCCCAATATTACACCTCCATGTTGAATTGTATTATCTGGATACCATAATTTTGCTCCAACGCAACCAATTTGAGGAAATTGAGCAAAACCAAGCATTATTTCAATCCAACTTGGAGTAATTACAGTTGTATCATTATTAAGAAATAGATAATAATCTCCATTTGCGATCTGTGTAGCTAGATTATTTATTCTGGAATAATTAAAAGGCATATCCAATCTATCAACAATAAATTTTGACCCCAACTTTTCTCTATAGGTTTTAAATAATTTAAAAATATTTGGATCATCACTTCCATTATCAGCTATGATTATTTCATAGTTATTATAAGTTGATGTGTCTATAATTGAATCAACACATTTTTTTAAATCATCATAACCATTTCTTGTAGGAATGATAATACTTACAAGAGGGTTTCCTATTACATCATACTTAATATTATAAAGCCCAGGATATTTTCCTTTTGTTACAGTTCCAGAAATATTTCTTCTTGCTAAAGTCTCCTCAATCATTTTTATTCCATTATTAAAGGCATACTCTTTTTGATTCCCATTTGCGGCAGTTGAGGTAGATATTGCGCGCCAATGATAAAGTATTTTGGGTATATGCTTAATTTGATTATCTTTTATACATTCAACAAACCGTAAAACAAAATCATGATCCTGACACCCTTCAAATCCTTTTCTGAAACCACCAATATTACGACTAATATCTGTTCTATAAACACCTAGATGTGAAATATAATTCTGATTCAAGATTAAACTTGGGGACCAGTCAGGTTTAAAATGTGCATCAAATCTATTATCATTTTCATCTATTTTATCCTCATCGGAATATATCATTGCAATATCTGGATTTTCGTTTAGTACTTTTACAACTTCATATAATGCATTTGGCATCAGTGTATCATCATTATCTAGTAAAGCAATATATTCTCCCTTAGCAATATCCAATGCTGAATTTGTTGCTTCAGAAATATGACCATTATTTTTTCTAAAAATAATGTGATATTTTGAATTGTTTTGTAATGATTTAAGATACCCAATAGTTTCCTTCTTTGTAGATGCATCATCTGCAATACAAACTTCCCAATTGTCATACCATTGATTCTCAATGGACTCAATACATTTCTGTAACCACTTTTTATCAACATTATAAGTAGGAATCAATATTGAGATTAATGGTTTGTAAGCAAATTTCTCCCTATTAATTTTATCACTCAACAACTCATTCTTTTCAACTGTATCAATCCAATGTTTGAAAGATATTTCATAACTTTGAGCATTTGGATTCGATTTATGTTTAATTGTTTGAATTACACCTTTTAACCCAGAAGATCTATATACTATCAATGCAGTTTTAAATTTTTTTAAAAAAACCTTCATTTTTCTAACTGGAAAAGTAACTATTCTTCCAGCTAACCAAATTTTAGAATTTACTATTTGACTATTTATTGATTCTAAATTTTTTATATGAGTTTCTTTATCATTAATTTGAGACTGTAATCTCTCGATTGTAATAAGCTTATCCTTATATAGATTATCTAGATACTTGATTTCTTTTTTATATTGTAAATAAAGTTCATCATAACTATTAGCCAAATCAATAGTTAATCTGCCACCGATATTTGGATATTTTCCTTTGATATATTGATAGACTTCAAACCATTTTTTTCTTTTCTCTATTCCGTCTCCTCGATTACCAACAGAATTTTCAAGGATTCTATAATTAAGAAATGCATTTTTTACTTTAATCGGCCTTGCACCATCCGAAATCAACCCCATAAAGAAATCATAATCTTGCATAAATAGCCTGTTTAATTGTAAATCAAATCGGTGGTTTTTTATTATACTTGATCTAATTACAGAACATGTATCGATATAGTTCACTAAACCAAAATAATCCTCATTATATTCAGGAACATCATTCAAAAGATTACCTGTATCAGCAAATTTGAGAGAATAATATGCAATATCTTTTCCTGAATCTTGTAATAGAGTTACCCCTTCTTTAACATAATTATTATCCAAATAATTATCACTATCAACCATTAAAACGAAGTCACCAGTAGCTTTATCAAGACCAATATTTCTAGATACACACGCGCCTTTATTTTCTTGAACAATAACAGTTGTTTCTTCAAATGGTGAATGTGTTACTAATTTATTAATTTTTTGAGGTGATGAATCTGTTGAACCATCATCAATAATAATTAACTCTATATTTTTATATGTCTGATTAAAAATGCTCTGTATGCACTGTTCGATATATTTCTCGTGATTATAACTTGTTACGATAACAGACACTTTGTTTGTACTATTTGTTTCCATTAATATTCATCCATTCTCCATTTCTTCTTACAATTCCAGAACTAGAAATCTTATCTCGTTTTGAATCAAATTTATCTTGTGACACAACAATCATCGGTGAATGGGCACTATCTACAATAAAGATCGGTTCGTCACTCGTATTTCTGATAGATACATTTAACTGTAGGTTACATGGATTAATCATATTTAGATTACATTCATACTCTTGATAAAAAATACCTATTCCTGAATTTATATGATTCTTTGAATTATCATTATATATCCAGACATTTCTATCAATATCTAACATTGAAAAAGCGATATATGTATCTAATTGATTTATACATTCATACGCAACAGAAAATCTAACCTTTCGGTCAGTTTCATTTATTATTTCTTTAGATAATAATTTAACTTCTACATTCCGTATTTCTGATTCAATTTTAATTTCATCGACTTTATTTTGATTGCTTACTTTTGTATCATCCGGTTCAATAACTGTAGCACTTCCTGATTGCTGTACATTATCAAGTGAATATTGATTAGCAACATCATTTGGTGTACCAAATATCTTGATTTCTCCTTTATCAATCAGTACAGCTTTATTACAATATTTTCTTACTGCATCCATTGAATGAGTAACTAGGATTACTGTTTTGTCTGATTTTTTCGCATCAAGAAAATAATCATTACATTTTCGTTGAAAAGCTTCGTCACCAACTGCAAGAATTTCATCCAAAACTAATATATCACTCTTTGCTTGAATTGCTACTGCAAATGCTAATCTTACTTGCATCCCACTAGAATAATTTTTTAATTTTTGGTTCATAAAATCATGAAGTTCAGAAAATTCTACAATATCGTTGTACATATCATCAATTTCATTTTTCGAAAATCCTAACATTGCACCATTCAAGTAGACATTTTCTTTTCCAGTTAATTCTGGATTAAAGCCAACTCCTAGTTCGATAAATGAAACTAACCTACCATTTACTTCTACAGTTCCACTATCAGGTACATAAATCTGAGAAATGATTTTCAATAGTGTTGACTTGCCACTTCCATTTCGACCAACTATTCCAAAAAAATCACCTTTCTCTACTTCAAAAGAAATATCTCTTAATACATCTTGCTTACGATAACCCTTTATTCCTTTAAAATAATTAACAATAGTTCTTTTTAAACTATTAGTACTTTCTGTAGGTAATTTAAATGATTTTTTTACATTACTGATTCTTACTGCAATATCTTTACTCATTTTATACAATCTCCGGAAATTTATTTGAATGATGTTTGAACACGCGATATCCAACAAATAAGACCACAAATGGAAGAATATAAGGAATACAAACTATAAACTTATTCGCGATTAATTGCCATACAGTAATATTTACTTTACTTGTAATCAAATAACGCATATCTTGAATAATTTGAGCCATTGGATTAAGCATTAATATTTTGGCCATCTTTTCATTAATATTCATTACTAATGTGACTGGATAAATAATTGGAGTCATATACATACCAATTTGAAGAAATACCTCCCAAACTGGTGCAATGTCTCTGAATCTAACATATAGTGTCGCTAGTAAAAAACTAACCCCTAATGAAAATGCATATAATTCTATTAGTAAGAGAGGTGTTAAGAAAGCGTATATTGAGATATCTACTCCATTTATTAATCCAAAAATAAAGACAATCACTAAACTGATTAACAAATTTATAAAGGCATTAATCGAAACTGATAGTACAACAATTGCCTGAGGAAAACTTAATTTCCGTAATAAATCTCCTCTAATTACAATTGACTGCATACCTAAAGTAGTAGTTTCAGTAAAGAAACTCCATAATACCATTCCTAAAAGTAATGCCACAGCAAAATGTGGAACATCCGCACCAAAACGTAAAAAATAAATAAAAACTACATACATTACCGCAAAAAGCATTAAAGGCTTTAATACAGACCAAACATAGCCCATCACACTTCCTTGATACCTCAATTTAAAGTCTGTTTTAACTAACTCTTTAAGTAATATGATATTTTTGTTGTTTTTCATAAGCATCCTCAATTCAATTTGTTTACAAAACATAATTATACTTTAAGTAAATCAATATCACAAGGAGAGCAAGTTTTATGTAAAATATTTTTAATATTATATTTAATCTGATAATCTAACCTTTTCCTGTTTATATTTCTTTTATACAAAATATAAAAGAAAGTAAGCGCCCAATAACGAGGTATATTGAAAATCTCCAAAGTCACTCGACTTTGGAGATTCTTTTCTTTATTCGGGAGTTTGACACTTGTGAGCTCTAAAATGGTCCCTAAACGTTGATATATCAAGCAAAAACCTGTCAAATTTTCTCTTTATTTTTGTTGTATGTGTTGTATGTTATTTCCTTTTATGATAAAATAGC
>DVJX01000015.1 GCA_018716405.1 Candidatus Faecisoma merdavium | reverse complement strand
TAAATCTAGTACTGCCTAAAGTTTTATTTATTAATTCTTGTTGAATTTTGTTTGGATATAATCTAAATTTATATGCTTTATATATTTTCATTTTATCACCACCGTGATTAAATTTTATCATACGTACATATGTTTGTCAATATACTTATTTAAAATTTTTCAAAGCACTTTCCTAGTATATAAACAAAAAGCGATTTTTCGATTTCTCTACTAAACCACTTTTAAACAGTTGTTTCATCACTAATATTTTTAGGTTACCCTAGGGAATAAGAATTGTTTCCTAATTCTTTTTTTATACAACCTTAATCATATAAATTAAGTTTAGAAGGAATCTGCACGCAAACCGCGCGTATTGGAAACTGAATTGTTGTTGGCGCTACCATAGTTGTACACGAACCAAGCGTTAGAACTACGTATATTCTTACACCCAAATACCCTCACCTTGCCATTTTCTTCGGCAAGGTGTGATTGCTTCGTTTGTACTTATTTTTTCATATCTTCTTTTTATATTTCATACGGACTTGACCAAGTACCATTACCGGAGGTAATGGTGACATCAGAGTTAACAACTATAACTGCACGCAAACCGTACGTATAGGAAACTGAATAGTAGTTGGCGTAACCAAGGTTGTTCACGTACCAAGCGGAAGAACTATTTGTATTTGGCGTCATTGTCCAATATGTTGTGGCATTATTATAACTGCTTGCACTTGTGTAACCTTTAGTCAATATACTGTTACTTTGTCCTGATAACATTTCTCCTACTCTTATTAATCCTACTGTTGCCTGAATACTTCTTGTTGGACTTTCTTCATTTAATGATATATTATAATCATTACCAATATCAAAATCATTTTGATACCATATATAATTATTTACTAATTTATTTCTGTTTTCAATATCATTACTTGATACTAACCAATCTAGTACATCAGTATTTAATTTTTGTCCAATTCCTGTTGTTGTTGAAAATGTATTGTTGGAACCATATGACATATCATATGGAGTTCCAGAAGTTTCCTCATAGTATCCATCTAGTATTAATTTTGTATTGCCATTACTATCTTTATCTACTACACGATATTTTCTTCCTGCAAATAATACATATTCGCCACCTGTTGCTTTTTCATTTAATTTTCCTGTTATTTCTACACTTTTATCTTCGTTTAAAATATATGGTGCGGATTGACTACTCCAAGTTGCCCCTAGAGTACCATTACCAGAGGTAATGGTGACATCAGAGTTGACATTTATAACTGCACGCAAACCGTACGTATTGTAAACTGGATAGTTGCTGGCGCTACCACTGATGAACACGCGC
This sequence comes from Candidatus Faecisoma merdavium, assembly GCA_018716405.1. Classification (GTDB taxonomy): domain Bacteria; phylum Bacillota_I; class Bacilli_A; order RF39; family UBA660; genus Faecisoma; species Faecisoma merdavium. The sequence continues at coordinate 25,197 of DVJX01000015.1, read as the reverse complement.
CAAGCGTCAGAACTACTATATGGTGTCATTGTCCATTGTACTTGTCCTATATTTAAATAAGAATTTTCTCCACCTGCAAGATTATATTCATCTATTGTTATTAATCCTACTTTTACAGGTACATTTGATAAATTATTTGAACAAGTTGTTCTTGCACTTGAACTACTTGTTGTTTCACTACACCATGTTGTTTCTTTTATAATATTATTTCCTTTTAATCTTGGATAAAAATAATTATTTAACCAATCTTTGGCATAACTATTATCCCAATTTTGAGCCGAACCTTCCTCGCCCCATGGTATTGCTGTTACATTTTCATCTGTTATCATTCTTACTGTTCCATCAGCGTTTATTCCCATTATTCGCCATAAAAATCCTGAATACCATATATAATTATTATTTGGGTTTCCTTTTATATAACATCCTCCCATATATTGATATGTGCTTCCATCAGTTTTACATGCACCATTTTCATACACTAATTCTTTAGCTTTTTCTATTATTGGATTACCTACTAATACGACATCTTCATCATCATTACCATCACATTCTTCATCATCCATCGCAAATGTGCCTCTTGGACATAATGTAAATTTATGATTATTACTTGTTATTACTAATGTTGTTAATTTTGAACCATTATATACTAATTCATCGACACGAGCATTTCCTAAATTAACCATTGTTGGTACATCATCTTTATCCATATCTGATGTACATATTCTAATATAATTTGGATCTAATTGTGCTGCCATTTCTTCATTTATACAATAATTATTTATCCCATTATAAATAATATTTGCTTCTGACTTACCAGCAGATATTCTTGCATCCTCGATTACATCAAGTACTATCGGAGTTGCAATTAAAGCTACTATAGCTAATATTATTATTACTGCTAGTAACTCAATTAGTGTAAAACCTAATTTATTTTTCATATATTTCTCCCTTCCAATCGATAGCTTTACTACCTTAAGAAAATTATACATTATTCTTTTATAAATTACAATATGTAAATTACGCGCGCGGAGAATTTTTTTTACAATTTAACTTTTTAGCTTTCTCAATAACAAATAATAAATCAATTAAATAATAAATAAAATATTGTCTAACCATTGTAATTTTATAAATTAGGTTCATACAAAATAAAAAGTTATAGATATTTATCTAATAACTCTTTTACAAATGAAGTATATTCAACTTCTGTACTTTCTTCTGCTTCTAATAGACATAAAGGAGGAAATAATACACACCACCAATTGTCACCTTTTCCTTCTCCCAGTGTGATAACTAATGATTCATAATAACCTTCATCATAAGTAACACCCTTATATTCTTTGCTAGGAAAGTAATTTAACCCAAAATTAATATCATAACCTAATTCATAGTTTAATAATTGTAAAGTTTCTTTAACATTGTTATCTATATCATTTAAATTATTATTAATTATTTTTCTTGCTTGATCAATTCCTTTTGTATTTTTTAATAATTCATATAATTTATATTGAATATTTTCTTTTACAATTTTTTTTATTTCTTGATCGTAATCTGAATTACTATTTGCAATAACTCTAATTCTTAATGCATCATCTGGAATAGCTAAACTTGAAACTCTACCTATAAAAACATATAATAATATTATTAAAAAAATAGCCAACATTAATTTTTTCATTTGTATCACCTATTTAATGTTGGTTATTTATTCTTAATTTTATACAATATTTTTTAATAATATTAAAATTTTATCAACTATTTGTTTTTTCATATCTATTCTATTACCAAATAAGTCTTCTATAGTCATTGTATAAGCATGATCCTTTTCTTTATCATAAATACTAACATAAACAATATTATTAGATCCAAATGGATTATTATTATCTTGCTTATTTAGTTTACCAGTTATTCCAACTCCATAATTTGAATTTGTATATATAGATATTGCTTTACTCATTTCTATAGCTGTTTCTATGCTATAAACAGTATATTTATCAATTATATTACTATCTACTCCCATTTTTATTTTGTATTCATTAGAATAAGTAACTGCACCAAATTTAAAAACTTTGCTAGAACCTTCAATATTGGTTATAGAATTAGCTAAAAAGCCTCCTGTACATGATTCCATTGTAGAAATAGTTTTATTTAATTTTATTAATTTATTAACAAGTTCTTTCATTTGATTACTCCTAATATTAAATCGTTATCAATTTTACTATCAGTTATTTCTATACTATTTAAATAATCATTAGTTAAATCAATTTCTTTATCAGTATATAAAGTACATAACAAATCATTTATATTAACATAATCATTAATTTTTTTATTTAATATAATACCCGCATTATAATCAATTAAATCATCTTTTTTAATTCTACCTGCTCCTAACATAGAACTAATTTTACCTATTTGTTCTGTGTCCATTTTAGTTATATAACCACTTTTTTTAGAATAAACTTTATATTCATATTTAGAATTATGATTTAATCTAGAAATATCGCCACCCTGACATTTAATTAATTCATAAAATTTATTTAATGCTTTTCCATTATTTAATACTTCTATTACTTTCTCTTTAGCTTCTTGATAATCAATATTTTTAGTAATACTTACCATATAAGTTGCAAGTTCTATTGAAATATCAGTTAAATCCTTAGGACCATTATTTTTTAATACTTCAATAGCTTCTAATACTTCTAAATTATTTCCTATATTATTGCCCAATGGCTCATTCATATTAGATAAAACAGCAACTGTATTAATAGAAGCATTCTTACCAATATTAACCATAGTTTTCCCTAATTTAGTAGCGTCATTTATGTTTTTCATAAATGCTCCACTACCTACTTTAATATCTAATACTAAATTTTTAGCGCCACTAGCTATTTTTTTACTCATAATACTAGATGCTATTAAAGGAATACTTTCAACTGTAGCTGTAACATCTCTTAAAGCATAAATTTTTTTATCAGCTGGAGCTATATTTTTAGTTTGACTTATAACACTTAAATTAATATTATTTATTTGATTAATAAATTCTTCATCACTTAATTGTACTTTAAATCCAGGGATAGATTCTAATTTATCTATTGTTCCTCCAGTATAACCTAAACCTTTACCGCTCATTTTAGCAACCTTACAATCTAAAGAAGCAACTATAGGTGTAATAATTAATGTTGTTTTATCTCCAACTCCACCAGTTGAATGTTTATCCACAGCATTAAAATTTAAATTCAATCTATCACCAGAATTAGCCATAGATAAAGTTAAATTAGTTACTTCTAAATCATCCATACCATTTAAAACAATTGCCATTAATAAACTTGATACCTGATAATCAGGTATTAAATTATTAACATAACCATTAACAAAAAATTCAATTTCTTCTTTGGTTAAAGGTAATTTATTTTTTTTCTTTTCTATTATGTCATACATTCTCATTTTTATTTCTCCATATCAAAAGAATAGGGTAGTAATTCATCTAAAGTATATACTTTATCATTAACATAAATTTTGAAATTTTTATCACAAAATTCGCTCATTACTTGGCGACATACCCCACAGGGATAGCAATATTCTTTATCCCCACTTATTGCAATTGCTTCAAACTCTTTGTTGCCTTCACTTATAGCTTTAAAAAAAGCAACCCTTTCAGCACAACAAGTAGGTGTGTATGATACACTTTCTATATTACAACCTGTATAAATTTTACCATCTTTAGTTAATAAGGCTGCTCCAACTTTAAAATTAGAGTAGGGGCTATATGAATTTTTTTTAGCTTCAATTGCTTTATCCATTAAATTCATTATTCAACCTCCAAACTTGCTTCTAAAGCAATTTCAATCATTTCTTTTAATTTAAGTTGTCTATCACTTGAACTTATTTGTTTTTTATCATGCAATGAATCAGATACGGTTAATAAACAAGTTGCTTCCTTATTCAATAATTTAGCTATATAAAATAGGGCAAATGCTTCCATTTCAACAGCTAATACATTTTGTGGTAATCTTTTATTATACTCATCTTGATTATCAATATAAGCATCAAATACCATACTACAAACGGTTTTTCCTCTTTTTATATTTTTATTCTTATTTATAATAATATTATTTAAGTATTCACTAGAATTTACTTCATTAACATTTACTGAACTATAGGTATAACTAAAATTTGTTTCAGTATAACTTGATGTAGAAAGAATTGTATCTAATAATTTTACATCTTTATCAGTACTTCCGCATGAACCAATTCTAATTATATATTTAACATCAAAAAATTTATATAATTCATAACAATATATTCCCATACTAGCCATACCCATACCAGAAGAAAATACTGTTATTTTTTTTCCTTTATAAAATCCAGTATAAGCTAACATATTTCTTACGCTATTAACCAATTTATAATCTTTTAAATAAGTCTGGGCTATAAATTTAGCTCTTAAAGGATCTCCTGGCATTAAAACTATTTTTGAAATATCTTCTTTATTACATTTAATATGTGGTGTTTCAATCATTCTATCACTCCTATAGTTAAGTATACCATAAAATTAGCTTAAATTCCTTTATAAAATTTAAAAAATTGTAATTTCTTACAATTTATTTATGATATGTTTCATTGTTCAATATCTTAAAACTTCTATAGATTTGTTCTAATAACATAACTCTAAATAGTTGATGAGGAAATGTAAGTTTTGAAAAAGACAATTTATAATTGCTTATTTTTTTTATGTCGTCATGTAAACCATCCGATCCACCAATTATAAAAGTAATATTAGAATTATTTAAAAATATATTATCTATTTTTTTAGCCAAAGTAGGGGAGTCTACCATATCTCCTTCTATTTCGAGCGTTATAATGTAATCTTTATTAATATATTTTAATATATTATCTTTTTCTTCTTTAATATTACTATCTTTTAATTCAATAATTTCTATCTTGGAATATTTACTTATTCTTTTAGTATATTCTAAACAAGCATCAACTAAATATTTTTCTTTTAATTTCCCAACACATATTATTCTAATCATACTTCTATCAACCCAGTACTTTCATTTTGTGAAGCAACCATTATTTTAATATTTTCCAAATCTTTAAAATTATTTAAAGCTAATGTTGGGTCATTATTTTGTTCTGATAAGTGGGCTAAAACAATATACTTTGTTTTATTCCCAATTATTTTATTTAAATAATCTTTACATTGATTATTAGATAAATGTCCTTTATCACCTAATATTCTTTGCTTAATTTGATATGGATAATTTGGGTTATTCATAAGCATTTCAATATCGTGATTGCTTTCAAAAATATATAAATCTTTATTATTTAATCTTTTTAAATTTTTAAAATTTATATAACCTGTATCAGTGACGTAAACAATTTCTTTTTCATTATCACTAATTATATATCCAACAGAATCTGTATCGTGAGAAGTTTTAAAAAAATCTACTACTAAATTATTTAAAATAACTTTATCCTCTAATATTTCATAATCATTTATAATATCTCTTAATTCATCATACATTTTACTAGTCAAATATACTTTTGGATTATGCTTTTTAATAAAAACTTTTAACCCAGCAACATGATCGGTATGAGTATGTGTTATAAAAACACAATTAATATCATTAGGATTTATACCTAAACAAACTAATTTTTTTTCTATATATAGATTACTCATACCAATATCAATTAGTATTTTGGTATTATTTGATTCAATATAGGTCGAATTTCCTTTAGAACCTGAAGCTAAAACTGCTACTTTCATCAATAAATACTCCAAGGATTAATTTGACAATATTTACAATTTTTCCACAATTCAAAATGTATATGAGGACCAGTTGAGTATCCAGTAGAACCAACATATCCAATTTGTTGTCCTCTTGCAACAGTATCGCCAACGTTAACACTGTCCATAAATTTGTTCATATGAGCATATAGAGTATAATAACCATTGTTATGATCTATAACAATATAGTTACCATATGAATAATGTGATTCCTTAACTATTATAGTACCATTATTAGCAGCATAAACAGGCGAATTATAACCAGTTCCGGCAATATCTATAGCTGAGTGAAATGAACGTTGTCCAGTTATTGGGTGAATTCTCCAAGCATAATTATCAGTTATAGTCCATCCACTTTCACTTGGCCAAGCCCAGTTATTTAAATCTCCTACATTAGGTACATATTTTTCACCTTTAATAACTATTTCATCTACAGTTTGTTTTAATGTTTCCTTGCCTATTGGTTGAACGAATTCTATATTGCCATTTACAATTTTTTGTTTTTGACTTACTCTTTCTAACCCAGCTTCTCCTTCTTGAACAACTTCTTCATATCCTACATATTCTGTATCATCATATTGATATACAGTTTTATAATCATTTTTCATATCTTCTACAATATATTTTTCAATAACTACATTTAATTGTGGATTAGTCTCTTTAATTAGAACTTCTGTCCCAACAGAAATCAAACTATTTGCATCTTGATATTTCGGATTAGAAATTAAAAATTCTTGACTACTTATTTGATTTTTAAAAGCAATATCGCTAATCATTTCTCCTTCTTGAACAATATAAGTTTCAGTTTTTGGATTATTACCAAATATTAAAAACTGCGCCAAATCAGAAGAAGTTGTATATATTTCTTGATCAATAGGTATTTGAACTTGTTTTACTGTAATATTATCTTCAATATAAACGTTTTCAATTAATGAACCGACAGTTTCTATTTCAGTTTGATTATCATTTAAATATAATTGATATTCTTTTTCACCAACATAAGTTTTAATTAATTCATTTACTGCATCTTCAAATAAATCTTTATTTATTGTATAAATATATTTTTCTTTTTCATCATTTCTAATAATGAATTGATATCCTTTAACAGTAAAAGACTTTAAATCAACTATCTTTGAGTATATTTCTTCAATTGAATTTAATTCTCCATTATAAGTTAATATTTTTTCAATATTTAGTCCTGTTGGTGTGTATATCTTTTCCACAGTATCACCATTTTTTGTAGTAATATCCATGCATTTTTTGTTATCTTCTTCATAATAATTTACTGTTGAATTGTTAATTACATCTTGTAAATTATTTTCAATTATTATTTCATCCAATGTTTTATCATCTTCACAATATTTCTTTGTGACATTTTCTACATTTATTAAATGTTCAGCTTTGGCATCTATATAATTTGTTAAATCATCTTTTGATTCTATAGTTCCTAAATAACTTCCATCTAAATATACATTATAAAATTCATTTGGATAATTAAGTGTATTATAATTAAAACATAAAAAATAAAGTATTACGCCTAAAAACAAACATGTTATATATGTTATTATTTTTTTCATAAATCACCTTCAACACTTTCATCTACAGAATTGAATGTACTTGTATTAGTCTTGAAAATAAGTGGAATATCTGTTACTGGACCATTACGATGTTTTGCTATAATTAATGTTGTTCTACTTGTATTTTCATCTATTCTTGCTTCTCTATCATAATAATCTTCACGATGAAGCATTGCAACAATATCAGCATCTTGTTCGATAGATCCAGATTCTCTTAAATCACTTAAGATTGGTCTATTATCTTTTCTTCCTTTACCTTCAACACTTCTTGATAATTGTGATAGAGCAATTACTGGAACTTTTAATTCCATAGCTAAAGTTTTTAAACTTCTTGATATTTCAGTAACTTCTTGAACTCTATTTCCCTTATATCTATCTGATCCTTGTATTAGTTGTAAATAGTCGATTATAATTACATCCAATCCATCACTCATAGAAGCAAGTCTTCTACATTTTGCTCTTATTTCACTAATTGTCATTCCTGATGTATCATCTATATACATTTTAGTTTCAGCTAATCTACTTATAGCTTCATTTATTCTTTTCCAATCATCATTTTTCAAATTACCACTTTTTAATTTATCACCAAATATTTGTCCAACAGAAGCTAACATTCTCATAACTAATTGTTCAGCACTCATTTCCATATTAAATAATGCAACTGTTTTTCCACTCATAGCCATATTGGTAGCTAAATTTAGGGCAAAAGCAGTTTTTCCCATACCAGGGCGAGCCGCTATAATTATTAGTTCATGAGGATGTAATCCCGATGTGATTTTATCTAGTTTATAAAATCCTGTTGATATACCTGTCATTTCACCTTTATTTTTAGAAATTTTTTCTAAATCTGCTTGAGTTTTAAATAGAACTTCTTGAATACTTCTAAATTCTGATCCTTTTCTTGTTTTTACCACATTTAATATTTTGGTTTCGGCGTTATCTAATATATCATTAATAGAGTTTTTTGAACTATAAGCATCTGTTACAATATTAGTAGCTTCCTCTATTAATCTTCTAAGTATTGCTTTTTCTTCAACTATTTTTATATATTCATCTATATTAGCAGAAGTAGGAACACTTCTAGCAACTGTTGTTAAATATTCAATACCACCAATTGCTGATAACCAATTTTTTCTATTAAGTTCTTCACTTACAGTCATTATGTCTATGGGCCTATTTGATTCAGATAAATCTTTTATTGCAGAAAAGATTTTACTATGACTATCTAAATAAAATAAATTTTCATTTAAACTTTCAATTCCTTTTTGCAAGGCATATTTAGTTAAAAACATTGACCCTAAAACCGCTTGTTCTGCTTCTATACTATGTGGTATAGTTTTTTCTTGCATAATTCACCTACTTTACTAAATTAATTTTTACATTAGCTATAACTTTTTTATGTAGTTCAACCTTTACAATGTGAGTTCCTAAACTAGATAATGGATAATCTACTTTTATTTTATTTTTATCAATATTAAAATTTAATTTTTTTAGTTCTGTTGATATTTGTTTTGTACTAACACTTCCAAAGACTTTATCTTGACTACCAACTTTTACTTTTATATTTATTGATAATTTTTCTAATTGTTCTTTTAATTTTTCACAATCTTTAATAAAAAGATTTTCTTCTAGTTCTTGTTTAGATTTTAATGTATTATAATGCTTTAAATTTGATTCATTGGCTATATTAGCTATATTATTTTTAATTAAAAATGAACCATACCCATCTTTTACTTCTTTTATTTCACCTTTTTTTCCTTGACCTTTTAAATCTTTTAGAAATATTACCTTCATTTTTCCTCCTTTATTTGTTCTAATAATAGATTTTGCACATCTTTTATTGTTTTATTTTTTATTTGGGTTGCAGCCTCAGTATAATGACCGCCTCCACCTAATTTAGACATGATTTTTTCTACATTAATTTTTCCAATTGATCTTGCACTTATGCCAACAATATTATTAGTTATTTTTCCTATTACGAAAGAAGCCTCAACATTTTCAAATTGCAATAAGTCTTCTGCAATTTCTGCTAAATCTTTATTTTCATATATTTTTTCGTCAGCAATACACAAAATCATATTACTATTCACCATAAAACTTTTAGAAATTAATTTTTGCCTTTTTAAATATATTTCTTTATTTTCTTGTAACAATTCCTGTTTTAAAATATTATCCGCACCTAATTTTATTAAATGAGCTGCTGCTTCGTAAGTCTTTTCACTCGTTTTTAATCTAAAATTATTAGTATCAATTTCTAATCCAACCAACATAAAAGTAGAAAACAATGAATCTATTGTTTTATTTAAATATTTAATATAATTTGTTATAAATTCAACAGTACTAGATAAACCTGAATTTATATAGCATAAATTATAATTTTTTATGTAATCTCCATTTTTAATATGATGATCAATTATAACAATGTTTTTAACTTTATCAACTAATTGTGGTATTTCTGTCATTTGTTTTTTATGTGTATCTAATATAATTAACAATGTATCATCATCAATTATATTTTTTACATCACTCTTATTTATAGTATTTAAATACAAATTTTTTTCTTTTATCAATTTATAAGCTTTATTTAAAGAATTATTTTTTTCAATTTTATTTATACAAATATAACTTGTTTTATTAAAACTATTAATTATTTGCTGCAATCCAAAAGCAGCCCCCATACCATCAAAATCAGGATTTTTATGTGTCATAATTAATATGTTATTATGTCCTTTTATAATTCTAGTTAAAGAATTAAATATTTCTTCCATAAAATCACCCATATTAATTATACTATAAATTTTTAATAATAAAAAGAGAATTTATAATTTCTCTTTTAATTTACAAGCAAGTTGACTAATTTTTTTAAATCGATGATAAAGACCTGATTTTGTAATTTTATTACCTGTTTCCATTGATATTATTTCACTTAATTCTAATAATGAAACATCAGGATATTTAATTCTATATAAAGCTACAATTTTTTCTTTTTCATCTAAAAGTTCAATATTAACTTTCTTTATTATTTCAATATCATTTAATTGTTTATTAGCAGTCTCAATTACTTTATCTATATTAGCTTGCTCACAATTATTTAATCTATTAGTCATATTCTTATGGTCTCTATAAATCCTTATATCTTCATAATATAAAACAGCATTATAAGCACTAATAACTCTTAAAAAGTCACTTATTTTTTCTGCTTCTTTTATATAAACCATATACTTATTTTCTCTAGTTAAAACTTTACTATTTAATTTATAATTATTTAATAATTCATTTAAAAATAGTGCATAATCATAATCACTAACTAAAAATTCTAAATGATATCTAGATGTTTTTGGATCATTTATTGAACCAGTAATTATAAATACACCTCTTAAATATGCCCTCATTGATTCTTCATCATCAATTATATATTTTTTTGGAATATTCATAATCTCTATATTGTTCTTTTTAAAGTAAACTATATAGATTAATTTTTTATTAAATTTTAAACTTTTTCTAACAATAATGTTAGGTATGAATTTATATATATCTTTAATTAAATTATATATTCTTCTTGCAACACTAGCATTTTCAGTTGTTATTTTGATTATGTCATTATCAATTACAGCTCCATTAGTTAAAATTGCATTTAATTCAGCAATTTTTTCAAATTCATTTGAATCAATTTTACTTACTTCATTTTTTACAATTCCAGTAAAAGACATATTATTCATCCTTTAAAAAATATGAGTAAATATGAAATCCTAATTTAGCTGTATTATGTCTTAATAAATCATTTTCAATTTTAACAAAGTTATCTGATATAACATTTATATTGTTCAAATTTTCTTTGTCATATATAACTGGATCTTTTTGTTCTTCAGTTAAATATTTATTTTTTATTTTTTGTGTTATTTCACCATCATTTACTATAACATATGAAATTTTTTTCTTATTTAAATAACTATTAATAACATTAATATGATCACTTACCTTAAAATTGTCTGTTTCTCCTGGTTGTGTCATCATATTACATACATACATAACATCGCCTTTACTACTATCAATAGCATTTTTAACTTCATCACATATTAAATTTGGCAATAAACTAGTAAATAAACTTCCCATACTTAATAAAATCAAATCAGCTCGTTTTATTTCACATATTACTTCATCTAATACTTTTGGTGTTTCTTTATAAAAAATTTTTTTTATTTTTTGATTTTTTTCTGTAATATTATGTTCACCTTCGACGATACTTCCATCAATCATTTCAGCCATTAAAACAACATTATCTTCTGTTAAAGGTAATACTTTTCCTTTTAAATTTAAAACTTTACTTAAAGATTCAATACCATCTGACATATTTCCAGCAACATCAATAAGTCCGGTTAATAATAAATTACCTAATGCATGACCACTCAAATCACTATTTGTTTTAAAACGATAATTTAATAAATTTTGAAATAATGGTTCTGTTTCTGATAAAGCTATTATAACCTGCCTAATATCTCCAACTGCAGGAATATTGAATTCCTTTCTTAATTTTCCTGTACTTCTTCCATCATCAGATACAGAAACAACAGCTGTAATATCAACTGGAAACTGTTTTAAACCACGAAGTAGGGTAGATAATCCTGTGCCACCACCTAAAACAATAACTTTTTTCATTTTATCACCACTTTATTAAACTATTTAATATCTTTTTTTACATTAATTGCTGCTATAGTAGCTTCTCCTACAGCTGTTGTTAATTGATATATATCTTTTTTTATTATATCACCACATGCATATATGTAATCAATATTAGTCTTCATCTTATCATCAACTATAATATAACCATTTTCTTTATTTATATTAGTCAAAAAAGAAGAATTTGGTTCATAGCCAATAGAAACAAACATTCCATCTATTTTAAAATTTCCTTTATTTGTTTCTATTTCTTTTAAAACATTATTTTCTTTTTTTAAGTTTTTTATAACACAATCTAAATATATTTCAACATTTTTTAAATTATTTAATTTTTCAATTAAAATTTGTTCACCTTTAAATGAAGAACCTCTACCTATAACTATTACTTTTTTACATATTTCTGATAAATATATTGCTTCTTCTATCGCAGAATTAGAATACCCAATAACAGCAACTATTTTATTTTTATATAAATTTGCATCACATAAAGCACAATAACTTATATTTAAAACATCATTTGTATTTTCTAATTTTCTTGCTTTACGTCCTATAGCTAAAATCACTTTTTTTGTTTTGATTTGTTCGATATCTGTTGTTACAATATTGTCCTTAATTTCTAATACATTTCCATATCTTACTTCAATACCTAAATTAGTGACTTGTTCATAAATTTTATAGGCTAATTCTGAACCTGTTATTTTATTAAATCCCGGGTAATTTTCTATAGAAGTAATTTTATTTAATAATCCTCCTGGAGCTTCGGAATCTAATAGTAAAACATTAACATTTGAACGTTTCAAATAGATTGCAGAAGTCATTCCTGCTATTCCTGCACCTACAACAACACAATCAAAATCGTATTTCATCTATATTCTCCTTATCATTGTATAAATTATCAAATACTGAACCTTTTGATTTTATTATAAATAAAATTATTCCTATAACTATTAAAAGTATTGAGACTATTTGTGCTATTCTCAAGTTAAAAAACATTAAACTATCAGTTCTTAAACCTTCAATAAAAAATCTTCCTATACCATACCAAATAGCATACAATGCAGTTGTTTGGCCAATTTTACAATATTTTCTTCTTCTAAATATTAATAATATTATAAAGCCTATAAAACACCAAATAGATTCATATAAAAATGTAGGTTGATAATAAATTCCATTTATTTTCATTCCTTCAATTATAAAATTTGGTAAATGTAGTGACTCTAAGAATGATAGGGTAGTCATTGGTCCATGAGCTTCACCATTAAAAAAGTTCCCCCATCTTCCTATTGATTGTCCTATTATTAATCCTACTACAATAATATCAAGCATTCTTAATGTATTAACTTTATATTTTCTTGTATATATAATGATAACTATTAAACCAAATATTATACCTCCATGAATAGCTAAACCACCTTCCCATACCTTAAATATGTCTAATAAGTTATTACTATAATATGACCATTCAAATAAAACATAATACAATCTAGCTCCAATTATACCAAAAACAATCGTATACAATATTAAATTAATAATGTAGTCTTCTGGTATTTTAAACTTTTTAGATTCTTTTATAATTAGGCTACCACCAATAAAAAGACCTAATAAAATCATTACTGAATACCAATAAATTTTTATAAAACCTAAATCTAATAAAATTGGGCTCATTTTCATCATTCCTCCTATAATAAATTATATCATACATATATAATTATTCAATACTATAATAATATATATTACATTTCAGCTTTGTATTCAAACAATATATCTCTTAATTCCATTGCTCTTTCAAAATCTAAATCTTTAGCAGCTTCTTTCATTTCTCTTTCAATATCTATCATTAATTTTTGTTTATCTTTCTTAGATATTTTTTCTTTTTCTATTTCTTTATTATTTGTAACAACTTCTCTTATTTCTTTAATAATTGTTTTAGGAATTATATTATTTTTCAAATTATATTCTTCTTGAATTTTTCTTCTTCTATTAGTTTCTTTTATAGCTTTATCCATAGATTCACTAATAGTATCAGCATACATTATAACTTTACCATTAGCATTTCTAGCAGCTCTTCCTATTGTTTGAATCAAACTTCTTTCACTTCTTAAAAATCCTTGTTTATCAGCATCTAATATAGCAACTAAACTTACTTCAGGTATATCTAATCCTTCTCTTAATAAATTTATTCCTACTAAAACATCATACTTTCCCTTTCTTAAATCATTAATAATTTTTAATCTTTCTAATGTTTTAACTTCAGTATGTAAATAAGCTACTTTAATATCAATTTTCTTTAAATAATTAGTTAATTCTTCAGCCATTCTAATAGTTAGAGTAGTAATTAATGTTCTTTCATTTTTATTTATTTGATTATTTATCTCATTTACTAAATCATCAATTTGATTTTTTGATTTTCTTACTTCTATAGTTGGATCTAATAATCCTGTTGGTCTTATTATTTGCTCTACAAATTTATAATTTGTTTTTTCTAATTCATAATCACCAGGCGTTGCTGATACACAAATTACTTGATTTATCTTATTTTCAAATTCATCAAATTTTAATGGCCTGTTATCTAATGCACTAGGAAGTCTAAAACCATAATTAACTAAAACTTCTTTTCTTGCTCTATCGCCATTATACATTCCTCTTACTTGAGGTAAAGTTACATGTGATTCATCAACTACCAATAAAAAATCTTTATCAAAAAAATCAATCAAAGTAGTAGGGGTCGCCCCAGCTTCTTTTAAAGCAATATGTCTTGAATAATTTTCAACACCTCTACAAAATCCTGTTTCACTTAGCATTTCTAAATCATAATTTGTTCGTTCTTGTAGCCTTTGATATTCCAATAATTTGTTTTCACTCTTAAATTTTTCTAATTGTTGATTTAATTCTTCTTGAATATTTTTAATAGCAATTTTTAATTTATCTTCACTTGTCACAAAATGACTAGCAGGAAAAATTGATATAGATTTTTTACTATTTATTATTTTATTAGTTAATATATCAACTTCTAATATTTTATCTATTTCATCTCCAAAAAATTCAATTCTAATAGCATGATTGTGTTGGTTTATTGGAACTATTTCTAAAATATCTCCTCTAACTCTAAATGATCCTCTTTTTAAATCTAAATTATTTCTTTCATATAACATTTCAACTAATTTTTCTAAAACATCATTTCTTTTAACACAATCACCAACATTTAATGTAAGCATCTTTTTAAAATATTCTTCTTTTTCACCGATACCATATATACATGAAACTGATGCCACTACAATTACATCTTTTCTATTTAATAAAGATGATGTTGCAGAATGCCTTAATTCATCAATTTCATCATTTATTGATGCATCTTTTTCTATATAAGTATCTGTTTTGGCCACATAAGCTTCAGGTTGATAATAATCATAATAAGATACAAAATATTCAACTCTATTATTTGGAAATAATTCTTTTAATTCTGCATATAATTGTCCAGCTAATGTTTTATTATGAGCTAAAACTAGAGTAGGTTTGTTTACTTCCTTAATCACATTTGCAATAGTAAATGTTTTACCAGTACCTGTAGCGCCCAATAATACTTGATATTTTTCTTTTTTATTTATTCCATCTACTAATTTTTTAATAGCTTCAGGTTGATCGCCACTTGGTTTATATTTAGATATTAATTCAAACATTTTTTCTCTCCAATCTAATTTATTAAAAATTTATATAAATAAAAAGTATATTTTTAATAATAAATAACAATTTTTTTCTGTTACTTATTTTATCATTTTATCATTTTAAAAACAAGTAATGGATAATTAACGATTTTTAAACATTTATCTTTAAACAAATAAAAAGTATAGATTTTTTAATAATATTTTAGTATAATTATCTTGGAGGTAAAATATGAAAAAAAAGAAAATTATAATACTTAGTTTAGTTTTAATATTTACTATTTTCGCTGTTTTTTACGCAATATATTTTTTTACATATTTTAAACCAGGAAAATTTGGTGATTTAGAATTAAGAGAAGATAAGACTTTTACATTAAAAGGTTGTGATTTTACTGAAGGATTTTATGAAGTTGATAATGGTAAAATATATTTATATTTAACTGATGATCCAACTAAGACTATAATATTTGTATTAGATATAGTAAATGTAAATAAATTAAAAATTACTGCTAATGGTACAAATTGTCCTCAATATGAAAATGCTATATATATTAGAAGTTAAAAATATTTTTAACACAAAAAAGAAAATGAAATATTAAAATCATTTTCTTTTTTTATATCAAATTTTTCATACCTAATGTGTTTTAAAACATGTTATTTTTGAATTTTAAATATTACTTGATATGAATCATCAAAATCTATTTCTTCAACATCTATAGTAAATCCATATTTTTCTAAAGTTGATTCGCATTCTCTAATTGTATTTAAAGCAAGTTTTATATTAGGGAATGAAGCATTTATAGATGAAGGTTGTTTTTTTTCAGTTATATTTAATTGATTAAAATTATCTAATTTTGGTTCATCAACTTTAATTGAAGTTTCTATTGGTGAACCTACAACTGGTATATCATCAGATAAAGGTGCAATTGGCACTTCATATAAAGGTGTGTCTGTTGGTTGTTGTACTTCTGGCATACTTGGTGCTTCATATGTTGGCATTTGTACTGGTTGTTGTACTTCTGGCATACTTGGTGCTTCAAATGTTGGCATTTGTACTGGTTGTTGTACTTCTGGCATACTTGGTACTTCATATGTTGGCATTTGTACTGGTTGTTGTACTTCTGGCATACTTGGCACTTCGTATGCTGGCATTTGTACTGGTTGTTGTACTTCTGGCATACTTGGTGCTTCAAATGTTGGTATTTGTACTGGTTGTTGTACTTCTGGCATACTTGGTGCTTCAAATGCTGGCATTTGTACTGGTTGTTGTACTTCTGGCTTACTAGGTACTTCGTATGTTGAATTCATATTACTAATTTCAGAAGATGCCTGTGGTAAATTAACTTGATTATTTTGAATAGATGGATTAGTAAAAAAATTATCTAATTTAAATTGACTACCATCATCTTCATTATTTGATGATGTTTCATCTTCTGAAAAGAAATTGAAAAATTTACTTGTAGGCTCAGGATTAGAAACAGGTGTTGGTTCAACACTTGGTTTCATCAACATATCTACATTTGCCACTTCTTTTTGAGGCACATTAATATCTTTAGCACTATTTTCTATAGATTCAATATTCATAAATCCTGGATTTACATAATCATCTATAGCTGTATCAGGTATACTTACAACTTCTTCTGGCATTTTTTCATTTAACATTTTATCTATCTCCTCATCTGTTTTTCTTACTGTTAATCTTTCTTTTATAATCTTATTTAGCATTTCTATTTGTTGTTTACTATCTTTTAATTTTAATAATGATCTGGCATGGCGTTCTGAAATTTTGTTTTCTAACAATGCTTCTTGTACGTCATCAGTCAAATTTAATAATCTTAGAGTATTTGCAATAGTTGATTGAGTTTTTCCAACTTTTTGGGCCAATTCTTCTTGATTTATATAACCCATATCTAATATTTTCTTATATGAAATAGCTTTTTCTATAGGAGTTAAATCTTCTCTTTGAACATTTTCAATTAAAGCAATTTCTACACTATCCTTATCATTTAATTCTGATATTATCGCTGGAATCGTTTGTTTTCCAGCTATTTTACTAGCTTTATATCTCCTTTCACCAGCAATAATCTCATACTTATTTCCTATTTGTCTAACAACAATCGGTTGAATTACTCCATATTTTTGTATAGATATTGCAAGTTCATTTATTGCATTTTCATCGAATTTAATTCGTGGTTGAAATCTGTTTGGTAATACATCAGATAAATTTAATTCGACAACTTTTTTTTCAGTTTGCACAATAAAAATCCCTCCTAATTCTTTTATGTTTTAATAATACTATATTTTGGGAAATAATGCAATAGTTTTGGGAAATATTTTTATTTTTAATTAAAAATCAAAAAAAATCCTAAAAATTATAATGGATTTTTTTTAATCTCACTATATTTCCTAGGAAATTTTTTATTTGTTTCTTTTATTTTTTTAATCTTAATTATTGTTCGATTACTTTGTTCAATAGGTAACAAAAACGAATTAGTTTCTATAATTTCACTATTTAATTCTTTTAAAGCATTTTTAGCTTCTTCATTTTTGCCCTTCATTGCAATAAAGTAACCATTAACTTTAGTAATTGGAATACAATATTCTAGTAAGATATTTAAAGGTGCTACTGCACGAGCTACTACTATATCAAACTGTTTTTTATATTCTTCTGCTCTTATATGGATTGTTTCAATATCTTTTAAATTTAATTCTTTAATTACTATATTTAAAAAGTTTAATCTTTTATTTAAAGAATCCAATAAAGTTATTTTTAAATTTGGATATATTATTTTAATAACTAAACCCGGAAAACCTGCCCCTGTTCCAACATCACATAATGTATCATATTGATTTAAATCAATTACTTTAGCAATAGTTAAACTATCGTAAAAATGTTTTAAATAAACTTCTTCTTTAATAGTAATTCCTGTTAAATTCATAAATTTATTATATTCAACTAATAATTCATAGTATCTTTCTAATTGTTTAAGTTGAAGTTCATTTATGCTAATATTTATTTTTTTTAATTCTTCTATAAATTTATTTTGATTCATGATACTCCTTTTTTAAATATATGCTTAATATTGAAATATCAGCAGGATTAACTCCACTAATTCTAATAGCCTGACCAATTGAAGTAGGGCGAATTTCATTTAATTTTTGACGAGCTTCACTAGCTAAATTAGTTATTTTATTATAATCAATATCTTCTGGTATTTTTTTATTTTCCAAATTTATTAGTTTTAAAGCTTCTTTTTGTGCTTTATTAATATAACCTTCATATTTAATATTTAATTCTACTTGTTCAATTATTTCATCATCATAATCAAATGTATAATTCATTTTAGATAAAGTTATTTCTGGCCTTCTTAATAAATCATATAAACTAATTCCATCTTTTAATGGAGTACTACCTAAACTAATTAATAAATCATTAGAAGAAGGAGTTATTTTAATATTTTTTAATTTATCTTTTAATTCTTCAATTTTATTTATTTTATCTAATAATTTATTATGTCTTTCTTTATCAATTAAACCAACTTGATAACCATATTTTCTTAATCTTAAATCAGCATTATCGTGTCTTAATAATAAACGATATTCAGCTCTTGAAGTTAATAATCGATAAGGATCTTTTACACCTTTTGTTACTAAATCATCTATTAAAACGCCAATATAAGCTTCATTTCTTTTCAATATTAAAGGTTCTTTATTTTCTAGTTTTAAACTAGCATTTATACCAGCCATTAAACCTTGACAAGCAGCTTCTTCATACCCACTAGTGCCATTTATTTGCCCAGCAGTATATAAATTTTCAATTATTTTTGTTTCTAATGTTCTTTTTATTTGAGTAGGGTAGATGGCATCATATTCAATAGCATAAGCATATTTATTGATAACAGCATGTTCTAATCCTGGTAGGCTATGAACCATTTGTTCTTGAATATCAAAAGGCATACTTGTTGAGAAACCTTGCAAATATATATCATCATAATATAAACTTTCTGGTTCTAAAAACAATTGATGTCTTTCTTTATCTTTAAATCTAACTATTTTATCTTCGATAGAAGGACAATATCTAGGGCCAATTCCAGTTATATCATCTAATCCACCATACATACTTGACTTATTTAAATTATCTAAAATTATTTTATGGGTTAGGGGAGTAGTATAAATTAAATGACATGGAATTTGATCTTCTATTTTATACTGTGGATTATTATCAAAGCTAAATGTATGATACACTGAATCACCATTTTCAATTTGAGTTTTAGAAAAATCAATACTATCTTTAGCTATTCTTTGTGGAGTTCCAGTTTTAAGTCTAATTATTTTAAAACCATATTTTTTTAAATTATCACTTAAATGATTACTTGGTTTTTCTCCATTAGGTCCTTGCCTCGTTCTAGTATCACCAATTAAAATATCTGATTTCAAATAAGTACCAGTAGTTAATATAACTGCTTTTGAAAAGATTTGTTCACCTTGTTCGGTTACTACACCAATAACTTTTCCATCTTCTATTATCAAATCTTCAATTATTGATTCCTTTAAATTCAAATTAGGAGTTTCATTTAATAATTTTAACATTTGCTGTGGATAAGTTATTTTATCTGCTTGAGCGCGAAGAGCACGAACTGCAGGACCTTTGGCATAATTTAACATTTTAATTTGTAATAAACTTTGATCGGCTATTTTTCCCATAGCACCACCTAAAGCATCTATTTCCCTTACTACAATACCTTTAGCAGATCCACCAATTGATGGATTACAAGGCATAGTAGCAATATTATTAATACGACCGGTTACTAATAAAGTTTTATGATTTTTGTTAGCACAAGCTAAAGCTGCTTCACAACCTGCATGTCCACCACCAACAACTATTACTTCATATTCCATTTTAACACCTACTTTCCTAAACAAAATTGACTAAATAATTGATCAATTAATTCTTCTTCATATGTAACACCAATGATGCTACCTAATAAATTCCAAACATTTTTTAAATCTATTTCTAACATATCAATAGGTAAATTATTATTTAATCCAACTTTTATATCTGTTATCGCATTAAGTGATTGCTTTAGAAGTGAAATTGATCTAGCATTAGTTAAATAAGTTAAATCAGATGTTTCAATCTTATCTAAATTAAATATTTGTTTAATTTTATTTTTTAACTCATCAATACCATTATTATTTAAAACACTTATATTAATTATTTTATCTTTATCTAATTTAGTTATATCTATTTTAGACTCTAAATCATTTTTATTAATAACTATTAAATAATTTTTATCTTTAATTTTATCTAATAATTTCATATCTTCTAAAGTTAATTCTTCATTATTATTAAGTAATAATAATACTAAATCAGAATTATTCATCAAGTCAATACTCTTATTTACACCTATACTTTCAACAACATCACTAGTTTCTCTAATTCCAGCTGTATCAATTAAATTAACCATTATTCCATCTATATTGATTGTACCTTCAACACAATCACGAGTTGTCCCTGCTATATCTGTAACAATGGCCTTATTATCCTCTAATAAACAGTTTAACAAACTACTTTTACCAACATTTGGTCTTCCTATTAAAGCAACATTAATTCCTTCTTTTACAATTTTACCATTTTCACTTTTATTTAAAATAGTTTTAATATTATTTTCAATGTCTACTATTTTTTTACCTAACATTTCATTAGTCATTTCTTCAATATCTTCGTATTCTGGATAATCAATATTAACTTCAATATTAGCTAATATTTCAATAATACTTTGTCTTAAGTCTTTGATTAATTGTGAAGTACTTCCATTTACTTGATTTACAGCAAGATTTCGTGAAATCTCAGTTTTAGAATTAATCAAATCCATAATTCCTTCCGCTTCAACCAAATCAATTCTACCATTTAAGAAGGCACGTTTTGTAAATTCTCCTGGTTGGGCTAATCTACATCCATTAGTTAATAATAATTCTAAGACTTTATTAGTAGTTGCAATACCACCATGACAATTAATTTCAACAATATCTTCTTTAGTAAAAGTTTTTGGTGCTTTCATAACAGAAATTAAAACTTCATCAATTATCTTATTTTTTTCGATAATGTAATCATAATTAATAGTATGAGTTGAAACCTTATCTAATTTTTTAAATTTAGTAATATTATTTACTATATTAATTGCTTCATTACCACTTACTCTTATTATTGATATAGCCCCTACGCCTAGAGCAGTTGATATAGCAACAATTGTATCTTCCATTAAATCACTTCTTTCTTAAACCTATATATTTATACCATTCTTTTGGTGTTTTAAAAACTTCTAATGAACAATATTTATCAATAAAACAAATTAACCAACTTTCATAATAAAAAGGTGGAATAAAATTTAGAGGGAACATATGCCTTTTTATTATATTTTCGACTTTTTTATCTATCAAATTTGGAAATAATTTTTTAGAATTTTCTAAAGCTTCACTAGCATGTATAAATCCATGAGCTTTTAATAAAGGTAATTTTTCTTTATTTAATTGCCAATCTTTATAATAAAAATCATGTAATAAACCTCCAATTGCAGCTGCTCTATAATCAAGTCCTAGTTTTTTTGCTAAATAATAAGAATTTACAGAAACAAGCAAACTATGACCATAAACAGATCGATTTTCATGATGATTAAATTTTTTTCTTCTTATAAATTCATCATTTTTTATAATAGGCATTACAATACTTAGATATTCATCATCTATTTTATTTAATATTTTACTAGGCAATTGTTCTTTCATATTTTACCTCTTTCATTTAAAATATTATAAAATAAGTTTAATTATTAATCAAGAAAAAAAAGACTTTTAATCTTTAATTTTTATAACTGTATATCTATTAGGATTTTCACCATAACTAATAGATTCTAATCCTTCAAATTCTGCAACTATTGAATGAACTATTCTTCTTTCAAATGAATTCATCGGATCTAATTTTACTTCAACTTTTGTTTTTAATACTTCTTTACATATTTTTTTTATTTCATATTCTAATTTTTTTATTTTTTTTGCTTTATAATTACTAGCATCAACCATCATTTTAAAATCAAATTTATTCAATTGTTTGCAAAAATGTCTTAAAATTAATTGAATAGCATTTAATGTTTTTCCATCTTTACCAATTAATATGTTGTTATTATTACTAACTAATAAAACATTAATATTCTTATCAACTATTTTGATTTCAGAATTAATTTCTATATTCATTTTTTTGCTTAAATCATTAATAAACATCCTAATATAGTTAATAATTTCTTCATTAGTTATAGCTTCCAACACATACTTTTTTCCTTTAAATATTCCACTTTCAATTTCTGAAGTAATCATATATGCATCATTTAATTCTTTTATACATTCTTCTTTTAATAAATCTTTATTTTTTCCTTCATATTTATGCAATGTGATCATTTTTTTTACTCCTTTTAACTAATAAATTTTGTAATATTGTAAAAGTACTATTAACAATCCAGTATAATGCAATTCCGGTAGAAACAGTAAATGAAGCAACTGAAATCATTAT
Source organism: Candidatus Faecisoma merdavium (assembly GCA_018716405.1). Classification (GTDB taxonomy): domain Bacteria; phylum Bacillota_I; class Bacilli_A; order RF39; family UBA660; genus Faecisoma; species Faecisoma merdavium. Next base: position 1,938 of record DVJX01000015.1, on the reverse strand, counting down.
TATACTTATATTCATCATCATTTTCATTTGATTTGCTTGTTCTCCTGTTGGATTCATAGATGAATTTAATTTAAATGAAAAATATGTTGCTAATATAACTAAAATACTAAAAATCAAATAATAATATTGACCATTAGATAGTGCATTAAGTGGAGTTAAACCTAAATTAATACCATAGAAATTTTCTTCTAAAACGACTGGTAATCTATATAATGCTTCATAGAAAGCAAAAAATAATGGAATTTGAATTAAAGCAAATAAACATCCTGACATAGGATTAATATTATAATCTTTATATATTTTCATCATTTCTTGTGCTTTTAACATTTGAGATTGTTGATCATTTCTATTTTTATATTTTAATTCTAATTTATCTAATTTTGATTTAGCTGCATTTAAATTTTCTGATTGCATTGCTGTTTTTTGTGTTAATGGAAATAATACTAATCTAATTAATATTGTAACTAATATAATAGCCCAACCATAATTTTTAGTAAATGTACCTATTTGAATAATTAACCAAGCTAATGTTTTAACAAATAAAGTAGTCCATAATCCTTCATTTTCTGCAAACACTTGAAACTCAGTACAATACGCTACATCTGATATATCAAATGTGTTATTTAATTCTTCTATTTTTTTATCGTATTCTTCTTGAGAAATACTAGAATTATTTAATTGTTCATCTAATTTTGCTTTATTTTGCTCTTTTAGTTTATTAAATTCTTCTTCTGTAGATTCTGTTTTACATAAAATATTTTCTACAACCCTTTGTCCTGTTGATTCAATAACAACTGGTTGTTTATCATAAGTTTTATACTTAGTACAACCTGTTAGTAATAAAATTGCAGTTAAAATTAATATAATTTTTTTATTCATTTTTTTCTCCTTTAATTAAATTATTTTTAAATAATACTTCTAATAAATTTTTTTCCATTTCTTTATAAGTTTTATTTAAAACATTACTACCTACTATTATAATACAATTAAACCCATTTTGGTAGTCTTTTTTAGAAACAATATGTCTTAATTGTCTTTTTACCTTGTTTCTTATAACAGCTTTACCAATTTTTTTTCCGACTGAAAAACCAAATCTATAATTATTTTCATTATTTCTTTCTATATATAATATATAATCCTTATATTTATATGGTTTATTTTTTTTTATTATTCTTTGAAAATCTAAATTATTTTTTACTATATGTTCTTTATTCATTTTATCACCTCAACATGAAGAAAACACCACTGGAACATCAGTGGTGTATTAACGAGCTAAAACTTTACGTCCTTTTTTACGACGACTACTTACTATCTTAGTTTTAACACGTGCTAAGAAACCCATTTTTTTACTTCTTTTTCTATTATTTGGTTGATAAGTTCTTTTCATTTATAATCCACCTCCAAAATTCGCTTTTGTAATTGCTTTATTAATTATATAGATAAAACTCACTTTTGTCAAATGTTTTTAATATTTTTTTATTATTATTAACATAATTTTTTATTTATAATAGTAATCAATATTTTTTTATTGCTAATTATATTTTAAAATGTTTATGAATAATAATATACTATGATTAAAAATTATTATATACGAACATTTAACAATATATTTATAAATTAAAATTTTTTTCCACAATAATTCAAGTTATCCACATTTTTATTAACATATGTGGAATGTTTTATTAACATTTTTATTGACATGTGAAATTAGTTATCCACATGTATGTGGAAAAATTATATTTCCCAACAATTTAAATGATTTTATTGTGTGGAAAATATGTTTTTTTCTCTTTTTTTATAGCGTTTTTGTTAAAAATAGTGTAGAATATATGTGTATAAAGTGGGTGATTTATATATGGATATCAACAGTATATGGAATTCTTTTTTAAAAAAAATTGAACAAAATTTAACTCCAGTATTATATGATATGTGGTTTTC
>DVJX01000014.1 GCA_018716405.1 Candidatus Faecisoma merdavium | reverse complement strand
TTAAAAGGAGAATAATTTGACTGATATAGAATATTTGAAAAAGTATTTAGATTCTGATAAATTAGAAGATGGAATTCTTAAATTAAAACAGGGATTACCAGTTCAATATATAGTAGGTAATGTTGATTTTTATGGTAGTATAATTGAAGTAAATGAAAATGTTTTAATACCTAGATTTGAAACAGAAGAATTAGTTGATAGAGTAATAAAAAAATTAAAAAATAAAAAAAATTTAGATATAGTTGATTTAGGAACTGGTAGTGGTTGTATAGCTATTTCTTTAGCTAAAAATTTAAATAGTAATGTTGATGCTGTAGATATTTCTAAAGAAGCTTTAGAAGTGGCTAAAAAAAATGCTATTAATAATAATGTAAAAATTAATTTTTATTTAGGTGATATGTTAAATCCTTTAAATAAAAAATATGATTTAATAATAAGTAATCCACCATATATTGCCTATGATGAAGAAATTATGGATGTAGTTAAAAATAATGAGCCTCATATAGCTTTATATGCAGAAAATGAAGGATTGTATTATTATGAACAAATATTAAAAACCGTTAAAAATTATTTAAAAAGAGATTACTTAATCGCTTTTGAAATTGGTTATAAACAAGCAAAAAAAATAGAGCTTTTAGCTCATCAATATTTAGAGTGTTCTGTTACAATTGAAAAAGATTTATATGGTAAAGATAGATATATATTTATAAAAAATAAGCAGTAAAATGCTTATTTTTTTTGTGTATATATTAATTTGTCATATGGTGCTCTTTGATCTAATTGATTAGCGCTTTCCATGATATCTTGAACATGATTAAAATCTTCTTCATTTATATAAGTTGTTTCAAACCAAGAATCAATACTTTTATATCTTGAAATAATTGTTTCTAAATCACTTAATGAAGTATCAGGGAAATAATCAATAATAACTTCAGCAATATTCTTAGCATCATTATTATGAACATAATCTAGTCCTTTTTGAATAGCTTTATTAAAACCTTCTATTACCTCAGGATTACTTTCAATAAAGCTTTTTTTAGTATTATATGTTGTATATGGTACAACTCCACCTAATTCACCTAAAGAAGCAACTACATAACCAAATCCTTGTTGTTCAAGTTGTAAAGCATTTGGTTCAAATAAAGAGACAAAATCACCTGTTCCACCTATAAATGCTCCTGACATACTAGCAAATTCAATACTTGTGTCAATATATAAATCGTTTTTTGGGTCAATGCCTGCTTGTTTTAATGTGTATTCTAAAGTCATTTCAGGCATACCACCCATTCTTCCACCGATAATAGTCTTTCCTTTTAAATCTTCTAATGTGAAATCATCTATTTTTTCTCTAGATACTATAAAACTACCATCTCTTTTTGTTAAGTTTGCAAAATTAACTAAATAGTCATCTTGTCCTTGGTTATATATATAAATAGTTGCTTCACTTCCACAAAATCCAATTTCCACGTCACCTGATAAAACGGCTGCTGCAACTTTATCAGCACCAGGCACTAATAATATTTCAACATCTAACCCTTGTTCTTCAAAATAGCCTAAAGAGTGTGCAACATATTGTGGTGCATAAAAAATACTATGGGCTACTTCAGCAATTTTTATTTTTCTCAAATCATTATCTTTTTTTGGTGAAAATATAAAAAATAAACTAATTATAATAAGTAAAATAATAATAACGATAATTTTTTTCATAAATCTCCTTTCAAAACTATATTATTCTAAAAAATATTTTTTGTTAATGTTCAAAATGATAAATATATAGTAAAATATATATAGTAGGTGATAAAATGAAAAAAATATTGGGTGTTATTGTTTGTGTAGTTATAACAATAACTATAAATTATAAAGAAGAAATAATAAAATACTTTTATGATAATTTTTCTAAGTCATATGAAAAATATGATATACCAGAATATAGTGGTTTTTCTTATGTAATATTAAATAATAATAAAACTTATTTTAGTGAAGATGATTTAACTTTTGAAGGAGAATATTATAGTGATTTGGATCTTTTAGGTAGATGTGGTTATGCAATAGCTAAAGTTGGTACTGATACGATGCCCAATAGTGATAGAGAAAGTATTGGAAATATAAAACCAACCGGTTGGCATACGGTAAGATATGATAATATTGATGGTAATTATTTATATAACAGGTGTCATTTAATAGGATTTCAATTAACAGGTGAGAATGCAAACGAAAAAAATTTAATCACTTGCACAAGAAGCATGAATACAGGTGTAATGTTAGATTATGAAAATATGATTGCTGATTATATAAAAAATACTGGCAATCATGTGTTATATAGAGTTACACCTATATTTGAAGAATCGAATTTATTAGCCAAAGGAGTAATATTAGAGGGTAAATCCTTAGAAGATGATACAATAGAGTTTAATATTTTTATTTTTAACGTTCAAGATGGAATTGAAATTGATTATACAAACGGTCAAAGTAAAAGAATAGGGTAACTATTCTTTTATTAAAACTTTTTGTTTAACTTTATCTAATTTTTCACAAATTGCAAAATCTATTGTTCTATATTCTTTAGAAGCACTTAAAACTTTAATTCGAACATTATCTCCAATTTTTAATGTTTGCTTTGTTTTTTTACCAAATAAGGTAAAATTTTCTTTATTAAATTTGTAAGAATCTTTTTTAATATCAGAAAAATTTACATGACCTATTATATTGTTTACTTCAACAGTGACACCAGAAGAATCAATGTTAATTATTTTTCCGTTGAAATATTCATTAATATGTCCTTCCATGTATTCAGCCATTTTCATAGCATTAGCTTCATTTTCGGCTTCTATAGCTTTTCTTTCTTTAAATGATGCTTGAATACTAACATCTATTAATAATTGTTCTAAATTTTCAATTTCCTCATTTATCATATAATTATTTTTTTCATATAGATCTATAAGTATGTGTACCATTAAATCGGATAATCTTCTTATAGGTGATGTAAAATGAGTATAATGTTCATAGGCTAAAGCAAAATGTCCAGTATTTTCAGTTGAATATTTAGCTTTTTTCATACCACGTAATATGAAGTTTGATATTATTTTAAAATCTTTATCACTAGATAAATCTCTAAGTATTCCTTGTAAAGCTTTTTGGTTATCAACGTTTTTGATAAGTGGAATGTTATAACCTAATTTTTTAAGAAATTGCAAAATATTTATTACAGTATTTTTATCTGGCATTTCATGAATTCTATATATAAATGGGAGCCATGAATAATTAATTGCAACAGTTTGGTTGGCCATTAACATGCAATTTTCAATCATTGTTTCTGCAGTTTTTTGCTCTTGCATTTTAAATTCTAGTGGTTTATTATTTTTGTCTAATTCAACTATTAAGTCGTTACTCATGAATTTAACATATCCACGCTCAATTCTTGCTTTATTTAAAATATTATTTAATTCATTAGCAAGTTTTAAATTATCGATAAACGGTTCATAACCTGCTACCATTTTGTTTTCTTCTAATAGCTTGTTTACTTCAGAATACTTCATTTTTTTCTTAGATCTTATAACACTTTTTACAATTTTATAATCAACAATATTTCCATCTTTATCAATTTCCATAAAGCAAGATTTAGTTAATCTATCAACACTAGGGTTTAATGAACAAATGCCATTAGATAAAAATTTATGAATCATAGGTATTACAGTGTTTAACATATATAAACTATTACCACGTTTAAATGCCTCTTTAAATATTTCACTTCCTAATTTTACATAATGGGAAACATCTGCTATATGAACTCCTAATACATAATTTCCATTTTCTTTCTTCTCTACCGATATAGCATCATCCATATCTTTTGTGTTATCGCAGTCAATAGTATAAAGTAATTTATCTCTTAAGTCTAATCTACCTTTAATTTCATCTTCTTTTACGTGATTTGGAAATTTTTCTAATTCTTTTAAGTATTCTTCACTAAAATCTAATGAAAAACATTTACTTAAAGCTATTTGTATTAAATCAATGCCAGGATCATCTTTATGTCCGATTATTTCAACAATATTTCCATTTAGACCATCATTCTTAAGCTTAATTAATACTCTTGAACCTTCAACTAATCTGGAGTATTCATTACTTGGAACATCAACATATTTGTTATCACCGTATATTTTTAATTTATTATCCATTAATTCACAAACAACTAAATCATTAAATCTTTTAATAATCTTTTTAACTTTAGCTTTTTTACTTTCTTTATCTATTACAAATAGGCATAAATCATTTTTTAAAGATCCGTTTATATCATCTAAATGAATTTTATATTTAATGTTATCAAAATAAAAAACACCACAATCTTTATAAATCCTTATATTCTCAGTAGCATAATTATTTTTATCAAGCGCTTGAAAACAGTCACTTAAAACGGTAATTATTCCCTGTTCTTCTAAAGTGTTTAAATCAGATAATAGTGTTTCATCATCAACATCTAATAATTTTGTTAAATCTTTAAATGTATATTTTTTGTTAATACAAAATAATTTTTTTAATTGTGCAATATCATACATACTACATTTCCCCTTACTTTATTAATATATCACATAATTTGTAGTCACTCAATATTTTTTTAATATTTAAATAAATTTGTAAATTGACTTGATTTTTTTGATATAATAATTATATAATTTTTTAAACAAATAAAGGAGAGTTTTATGAATTTAGATACATTAAATGATAGACAAAAGGAAGCAGTTAATATAACTGATGGCCCTCTATTAGTATTAGCTGGAGCAGGTAGTGGGAAAACTAAAGTGTTAACAACAAAAGTAGCAAAATTAATAATTGATAATAAAATTGATCCATCTAATATTCTAGCTATAACTTTCACCAATAAAGCAGCAAAAGAGATGAAACAAAGGATTCTTTCTATGGTTGGAGACATAGGATATAAAATTCAAATATCAACATTTCATTCTTTTGGGTTAAATATATTAAAAAAACATTATGATAAATTAAAACTAAGTAAAAATTTTACTATTTTAGATAGTGATGATAGTAGTATTTTAATTAAAAACATTTTAAAAGATATGAACTCTGATGAAAATTATAAAGCTATTAAAAATATTATAAGTAATAATAAAAATGCTTTAATTGATAGTTATGAATATGAAAGATTTGTATCTAATGATTTTGAAGAATTAGTTTTAGAAGTTTATCGTAAATATGAAAACAGATTAATCAAAAATAATAGTGTTGACTTTGATGATTTATTAATGTTGCCAATTGTTTTATTTAAAAAGCATCCTGATATTTTAAAAGAATATCAAGAACAATATAAATATATTTTAATTGATGAGTATCAAGACACTAATGAAGCACAATATTTATTAACTAAAATGATTAGCGCTAAATATAAAAATATATGTGTAGTAGGTGATGATAGTCAATCGATTTATTCATGGAGAGGATCTAATTATAAAAATATACTAAATTTTGAAAAAGATTATCCAAATTGTAAAACTGTTTTTTTAGAACAAAATTATAGATCAACTAAGACAATTATTAATGCTTCAAATGATTTAATAAAAAATAATATTAATCGCAAGGATAAAAATCTTTGGACTGATAATGAAGAAGGTATAAAAATAGAGTATAAAAGAGCTATTGATGAAAAAGACGAAGCTTATTATGTTGTAAGTGAAATTAACAAATTATTGGATAATGGTTCTAAATTAAGTGATATAGCAATTCTTTATAGGACTAATGCTCAATCACGTAATTTAGAAGATGAGTTACTGTTAAATAATATTCCTTATAAGGTAGTAGGGAGCGTATATTTTTACAATAGAAAAGAAATAAAAGATTTAATGGCTTATTTAAAATTAATTTATAATAAAGATGATGATGTTAGTTTAACAAGAATTATTAACGTTCCAAGAAGAAAAATTGGCAAAGTTACAATTGATAGATTAGTAAGTAAGGCAAATGATTTAAATTGTTCGATTTATGATGCAATTGATTCTGGTAAAGAGTTGGAATTTAAAGAAATAATTGAATTTTTAAGAGAAAATAAAGATAATTATACCTTAACTAATTTTATTGATTTAGTATTAGAAAAAACTGGTATTATTAAAGAATTAGAAGATGAAAATACAATTGAAGCTCAAACTAGAATAGAAAATTTAAATGAATTTAAATCTATTGCTTATCAATTTGAGGAAAAATATGGTATAATTAGCTTAGAAGAATTTTTAAATGAAATAAGTTTAGTGTCTGACATTACTGAATATAAGGATAACGAAGCTATAACTTTGATGACTATTCACTCTGCTAAAGGATTAGAATTTAATAATGTTTTTATAGTAGGGTTAGAAGAAAGTATATTCCCACATTTTAATTCATTTGAAAGCAATGATAGTTTGGAAGAGGAAAGAAGATTATGCTATGTTGCAATAACTAGAGCTAAAAAAAGACTATGGTTAGTAAATGCACTATCAAGAACTATTTATGGTAATAAAGTTAGTAATAAAGAAAGTAGATTTATAAAAGAAATAGATTCAAAATATTTTAATATAAAAACAAGTAATGTTAAAGTAAATAATGTTGATGATAGTATAGAATATAAAGTAGGAGAACACATTTATTTTGATACATATGGAGAAGGAGTTATCGTTGGTATAAAAGATAAAATATTAACTGTAGCATTTAAACATCCATATGGCATTAAAATGTTGATAAAAGGACACAAAAAAATAAGGAAGGTGTAATTATGTGGAGTAATTTATGGAATAATATTAATAATTGGTTTAATGATGTAACTTATGATGTAAAAGCTTTCTTTGTTGATAATAGTAGAAATCCAATATTATGGATTGTTATAATTATAATTGGATTAGCTATATTTGAATTTGTATATAAATCATTAAACAAAGACTAGGAGGATTAATATGGATTTAAAAAAATTATATGAAGATGTTTCAAAATATGTTGATAAAAAGATTATATTAGAAGGATGGATTAGAAATCATAGAAAACAAAAAGAATTTGGTTTTATTGATTTTTATGATGGAACTTGTTTTAAAAGTATACAAGTTGTATATGATAATAAATTATCTAATTTTGATTTTATATCTAAATTAAGAGTTGGGTGTTCTATTAAGGTAGAGGGAATATTATCTAAATCATTAGGAAGTGGACAAGATTATGAAGTAGTTGCTAGTGATGTTAATTTATTAGGGGATTGTCCAGAAGATTACCCAATTCAACCTAAAAGACACACTAGAGAATTTTTAAGAGAAGTAGCTTATTTAAGGCCTCGTACTAATTTATTTCAAGCTGTATTTAGAGTAAGAAGTGTTGCTGCTTTCGCAATTCATTCATATTTTAATCAAAATGGTTATGTATATTTTCATGCACCTTTAATTACAGCAAGTGATTGTGAAGGCGCTGGTGAAATGTTTCAAGTAACCACTTTAGATTTAAATAGAGTAAATGGTAAACCCGATTATAGTAAAGATTTTTTTGGTAAACATGCTAATTTAACAGTATCAGGACAGTTACAAGCTGAGACATTTGCATTAGCTTATAAAAAAACTTATACTTTTGGTCCAACGTTCAGAGCAGAAAATTCTAATACTAAAACACATGCATCAGAATTTTGGATGATAGAACCTGAAATAGCATTTTGTGATTTAAAGGGTAATATGGATATTATGGAAAGTATGCTTAAATATGTTGTTAAATATGTTTTAGATAATTGTAAAGATGAAATGGAATTTTTAGATAAATTTGTTGAAAAAGGTTTATTAGGTAAATTAAATAAACTAATTAATTCTAACTTTACAAGAGTTACTCATGAAGAAGTAATTAAAATATTAAAACAAGCAAACGTTAAATTTGAATTTACTCCAGAGTATGGAGAAGATATAGCTAAAGAACATGAAAAATATATAACAGAATATTTTAATGGACCAGTATTTATAACAGATTGGCCTAAAGATATAAAAGCTTTTTATATGAAACTAAATCCAGATGGAAAAACAGTTGCAGCAGTTGATTTAGAAGTTCCAGGAGCTGGAGAATTAATGGGTGGTTCTCAAAGAGAAGAGGATTATGATAAACTAGTTAAGCGCATGGAAGAAATGAATGTACCTACTGAAGGATTAGATTGGTATTTAAACTTACGTAAATTTGGAGGTTGTGTTCATTCAGGATTCGGTATGGGATTTGAAAGATTACTAATTTATTTAACAGGAGTTGAAAACATTCGTGATGTAATACCTTATCCTAGAACTCCAGGTAATTGTGAATTTTAAGGAGTGATATATTGAAAAAAGGGTTTACTTTAGTAGAATTAATAGGAGTAATAATTATTTTAGCCTTAATAATGTTACTTGCAGTTCCCCCAATTTTAAATTCTATAAGAAGTACTAGAAATGAGTTAAGTGATGCTAGTAAAAAAATAATTTATACGGCAGCAAATTTGTATGTAAGCGAAAATTTAAATGATTTTCCTAAATATGATGGGAATACATTTTGTGTTAGTATAGATACTTTATCAAAAAAAGAATATTTGCCAACTATTGTATATGATTCGGCTACAGGTGATGAAATACCAAAAGATAGTTTAGTTGAAATTAAAGTTGAAAACAATAATTATACATATAATATGAATAATGAATGTGTAGAAGTAGTAGCAAAGACATTAATAGAAACTTTATTAGCACAATATAATGAATCTAACACAACAGGACTAGTAAAAGATAGTACTAATCCTAATCTATATTATTATACTGGAACAAATGAAGAAGTAGGTAATAACTTTTTATGGTATGGGGGACATCAATGGAGAGTGTTAGAATTTGATACATTAGCTAATACATTAACACTTATAACTCAACAACCATTAACAGCAATACAACCAGCTAGTGCAGTATGGACAACACAATCAGCATATAATTCAAGCTATATTAACACATGGTTAAATGTTTATTTTTATAATAGTTTAGATAGTAGTATCCAAAGTAATATACAAAAAACAACATTCAATGTAGGAATATATACAAATGTTGGTGAAATAAAAACAGAACAAAAAGTAGGATTATTAGATGAAGAACAATATAAAAGAGCAGGAAGTGCCAATTCTTTCCTAGATATAAAAGATTCTTTTTGGCTAGGAAATAGGTATAGTTCGTCTTACGTTCGCTACGTCAACGGCGATGGCGGACTCAACTACGGCGATACTCCGTTGTCTAGTGAATGCGTGCGTGCAGTTATAAAAATTTCTGATATAACAATCACCGGAGGGGATGGTACTCTTGCAAGTAATTATCAAGTAGGAAACAAAGTAATAAATACAGATAATGTTCAAGTAGGGGAATATATCAATGTACCATATAGTGGAAGTGATAATGCATGTGGTGATGATAAATTGTGTACATTTAGAGTAGTAAGTAAAGATAATGATAGTATTAAAGTAGTGCTAAATGGCTTACTTCCTACAACAAGTAAATGGGCAGATAGTGCAAGTGATAATATAACAACAAATGATTTAATATATACAAATGTATTAAATGCATTTATTGCAAATATAGATAGTAAATATATAACAACAGGAACATATGGAGTAGGAATGTATGAATCTAAAAATAGTTATACAATGCCACAAAGTACAACAATAACTATCAATATCGGATTACCAACAGTGGGAGAGATGTTCAGTGGTAATGACATTGATTTAAGTACATCAAGTACAAAAACATTTGTTGATGTAAATACAATAGAAAATCCAACTGTATCAAGTTCCTATTGGACAATGAATAGATATAGTTCGTCTCACGTTCGTACCGTCAACAGCAGTGGCGGCCTCAGCAACTTTGGTCTTACGATTGCGCGCGGCGTCCGTGCAGTTATATATCTGAAGTCAGGGACTTCAGCCATAACTTTCACTGGAGGTGAAGGTACTGCTCAATCGCCATATACATTACAATAAGCAAATATAGTAGGAATAATAGTAATGTATAAACGAAGAAAAAACACACCTTGCCGATGAAAATGGCAAGGTGAGGCTTGGGTGTAAGGTTATAAAAATATATTATTATAAATAAAATATTAATCGTATATAAAACTAATTTTAAACCATAATAATCTTGAGGTGAAATATGAAAAAATTAGTTTATATACTTTTTTTGTTTTTATTAGTTGGATGTAATGATTTATCTAATACTCCAACAAAAAAAACAGAAGAATTTTTAAAAAAATATCAAACATTGGATGAAAGTGTTATAACTGATTTAGAAAATGTAGTAAACGAAAGTGATTTAAATGATGAACAAAAAGCTATTTATATTGATATTATGAAAAAGCAATATCAAAATTTAAGTTATGAGGTTAAGGATGAAACTTTAAATGGTGATGAAGCTATAACTACTGTTGAAATATCTGTTATTGATTTTAAAAAAGTATTAGATGAAGCAAATGATTATTTAAAAAATAATGAAGAAGAGTTTTATGATAATGGAGAATATAGTATAGTTAAATTTAATGATTATAAATTAAATAAATTAAAACAAGCAAAAGATAAAGTAAGGTATACAATTGAAATTAAACTAACTAAAATTAATGATAAATGGACTGTTGATAATTTAAGTAATGAAACTTATGATAAAATAAATGGTGTATATAATTATTAATTAAATCTAGGTGACTAGATTTTTTAATTTATTATTAAATAATTATGCAAAAATAATTTTTTTTAAAAGTTTGCAGTTGAAAATCATTTTATAATTTAGTATAATTGTTAAAAGAAAGGTAATGATTTATATGAAAGTAAAGATACCTAAACATAAATTAACAAATGAAAAATTATGTGTTTATAATAAACCAAAAAAAGTTTATATTCCTTTAATAAGTGGTAATGATGAGAATATTACTATTTTAGTAAATAAAGGTGAATATGTATATAAAGGTAGTATTATAGGAAAAAGAAAAGGGGATTTTAGAATTCCTATTCATTCAAGTGTTAGTGGAATTGTTGTAGATTTTGAAGAAAGAACATGTTTTAATGGAAAAAAAATTAAATGTATTGTAATTGAAAATGATTTTAAAGAAAAAATTGAAATGAGGGTAAGTGTTAAAAGAAACATCAATAAATATTCTAAAGAAGATTTTATTGATAGATTAAAAGAATGTGGCATAATTGGTTTAGGTGGAGCAGGTTTTCCCACTTATGTTAAATATGAAGCAAATAATATTGATACATTAATTATTAATGCTGTTGAGTGTGAACCATATATAACAGCAGATTATGCAATTGCTAAACAAAAGTGTGAAGAAATATTAGAATCAATAGATGCAATTTTAGAAATAAATAAAATAAAACAAGCTTATATTGCTATTCAAAAAGACAATGTTGAATTAAGAAAAGTTTTTGATAGTTTTATTGGAACATATTTAAAAATAAATATTAAATTGGTTGATAATTTTTATTCAGTTGGATGGGAAAGAACTTTAGTAAAAAAAATAACTGGTAAAGATTATGACAAAGTTCCTAGTGAAGTTGGAGTAATTGTTAATAATATTTCTACAATTTATGCTATTTATGAGGCTTTAAAATATAATAAGCCATTAATTGAAAGATTTATTACTTTTTCTGGTGAAAATATTGATGATAAAAGAAATGTATTAGTTAAGATTGGAACAGATGCAAAAGAAATATTAAAAGAATTTAATTTAAAAGAAGATAGTCTAATTATCGCTGGAGGACCAATGATGGGAACAAAAGTTGACGATTTGGTTATTTCTGCTAACTTAAATTGCGTTTTAGCGTTAAATAAAAATGTTGAACAACCTAGTATTTGCTTAAAATGTGGTAAATGTGTTGAAGCTTGTCCAGCTAAGTTAAGTCCAGTTTTAATAATGAATGGAAAAGAAAAAAACTTAAGAAAATTACATCCAGAAAAATGTATTGGTTGTGGTTTATGTTCATATGTTTGTCCAGCTAAATTACTAGTAAGAGAAAAAGTTAAAGAAGCAAAAAATAAAGTAAGAGGTGATAAATAATGGGACCTTTTATAAGAAGTAAATATAAAACAAATAAAATTATGCTAAATACTTTAATTGCTTTATTTCCATTAATCATATTTAGTATTTATAAAAATTGTTATATACCTTATAGTCATGGCAATATAAGATTTATTGAAATGTTTAATCCAATTATATTTATCATAATTGGGGCTTTAACTTCTTTTGTAATTGAAGTTATATATGCATTAATATTAAAGAAAAAAAATTATATCAAAAATTCTTATGCTTTTTTTCCTGGCTTATTTTTATCTTTAATCTTACCTATCAATACTCCTATTTATGTTTTAGTAATTGGATGTGTCATAGCTAGTGTTAGTAAAATTGTATTTGGTGGATTTGGAAAAAATATATTTAATCCCGCATTAGTTGGATATTTAGTTATTATATTATTTTTTTCAAGTGTTTTAACGACAAATAATTATTTAAATAAATATGAATTAGATACAATAAATAGTCCAACACCTTTAACTAATGCATCAATGGTAACGGGACTTGGTAGTTATGAAGAATTGGTTAAACCTTATGGTAATTTATCTGATTTCTTTATTGGTACTATTCCAGGTAGTTTTATAGAAACAAGTGCTTTGTTGTGTTTGGTGGCATTTATATTTTTAAGTTTAACTAAAACAATTAAATGGAGAATACCTTTATTTTATATTTTAACTGTATTTGTAATAACTTTAGGAATAAGCAGATTATTAGGTGAGGGTATATATTATCCATTCTTTCATATTTTAAGTGGTGGATTGATGTTTGGAGCTGTTTTTATGGCAACAGACCCTGTAACTAGCTGTGTTACACAAATAGGGCAAATATTACAAGGAATTTTATTAGGATTAATAACAGTCATATTCAGATTTATTGGTGTAGAGGGAGTAGCTTTTAGTATATTAATAGTTAATCTATTTGTAATTTTATTAGATAAAATTGGCGTTCAATCAAGATTTAATTTTACAAAATCAATTATTTGGTTTTTCTTGATTAGTATTGTTATTATGATTGCAACAATATTGCTTGCTTCTACTAGAAGAGTCGAAGGAAGTAATGATCCTGATTTTGAATTAATAAGTAAAGAAAAATCAAACAATCAAACTATTTATAATGTATCTCAGAATGGATATGGCGGAAAAATAAAAGCAGAAGTTATTTTTGAAGACAGTAAAATAGTTTCTATTGAGATAACTTCACATCATGAGACAAATAATAGATATCAATTAATTATAGATGAAGATTATGTAAACAAATTAATAGTTAATCAAAATGATTTAGAGTCATTAGATACCGTAAGTAGTGCCACAGTTACTTCTAATGCTTTAAAGAAAATGATTATAAATGTATTAGAATATGAAAAATCAAATTAATTTTTGATTTTTTTTGTATTTAAGCAGGAAAATAGAATATTTTTATCTAATAAAACTAATAGAGGTGATAAAAATAAAAAAATTTTATACAGCAAGGTATGAACCAATATTTATGCGTTCAGTAGTTAAACCAAATATTTTAAAACCATTATTAGAGTATATATTAGAAAAAGAAATAGTAGAATTAGAAATATTAAATCCAAATTTAGTTCAAGATTATTTTAAAGTAAGAGGACAAAGATTAGATGTATTAGTTAAAACAAAAGAAGATATAATAAATGTAGAAATAAATTCAAATTATAATGAAGAAATATTAATAAGAAACTTACATTACATCTTTAAACTAGCAAGTGAGAATACAAAAAGAGGAAATAAATATAAAATAGATAATAAGATAGTCCAAATAAATCTAAATTTTAGTAATAGTAAATATGAAAAATGTGAATAT
>DVJX01000001.1 GCA_018716405.1 Candidatus Faecisoma merdavium | reverse complement strand
ATTTTTTCATTTTTGATATTGCTTAATTCAGTATTTAATTTTAGTTCTTTCTCTTTTAATAAAACTAAATTTTCATGAACTTTACTATCTTTAACATTATATTTTTGTCTTTCTAAAATAATAGCTTTACGACTATTTATTTTTTCAACATCACTAGTTAACTTAATTAAATAATCTTGATACTTTTTAATATCAACCTCTAAATCAACAATATTTTTTTTATATTCTTCTATTTTTACTTCATATTTATTATTATCAGTAGTTAGTTTTGATATTTCTAATTTTAATTCTTCAATTCTATTTTTATTATTTTGATAATCAAAATTTAAATTAGTTATATCTTCACTTATTAAAGCTATTTCAATATTTTCTAAATCCATATTTAATTCTTGATATTTTAAAGCTTTTTCTTTTTGTTCTTTTAATGGACCAATTCTATCTTCTAATTCTTTAATAATATCATTTATTCTACTCATGTTATCATGTGTTTTTTCTAATTTTCTTAATGCTTCTTCTTTTCTTCTTTTATACTTTAAAACACCAGAAGCTTCTTCAAATATAATTCTTCTATCATCTGGCTTATTTGATAATATTTCTTCTATTTTTCCTTGTGAAATTATATTAAAACTTTCTTTGGCTACACCACTATCTAATAATAGATTAGTTATATCTTTTAGCCTTACTTTTTCATTATTTAAAAAATATTCATTACTTCCATCTTTATATACTCTTCTTTTAATAGCAACTTCATTAAACTCTAAAGGTAGATATTTATCAGTATTATCAAAAATTAATGTAACAGAAGCAACTGAGGAAGGATTTCTTGATTTGCTACCAGAAAATATAACATCTGTCATATTTCCATCTCCTCTTAGAGATTTAACTGATTGCTCACCTAATACCCATCTTACTGCATCAACAACATTACTTTTACCACTCCCATTAGGACCTACAATACCTGTTATTTTATTATCTAATTCAATTAATGTTTTGTCGGCAAATGATTTAAATCCATGTGCTTTTATTGCTTTTAAATACATAATACTTACTCCTTTATTACGATTTTTCTTAATTTAATTGTTTCATTACCAGAAGAATCCTTTGCAATATATTTTATCGTATAATTGCCAGCTAGTGGTTTAATGTTATTTTCAATTGTTATTTCTACTTCTTCATTACTATTATCAGTAACATTTATATCTGATTTAAAATTATAAGTTTTTGATTGTTCATATGTCATTTCTAAATTATTATTAAATGTTATTACAGGTGCGGTTGTATCTCTTACAACAACTGTTCTATATGCAACATTATCTACAGTACTATACTTTATTAAATAACTTCCTTTTTGATTTAAATTTAAATTTGGAGTTGTTGAAGTAGTAATATCTGTGATATTGTTATTATTTTTATCTTTTGCAACAACACCTAAATCATTATAAGAATCGCTTCCTAATTCTACATATTCTAAAACATTACCATTTACTTTTATACTTGTAATATCCTCATATTTTTTCGTATTAGAACCATTTAAATTTACTTCATATTCTATATTACCATTATTTGTAATTTTTAATATCATGTCGTTAGGAAACAACTTTCCATCAATAGGATTTTTAATATCTATGTCAATTAATCCAGCTTCTTTTAATTGACTTAAACTTAAAGTAATGGTTTCACCAAAAGCTGGTTTTTGATTATTACTCATCCAAAGTTCTAAAGCTCCCTTAATATTATTTATTTGATCATTATATAAATCTTGTTTACCACCTTTTATAACATTACTTACTAATGGAATAGTAATTAATGCAATAGCTGCTAAAAGAACAATTACTCCTAATAATTCGGCCAATGTAAATCCTTTTTTCATAACATCCCTCAATTCATCAATATATCGCCTATTAATTCAATTACTTTATCTTTAAAATCAACAGTTCTATAATATATACTTTTTAAAAAATTTGTTTTTGCATTATAATTATCTATTTCAATCAAGTTTTTATTTTTTACTTTTACTAATGAGTTATACCTACTATACCTTATTTTTAATAGTTCAATATCAATATCACCAAAATAATAAACTTTCCTTTTATTAATATAAACACTATCATTAACAAAAGTATTTAAAAAATTACTAATTTCATTAAAATTGCATATGATATAATCAATCTTTTTTCTTTTGAATTTTTTCTTTATTTTTTTAATATTAATTTTTTTATTAAACAGACTAAATTTTTTATTTCCTTTAACATATGGGTTTAATAGATTGCATTCGATTATATTTGGGTTTTCATTTAATTCATTAATCAATTCTTCTTTTAATCCAATTCCTAAAACTGTCCCATCTATTTTCTTTATTATTTTAATTAGTTCCTTCATAATTAACCTCTTTTATAATATCATTAATAATATAATTGGTACATAAAATCCCAGATGTTGCAACCACATGAGCTATTGAACCTAATTTTTTAATTTTTTTAGGTTGCTCTTCACTATAAACAACAGGAATTTTTCCTTCTATTTTTTCTTTTTTTATTATATTTCTTAATTTTTTTGCTAAAGGATCATAGCAAGTTTTATCTAAATTACTTATTTTTATTTTAGTTGCATCAATTCTATTAGCCATTCCCATAGAAGAAATAAATTTAATTTTATTATTTAAACAATACTTAATAATTTCTTTTTTGGTTTCTAATGTATCACATGCATCTATAACATAATCAACTTTATCTTCAAATAATAAATCTAAATTGTCTTTTGTAATAAACTCTGTTATCATTTTAATATTGCAATTGGGATTTATTTTTTTTATTCTCTCACACCAAACATGAGTTTTGTACTTGCCTATGTTATCTATATTTGTCATTATCTGTCTATTTAAATTAGATATATCTATTTTATCACTATCAACTATAATTAAATTGTTAATATAAGTTCTAGCTAAAGTTTCTAAAGCATAGCTTCCTACTCCACCTAATCCAATTATTAAAACTGTTTTATTAATCACAATATCTAATTTATCATCTAATAACAATTCTAGTCTTTCTTTCATAGATTTCACCATAATAATTATATCTAAAATAACATATAAAGTCAAAGAAATAATGAAAAAAAGTAAGGTATACTTACTTTAAAAATTTAAATGGCCAAAGACTAAATGAAGTCGTGCCGCTTATTTGTTCTTCGCTAATTAATCCTATAATTCTGCTATCAGTAGAATTATTTCTATTATCGCCTAAAACAAAATAATAGCCTTCTGGTATTGTCGTTTTATAATAATCATTTGTTATTGATGAAAACATTTCTTCTGTTTCAACACCATTAATATATAATTTTCCAGATTCATATTCTACAGTTTCACCAGGTAACCCAATAATTCTTTTCACAAGTTTAGAGCCTTGATAATCGAAAACAATTATTTCATTTCTTTCATATTTTTTGTCATATTTTTTCAACAACAATATTTCTCCATCATGTAATGTTGGTGCCATCGATGAACCAGAAACAATAACTGGAGTAACTATAAAAGTTCGTATAATAATAACTATTAAAAATATTACTACATAAGGAATTAATTCTTTTATTATTTTCATTTAATCACACCCTATGATATATTATATCAAATAAATCAAAAAAAAAGAAACTATTTTGTTTCTTTTGCACGACGTTCTTTAATTTTTGGTTTTTTAGCCATTGTTCTAATATAACCAAGTTTAGCTTGTCTTACACGACCAGTTCTAACTACTTCAATTGAATCTATAACTGGGCTATTAATTGGAAATGTTCTTTCAACACCTATTCCGTTTGATAGTTTGCGTACAGTAAATGTTCTGCTAACTCCACTACCTTGAATAGCCATTACGATTCCTTCGAAAGCTTGAATTCTTTCTCTTTTTCCTTCAACAATTTTTACATTTACTTTAACTGTATACCCAACTCTGAATTCAGGCATATCATTACGTATTTGTTTTGCCGTAATTTTATCAATTAAATTCACGATGTCACTCTCCTTTACATAAACTATAATCATAATTAAATCATCAGCGGATTACGTCGTATTAAATAATATCATATAATTAATATATATGTCAACTATTTAGCTCTCAAAATATTCTTTTTATTACTATATGATTCACTCATTAAGTATATTATTATAGAGTATATAATATTTAATATTAGTGACTTTGAAATCATAACTAATAAATTTAAAAAATTCAAATCATGATTTTTAAAGAATAAAACAAACAAAAATATTATTAATCTATACATTATTATAGATATACTTGTTGTTAGTATTATACTATATAAGTTAACAGATAATAGATAATTGATAAAGCATATTATAATTCCTAATATCATAAAAATAAAAAAATTAAAAAATACTGTATTTAAATATGTTATATCATATAATATTCCTATTATAGCAACAAATTTAAGATATCTATAAATATTATTATTAAAATAAGGGTAAATTATTACCAATGATACTATTGTAAACAGAGATAGAAAAATAGAATTTAAAGATATATATTTTGATAATATTCCATCTAAAAAAAATGAAACTATTGATATAAAGACTATCATACATTTCTCCTTAATACTGTTACATAATTGATATTGTCAAAATCGACATTCGATTTAACTTCTAATATTTTTGATAAGTCAAAAGTATCTGTTGTTATTCCAGTAACATTTCCTATAACTATACCTGATGGATATATATCTCCCATTCCAGTTGTTGTAACAATAGAATCATTTTCTATGTCAACATTTTGAGATATACCTTCTATTATATAAGTACCTGTTTCTATATTATAACCATTTAAAATTCCATAAATATAGTTCCCATTATTATTTATTTTAACAGATATTTTATCTACAATGTTTGTAGCAGTCAATAATCTTACTGTACTATTAAACGTTGAAGTACTAATAACTTTTCCTACTAAATTCATACCAACTACTACTGGCATTCCACTTTCTATTCCATCATGCTCACCCTTATTTATAATAACAGTATCGTTCCAATAATCAATATTTCTACTTATCACATTTGCATTTAAATAACTGTATTCAGCTATGGTTTCATCTATGTTTAGCAATTCTTTCATATCATCTAATTGTTTTTTTAATTCTTCATTTTCTATTTTATATTTTTCATATTCTTTAATTTGCTCCTTTAAAGTAGAATATGATTCATACATATTGTTTTTATCATTAGTTTCAGTAACTTTATTATGAATATAGTCTATTGGTATTGATAGAAAATTTTCAATTGTAAGTATGCTATCTTTTATTGCTTTTTCAAAAATTGTTAAATTTCTATTTGTTACTAAGACATTAATTATAAATCCTATTATAAAAAAAACTATTAAACCACAAATTATAATTATTTTTAATTTTTTTTCTTTTCGTTTCTTATGATACATATGATCCTCCCTTTATTATTATAACCAATTTTTTAACAAAATAAAAGAGTAATTATTTTATATTTAATTTACTCTTAATTCTATCAACAGTTCTTTTTGGATTGGAACAAAACATATTATATAATTCTCTATTTTTCTTTAGTTCTTCAATTATTTGAATATCTGTTTTAGCAAGCTTAACAGGGTATTCTTCATTATCTTCATTAATTACTTTTATATCCATACCTAATACGTATTTAGCATCTAAATCTAATATTTCAATCAATTTTAAAAAGTTACTCATATTTGGTGTACGTGTTCCTGTTTCATAGCCACATATAGAAACTTTTGAAACTCCTAACATTTTTCCTAGAGTTTCTTGAGACATTTTTTTACTTAATCTTGCTTCTTTTAATCTTTCTCCTATTATCATAAATACCTCCGTAATCAAATTGTTAACATAATTATAACATTATATTTTACATTTTACAACTTTTTTAATTATTTGTTAATATTTACTTGAAATTAATTAAATGTTAATGTATAATTAACATTAGGAGGTAATATTTATGAATAAACTACAGCAATATCGTAAAAGATATAATTACAGTTGTCAAGATATGGCCGACATATTAAATATCAGTAAATCATTTTACTGGCAAATTGAAAATAATAAAAGAAGATTAAATTATGATACTGCTCTTAAAATTGCAAAAATTTTTAAAATGAAACCTGATAATTTATTTTATGATGATTATTTAAAAAAGCAAGACTAATCTTGCTTTTTACTTGATAAAAATGTAACTCTTTCTGCAACGACTTCTACAGAATTTAATTTTGTATCTTCAGCATTTACTAAAGGTCTATTTTGTAATCTTCCTCGTACCCCGATTAAATCACCTTTTTTGCAATATTCAGCTGTAGTCTCAGCTATTCCTTTCCACAAAACACAAGAAATAAAATCTGTATCGTATTCTCCTTCAACATTTTTATAAGATCTTTGAACTGCTAAAGTTAAGTTTGTTACTTTTGTTCCATTTTCAGTTTCTCTTACTTCTGGTTCTTTTACAATTCTTCCTACTAATATTGACTGGTTAAGCATATTGTTTCCTCCTTTCGGAAACAATATAACACTTATATTATTTTTATACAAATGATGTTTTTTCATAATTAATTGAATATTATTTAACATTTTTTATTTTTTGTTATATCAATTTATTTATTTTTATTAATAAAAAAATTAAGAGAATATTACTTTCTTAATTTTTATTATTTTTTTAAAATTTAAACTATTTACAATTTAAATGATATTCTGTTGCTATTATCTCATTTGTGTTTTGATCTATTTTAAACTCAACATAAGAATCTTTTGTACAATCATCCAATTTTTTTAAATCAAAATTATCATTTTTTAATTTGTTTGCATTTTCTAATTGTTCTATACTTACTGTTGGATTAGTAAGCCCTGTTTGCCCTATCTGATATTTATTATAGAATGTGGTCGCATATTCTTTCATTATATCCTGATACTTTTGTTGATTATTACAACCAATTAAAAAAAATATACTTAATATTAAAAATATTTTTTTCATATAATCTCCTTTAAAAATAATTTTTTAATAAATTATTTAACTCTACAGCATATTCCATCGGAAGTTCTTCTTTAAATTTATCTATAAATCCGATTATCAATAATTCTTTTGCTTTTTCTTCACTTAATCCCCTACTCATTAAATAAAATAATTTGCTTTCATCTAACTTAGATACTGTTGCTTCATGTTCAATATTTGATGAATTATTTTTTACAATATTTTTAGGGATTGTATCACTTTTTGAATAATCATCAATAATTATAGTGTCACATTTTACTTTGCTTTTTGAATTAATTGCTTTTTTTGATATATTTACTGTTCCTCTATAATTTGCTTCACCACCATTTGTTGCTATTGATTTACTAATAATATTACTCGTTGTATATGGCGCTAAATGAATCATTTTAGCTCCTGTATCTTGAATTTGATTTTTAGATGCAATAGCTACTGATATGGTATTTCCTTTAGCATATTTACCATTTAAAATACAGGTTGGATATTTCATATTTAATTTTGACCCTATATTGCCATCAATCCACTCCATAAGCCCATTTTCTTCTACTATAGCTCGTTTAGTTACCAAATTATAAACATCAGTTGACCAATTTTGTATTGTTGTATAACGACATTTTGCATTTTTTTTCACATATATTTCAACAACTGCTGCATGTAGTGAATCTGATGTATATGTTGGCGCTGTGCATCCTTCCATATAATGTAGTTCACTATTTTCATCAACAATTATAATTGTTCTTTCAAATTGGCCCATATTTTTTGTGTTTATTCGAAAATAACTTTGTAATGGTCTATCTAATTTTGTATTTGGTGGTACATAAATAAATGTTCCTCCACTCCAAACTGCCCCATTTAATGCTGTATATTTATTTTCATCATATTTAACTAAATTATTAAAATATTCTTTAAACAATTCTGGATATTTTTTCAAAGCTGTATCTGTATCACAAAAAATTACATTCTTTTTTGTTAATTCTTCTATCATATTATGATATATAACTTCACTTTCAAATTGAGCACCTACACCTGATAAATATTTTTTTTCTGCATCTATTAGTCCAACTTTATCAAATATATTTTTAGCTTCACAAGGAACATCATCCCAATTATTTGATATTTTATCTGTTATTGTTTTGTAATATGTTATTTCATCAAAATTAATATCAATTTTAGGTCCGAACAAAGGGTTATCTAAATTTTTAAATGTTTCAAAAGCATTTATTCTAAAATCAAGCATCCACTTTGGTTCTTTTTTTATTTTAGAAATTTCTTTTATCTTTTTTTTAGTTAGACCCTTTGCCATTTTTATACTCCTCAATTATTTTTTTTATTCCCCACCAAGGCAACAAAGCACATTTTTTTCTATTTGGTTGTTTGTAGATATCTTCATATACTATAGCTTGTTCCAATATTTGTGGGTTATATTCTTTTTCATTTATCATATTTTCAAAATTTTGATATATTTCTAGTGATTCATCTAAAGTCTTATTTTGTAATGTATCAATCATTATTGAAGTGCTACTTGTACATATTGCACATGCTTCACCATCAAATTTTATATCAGTCATTTTATTGTTTTCTATTTTAGCCATCAAATTTATTTCATCTATACAACTTTCATTATTTGTATTTGATTTTATATATGTATTATCATTTATTAAACCTCTATTTTTAGGATTTTGATAATGTTCTAATATTATACTTCTTTTTAGATTGTTATCCATATTTATCACCAATTCAATTATATATTTATATAATGAAAAAATCAAGGAATTTTAGCTTTTTTATAACAAGTAGTTTAATACCAATAACTTTTGAAACAAATAAAAAAAGGCTATTTAGCCTCAACTATTAATTTAATTGCAGTTCTTTCTTCTCCATCTATTACTATATCAGTAAATGCTGGTATACAAACTAAATTTTTCCCTGATGGCGCTACAAATCCTCTTGCTACTCTTTGGAAGCAGTGATAATTGAGGCACAATAAATTATATCGTTCGCCTCCACCTATTTTCAGTTGACAATGAAGTACTGCTTTTACATTTTCTTCACCACCGTTACTAGCTTCTACTATTATTTTTTGAACAACGAAGATGCTATTGATAGTAAAAACGCATACCTCTAAATTATTATCTTTATTATTCAAACTAAATTTTAAAAATAAAATATACTATATGTTTACGCTACAAACAAAAAACTTTTAAATAAAAAAGAATGATTTTATTCATTCTTTTAATCAACCTTTTGAATATTTATAAGTTCGGATAAAGATTCATATACTTTATCTACTTCTTCTTTAATTCCTTCAATAGCTATAACATTCATAATAGGCTCTAAATATTCATCAATTTCAAACTTAACATATTCTTTAACAAATACATATCTCTTTCTTTTTAAAACTTTCTTATTATTTAAATCTAATATTTGAAGTAATGATTCAACAAATTCTTCATTTTCTGAAGTAACAATTAAATCTTTACTTTCTCTTGATATTTTCAAAGTATTATCATTTAAATTATCATCTTTAAAATTAAGTATCTTTTCTACTTTACCATTTATTTCATTTTCCGTAATTCTAGCCATAACAGGTCCACCATTTTTAAAAAGCGTTCTTGTTTGCAAATACTCATCTTCTTTTACATAATTATTATCATTACAATATTTTATAAATTCACTTACATCTTTTACTTTTAAACTATATTCATATTCTTTATTCATTATTTCTTTTCCTTTCTTAATATTGGATTAGGATAATTATATCTAGTAAATACTTGATATTCAGGATAATCAGTTAAAAAATGTATGCTAGTCTCATTAGCGTCATCTGTTGAATGAACCATATTAGTATTTAAACTAGGATCCCATAACATCTTGCTTCCATCAAACCAATTCACATAATGTCCCGCAATTTTTTGAACAAAATTTTCTCTTATAAAATGTTTCCTATCATTTAGTTTTTTTGCATTATCTTGTATTAAAATTATTCTACTTGTACCAAACATTTGTTGTTCATATTTCATTCCATGTGGATGAAAATAACTCATAGGTTTTAATCCTAGTTCTGAAGGTGCACCTAAATTAGCATCATAAGAAGTAATAATTTTGCTTCTATCAGGAATCATATATTCAGTAACAGATGCTGAAACACCTACAGCAAATGAAGATGGCTTAATTAATACGACATTACATCCTAATTCCCAAAATAATCTTGGAGTAATATTATTTAATTTAATATTTTGCCCATTAATATTTAAAGTCAAACTATTTTTTCTTTCACCGACGATACGTTGAGCAATTCTTTGTTGTGCTCTATTATCTTTACTATGAGATAATAAAAATTTTAGCTGTTCTTCCCATCTATTAATAATACGTTTCTTATGTTCTTGATTCATAATATTTAATTCTTTTAATCTTTTAATTTTACTACCATATTCTTTTTCCAATATATTCTTTAATTGAAAAAAACTACTTTTATCAACTATATCATAAAATTTTAGTAGTAGTCCATTAAAACATTCTCTATCAAATAATCTTTTATAGCAATTATATAGTTCAATATGTCCTTGACGGTATAATCCTTTACTTATTTCATACATACTTTTCCTAATAACATATATTATTTCATCTAATTCTTCATCTACATAAGTTAAATAAGTATATATATTTGAATCTTCTTTTCTTTTTACTTCTCCAAAGCTATACCCAATATCAGGAGTCGTATCAACTAAATATTCTTTATTGTTTAGATCTCTAACCACGACCACAAAATGTGATGTATTATATCCATCTAAATCTATTCCTTTTCTGCTTCCACCAATAGCAAGTCTAACATCGTTATATAATCCTAAAAACTTAACATAATTTATAAATACTTTAGAAGAAGTATAATCATCTCCTATTAAGGTTTCCAACTCAAAATCCGGATTGGGAGTTTCTGAATATAATATTGTCTGCCGAACTAAATCTGCCAAAACTTGTAATTTATCTTTTTCTGATAGCAACAAAAAATTTTTTACCATAGGTGTTTCACTAAATGTACATCTTGAATCAACTATTGTATCCATTTCATCAATTATTGGAAGTAATCTATTAATAAGCATCACCTAATATTCTTTTTAAAAATAAATCAAAATTCTTTATTAAATCGTAATCTTTACTTAATCTTTTTTGCCCAGTATTATTTAGTTTTTTAATATCAGCATCATTAAAATATTTTTTAATTTTTGTACTTGTCTCAGCAATATTATCTAAATCAACTAAAATACCATCAACTCCATCATTTATTTGTTCAATAAGACCACCTCTTTTATTAGCAACTATAAGAACATTATCTTTGTTAAATCTTCTCATTTCATTTATAACAAGTCCAAAAATTTCTCTTTCTGACGGTATCAGCATAATCATTTTTTTACTATAATTTTGAACAAGATATTGTGGAAGAGAAAATGGTTCGTCGACATACAATATAGAATTTGTTTCCAAAGCTAACTTTTTATAATCCACTACAATTGGTTGGTTTTCAAAATATTGTTGTGTAATAACAACAGATTTAATTTCCATCTCTTTACCAAGCAACATAGTTTTATCTAAATTTTTATATTTTTCAGCTCGTCCTAAAGACAAAATAATTGAATTATATTTTTCTAATTCTTTTAATATTTCCTTCATTCTATCATTTTTATCATAAATATTATCTCTAAATAACAATTCACCATTTATAATATCTATATTTTTATCTTTATTTAACCCATATTCATCTATAATATGATTCCTTATATATTTTCCTGTTGAAATAAGGTATGTTCTATCATGTTTATTTATATAATCAATTACATCTTTTTCCCATTCTAATCTTTCATTCCTAGTTTGATTTTCTTTTGATAATGACATGTCTTCATTATATATTTTTCCAGTTGAATGAGGAATCCATGCTTTAATGCTATTTTCTTCTTCTTTTACTAATTCAAGCAATCCAGCAAATGGAGTATCGTTTGCTAAAGTTATGACATAATCATATTTTTTAAAATCAATTTTATTTATAATTTCTGAAACTTTTTTGGAAGCTAATCTCCAATTATGTATATTTCCAAAACTAGTCTCACTATTTGTTCCGTTAGAACAAATATAAATAGATGTATTATCTAAATTACTATGTTCCTTCCAAATATTCTCATTATATCCCATACTATCTTTATTAAATTCTAATGTGAATAAATTTAAATGATAATTTATATTATTTTTATCTAATAAATATTTAATTGCTTCTATATACCTTCTTACAATGGTTCCAACACCTGCATAATGGCTTATTATTCCATCATGTGCACACAAATTAATTAATAATCTCATCAATAACCTCCATTAAATTATCTTTATTATAAATAATTTCTCTGAAATTTTTAGCATATTTTTTCAAATTGTAAATTGTTAAAGAATGTGTTAATTTTAAATTGTCAATACTACCAAAAGGATTTGATTTATCATCAAGAGATGGTTCATACACAAAAGGATTATTTAAATAATAATTAAATGTATTATCATCATTATAAATATCAACAAATTGTTTAAACCATTCCTCAACATACTTACAATTATAGTTATTATCAATCAAGTGTGCAACTTGATTATATACTAAAGTACTAATTGGTCCCCTATCAATAATAATAATTCCTTCATTATATTTACTAACTTTCATTTCATCATTTTTTAAAAATAAATCTTCAGCATCAGCAAAAGGATTATTTACATTAGGATTAATAATTTCATCTACAATAAATACATTTTTCATATTAAGATTCCTTATCTTATTTATCAAATAAGTTTTACCAACATTTGGTAATCCTTCAATAAAAATAATTTTTCTCATATTGTTACTCACACCCAAACTCTTATTCTAAATTATTTATTATTACATATTCATAAATTAAACTATAAATGTTAATATAAAAAATGATAAAAATTTTAAAGTTAAAATCTTATAAAGCTTATCAATTTTTACTCACAAATATATCATCTTTGTGAGTAAAAATCAACACTTTTTCAAAAATTATTAAAAATTTAAAAAACACCATTTGGTGTCTAGTATATTAGTTAAATTATTAACTATCGCGATTCAACAATTAATTTAATAGCAGTTCTTTCTTCACCATCAATTACTATATCAGTAAATGCTGGAATACAAATTAAGTTTTTCCCTGATGGTGCTACAAATCCTCTTGCAATTGCTATTGCTTTAATTGATTGATTTAAAGCTCCTGCACCAATTGCTTGAATTTCTAAAACTCCTTTTTCTCTAATTACATTAGCAAGTGCTCCAGCTACTGAATTAGGATTTGATTTTGTTCCTACTTTTAATGTTTCCATAATTATTTTCCTTTCTACATTTTAAATATATGTTTTAATATTTTTTTTATAACTTATTTTAATAATTTTTAAAAAATGAATATTTTTTTTAAAATAGGGTTGACATCTAACTAAATATAATGTAAAATTAATATTGCCTACTGAAATGCGGGTGTAGTTCAATGGCAGAACTCTAGCCTTCCAAGCTAATAACGTGGGTCCGATTCCCATCACCCGCTCCATATTTGAATTAATTAGAACTTGTGTTTGTAATCACAAGTTTTTTTGTTCCACGTTATTAGCGGAAGAATTAGAGTTCTGCCTTGATTTTATTAGTGCATTATTTTTATATTCTAATATATCATCAAAGAGACTATACCATTTTATTTGAACACAAAATCTATTTTTCTCATATTTAGGATTATAATTTAAACATCTATTCATTGGTTGACAATATAATGGTCCAAAATGTATC
This sequence comes from Candidatus Faecisoma merdavium, assembly GCA_018716405.1. GTDB lineage: Bacteria > Bacillota_I > Bacilli_A > RF39 > UBA660 > Faecisoma > Faecisoma merdavium. The sequence goes on along the minus strand of DVJX01000001.1, from coordinate 2,362 downwards.
CCAGTTGAATAAATGTTTATTTTATTAATAACTATATCTTTTATTTCATCACATGTTATATAAATAAAATCATCATGATATCCATATATAATAGCATCTATCGAATGAATATCATTATTTCCTCTTAAAATAAATCTATCAACAACTTTAGTAATTAATTTTTTATTATTTAATCTTCGATTCAATAAATCAATTTCTCGTTGATTTTCTTTTTTATATTCTTCAGCAGAAAGTCTTTTTAACCCACTACCATTTGTTGTACCATCAGCATAATGATATTTTAAATAACTTATTATATATTTTCTTTCAATATTATTTCCAATCAAAAAATGAATAAACTCTGAAATAGGTTCAACATGAATAGAATTTTTTATGCCAGACTTTACGCTTATCCTTTTTGTTTCATTATTTATTTTAATAAATAAATCTGTTTTTTGCAAAAAAGGATTTTTCCAAGCTAATATTTTATCTTCTAAATTTATATTTCCAAATAGACTTTCTATCATTTCTAAATACATAATATTTAAATTTTTAACTTTTTTTCCATTTAAATAATTTACAATATATTGTTCAGTTAAATAGCCATTCATCAAATCTCCTCCAATAGTTATATTAGACAAAAGTTGGGCAAATTCCTACATAAATGTTTAAAAAAAATAGATTTTTCATCTATTTTAATTATAATTTTAATAATAAATCATTATATTGATCACTTAATTGATCTGTTGAAAATACAATATAATCACCATCAATAGTCCAATCATCTTTATTTTCTATTAAAAAATCTAATATTTCATCATAAACATTTAACATATCAATAATACTATCTATGTTTTCTTCAATTTCTTGTTTATTTTTATTTATCTCTGCTTCACTCGAGAAAGATAAACTTTTATAAAAATCAATATAATATGAATCCAAATTTTTATTTTCAACATAAGATAAAACAGTGTCATTATCCATCTGATTCAATATTTTAATTTTATTATTTTCTAATTGCTCTTTTGTATTTTTAATATACAATTTTGAATTAACAAAACTTGGTCCATCTTCTAAATAATTTTCAGCTGTTAATATGTTTATAAGTGTTTCATCATTCATTATATCTACAATAGTCAAAGTTATATCAATAGTGTCCTTTAAATATTTTTTTGCAGCTTTTTCTACTACTAGATAATCACCACTACTTATCGTTTTACCTAATCTTTCATTTATTGCATCATAATCAAATTCATTAAAATTAATTAAACTATCTATTTCATTTATTTCTTGTCTTAATTTTTCTTCTTGATTTAAATCTTTTACTATAAAAATTGTTAAAGCAACAACAATTATTGCTACAATAATTCCAATTATAATTAATATTTTTTTCATATTATACTCCCTTAATCTATATTTATTAATTGATACTTTTTACTACCAATTCCTAACTCCTCGGCATGATCTAAAATAATTTTACCTTTTCTTGATTCTACTCTTTCAATAAAATGTTCTTTCCCCAGATCGTTAGAATTATAGATCAAATCTAAACAAGCTTGATCTAAGGCAACTGGATCTAATGAAGCAAGTATTCCTATATCTTGCATACAAGGTGATTCTGGATTAGCCACACAATCACAATCAACTGATATATTATTAACAACATTAATATAAACAATATTTTTAAAATAATCTACTACTGCTTTATCAGCTTCAGCCATTGATTCAATAAAATCAACTTGTGGGGTTATCCAAATGTTATCTCTTTCTACTCCACCACTATGAATCCAAGCTTTACCTCTAGATGAAGCTAAACCAATAGACATGTTTTTCAAAGCTCCACCAAATCCACCCATTGGATGGCCTTTAAAATGTGATAACATCAACATTGAATCATAATTATCAATATTCTTTCCAACATAGTTTTCTTTTAGGTGTCTACCACCTACAACTGGAATAGCTTTATCACCATCAATATCTAATAAGTCAACATTAGTAAATCCATGTTCTTTAATAGTTTGTAGATGATCTTTAGTAGTATTTCTTTTCCCTTCGTAAGCTGTATTACATTCAACAATTGTACCATTTAATTTTTTAACTAAATCATTAATCAAACTAGGTTTTAAATAATGATTATTTCCTGCTTCACCTGTTGAAATTTTAACAGCTACCTTCCCTTCTAATTTACAATCTAATTTTTCATAAATCTTAATCAAACTTTCACTACTTATTTCTTTTGTAAAATAAACTTTTTCCATATTTTTTCCTTTCTATTTCAATAGTCGAATGACTAATGTTTTCTTTTTTTAAATAGTCTTTAATATATTCTTTCATATTCTCTACTTCATCATTATTAATAATAGCATGCAAAGTTGCATAATTA
>DVJX01000104.1 GCA_018716405.1 Candidatus Faecisoma merdavium | reverse complement strand
TTCACCAATAGATTTATTTCCAAAAAGGAAAAAAGAAAAAACATTAAAACAGGTTATTGGAAAATTAAAGCCATTAAAGGGCTTCGGAGAAATTAGTAATGAAGATATTTATCATTTTTTTAGAACGTATCCTGAATATATGCGTTCTTGGATTCACGATTTAAAAGAAGGTGAGTCTGCGTTTGATCAAGAAGACGATAATAAAAAACCACACAGGATTGTTGATGGAAAAATTAAAATTAATGTCAATAAAACTGGAGATAAGTATAAAAGACAATGTTGGAATAAAGTAGCCCCTTGTATTCATACAAGAAATGATCAACTTGCTAGTCAAAACACTATTCATCCCTCTGACGATAGAGTATTTAGTATTAGAGAATTGATGAATATTATGACTATCCCTAAATCATTTAAATGGGTTGAACAGGACGAAAAAGAATTGAATAAACTGTCTATTGAAGAAAAAAGAAAATTTTTAAAGAAAGAAGAAATAAATATTAGGCAATCTATTGGCGAAGCAGTTCCTACTGAAATATTTCATCAAATAGCAAGAAATATAAAAGATAGTTTAAATAGAAAAAATTATTCTTTAAGAGAAATTAACAAATTAATTAAAGATAATAATTTATTAGATAATGGAAATCTTAGCGAGTTTATTAAAAGTAATAAAGATACATTATCTTTTACAACCTTATCTAAAATTGCTGAGTTATCTAATGCAGAAAGAAATAATGAAGAGGCATTTTATACAAATAAAAAATTATTAAATTATATTTATAAAGAATTGCCTAATATTAATCAAAAACAAATACGTGTTCTTGAACCGTCAGTTGGAGTTGGTAATTTTATACCATATATAATTGCAAAATATAGTTATGCAGAGGAATTGATAATTGATGTTGTTGATATTAATAATTATTCAATTGGAGTATTAAAACAATTATTAAAAATAATTGATATACCACAAAATGTCAACATTAATTTCATATGTGACGATTATCTTTTACACAAGTTTGATAACAGATATGATGTAATAACTGGAAATCCCCCATTTATGAAAATGAAATCTAAAAACAAACTATTAGATAAATATAGAACAAATTGTATTAATGATGATTCTTATAATACATCATCATATTTTCTAGAAAAATCATTGAAGATAGCCGATAATGTTGTAATGGTTATGCCTAAATTCTTATTAAATACCAGTGAATATGAAAAAACAAGAAACTATATTTCAAAATTAAATATAAAGTCAATTATTGATTTTGGTGAAAAAGGGTTTGAAGGAGTGTTAATTGAAACTATATGTATAAATATTAATACTTGTAGTAAGCCATCAAATACAAAAATTTTGTCGATAACACAAAAAAAAGAAATAAACCAAAAACAAAATTATATAATTGATAAAAGTTTGCCATATTGGATTATTTATCGTAATAGTGATTTTGATAAGTTGCTGAATAAAATGGAATTTAATATATTTGATGTATTTAGAGACAGACAAATAACAAACAATAATAGTTCAAAAGAAATAAAGGATATTTGGGTTATTAAATCAAGAAATATTAATGATGATGCAACAGAAATAAACCATATTATTAATTATGATCAATATGTATATGAAGACGATATAAAAAAATATAAGGTTTATGAATTTTTAAATAATAAAAATGTTTATATAACTCCTAATATGTCATATAAGCCTAGAGTGTGTAAAAAACCTGTTGGAACAATAGTAAATGGTTCAGTAGCAATATTGATTCCTAAAAAAAATATTAAATTAACTAAAAAGGATATGTTGTTTTTTTCCACTGATGAATATAGAAATTTTTATAAAATAGCAAGAAACTATCAAACTAGGTCATTAAATATTGATAAGACTTCAGTGTTCTTTTTTGGAAAGTTAAAGGAGGTATAACATGAATTGGTTGACTGAAGAACAAATATTAAAATTTATGGAACATTATAATTACGATATAAGAAAATCTCATAATGCGAGATGGATAGACCAAAAATGCACTCCTGATGTTTTATGTATAATTGCGGATTGTATATTAGAATTTGTAAATGCTAATTCTAATCAAGAATACTTTAGTTCGTTAGATATTTGGCATAATGAATATACAATTAAAAATGTTGAATCAATATTTAAAAAACCTAATCCTGATGAACAAAAAGCAAGAAATGAGTATGACAAATTTTTTCAACAACCTATGGAATTGTTTGCAAATGCTGGAATATTATGGAAGAAAAAAGTTGGAAAAAGAAATTATTATAAATTATGGAATAAAATGTTATTAGAATATATTTCTATACGAGAAATGAATGCTTTAAAATTTTTAGAGCTATATATTACTAAAGTTTTAAAAGACAGCGGTATTTATAAATACTTTGAAAATTTCTTTAATAATCCTACTAACAATACTTATGAAAAGATGAAGCACGAATTTGGTAGATTTACAGTGTTTAATACCCCTATAAATGGAATTACAGAGTGTAATAGAATTTTTACTAAGGTTTTGAATCCATTAGCATTTATGAAAAATACTTTTGGAACTGAAAAGGGTAGAATGTCAAAAAATAAAATAACAAAAGATATGTTAATGTATAACAGAAATAATTTTAGGGATATTTATGTTAATAAACCAAAAGAGATGACGCGTGCCGAATATTACGACTCTTTAGTTGATAAGCCTAATACTAATCTAATCAAGTATCAATCAGCAAAGGCAAAAAAATTATTGAGAGCATTTAACGATGCGTTTAATGATGGATTATCAGAAGTAAAAGACGAATTAGCTATTGGTCATGCAATTAATATGCATCATATATTTCCCGAAAACGAATTTCAAGAAATTAGTGGCTACGTTGAAAACTTAATTGCTCTAACTCCGAGCCAGCATTTTCAAAAGGCACATCCTGATGGCAATACAAGGATTATCGATAAAGGATTTCAGCAAATTTGTTTATTAACAAAAGCAGATAATATTGAAGAAAATATAAAGTTTAGTAAAGAAGTTATTTATTCGTTTGATAATTTTGTTTATGTTTTATCAGTTGGATTTGACAATAATAAATACGAAGAAGTCGAGGATATGAATTTTACTGAATTAATAAGGCTAATTAATATGGAATATATTACTGCAACAAACTAAAATAAAGATGATTAATTGGGTGTGTCAAGAAAAGTGTGTAAGTAGTTAATATGTTATATATAAAATTATCAAAGAACTTAATTACAATATTTACGAAATCTGTCTTGGAATTTAGGATGAGCATCTAACTCATTTCTAACCATAGCCCAACTATAGATAGTAGAATCATCCCACTTTTTATAAAGTTCAGTTATTCGTAGATATAATAATTTTAATAGTGCGTTTTCATTAGGAAAAGCGCCTTTTTTTGTGACTTTTCTAAATGAAGAATTAACAGATTCAATAGCATTAGTTGTATACATAACGCGTCTTATAGTACTGGAATAATCGAAAAGTTGTTCCACATGATTAAAATTTCTAACCCAAACATCAACAGCTCCAGAATATTTTGACCATGTAGTTTTAAACTTTTCAAATTCAGTTTGAGCACTTTTTAAATTAGGAGCCCCATAAATTAACTTTAAATTGGCAGTAAATTTTTTATAATCTTTACTAGGAACATATTTTAAAGAGTTTCTTATCAAATGTACAATACATCTTTGAACAACAACACCTTTAAATATTTCCTTAGCTCCTTGTTCTAAGCCACTAACTCCATCCATGGATATAAAGAATATATCTTCAACTCCACGAGATTTTATTTCATCAAATATCTGCATCCATGAATGTTTAGATTCTGTTTCATTCAACCAAATTCCAAGTATATCTTTATGACCGTCTATATCATAACCAAGTATTGTATAAACAGCAGTTTCTTTACTTTCGTATTCATATCTCATGGTTACATACATACAATCTACAAATACAAATGGATAACATTTTTTTAGTGGTCTTGATTGCCACTCGTTTAATTCATCTAAAACGCAATCTGTTATTTGTGAAATAGTATCATGTGATATTTTAAAACCATATATATCTTCAATAGTATTAGATATATCTCGCTGACTCATTCCTTTAGCATACATAGATAATACTTTTTTATCAATATCAGAAATATCTTTTGTTCTTTTAGGAACTATTTGAGGTTCAAATGATCCATCTCTATCTCTAGGAACATCTATTGTCATTTCACCCATACTAGTTTTAACATTTTTAGAAATATAACCATTTCTTCTATTTGGGGTTTGTTTTTCTCCTTTATCATTATTTTCGTATCCCAAATGATCATTCATTTCGCCTTGTAACATTGCTTCAAACATAGGACCAAAAATGTCTTTTAATGCATCTTGAACATCTTTGGCTGTCTCAGGTTGATATGTATCTATTATTGCTTTTACTAATTCATTTTTACTTTTATTTTTACTTCTCATATTTTTCCTCTTTCTTATATTTTATCATACTTAAAAAGTATGTAAGTTTTTTACTTACACACTTTATTTTACACTCTCGATTAATTTACAACTCATAATCATCTTTTTCTTTGTTTAAATCTAAATTTTTAATATCTTCTTCATCTAAAATATTATCTTCATACATATCATTAACTACATCGATGTATTTATCATCTTTATCGTACCAAGTATGAATTTTATTATGTAAGAAAGAAATTAATTTATCAAATTTCTCTTTCCAATAATTAAGTTTACTTTTTATATCAGTAATAATAAAGTTTAGTCTAGATATTTCTTTATCTTTTTCTTTAATGATATTATTTAAAGATTCAACTCGTAAATTAAGTGCTTCATTATTTTCAGTAAGCGTTTTAATCTTATTGTTTTTCTCTTCTAACTGCTCGCTAGCATTAACTAGTGTATTAGATAAAGTTTGTATTTTATCATAGCTTTTACTTGTATTATCTACTTGATTGATAAAGCGGGTAATAAACTCTTTATCTTCTTTTGATAAAATATAATTATCTTTATTTAATTTAGATACTTTTAATTTACCAATTTTATCTTTTATATTTTTAGAGTTTTGCTTTAACTCTGAAGATTTTTTATTTGCTTGTTCTAAATTTTTGTTATTCTTTTCAAGTTGCTTTTTCATTTGAATATAGTTATCCATATCAGAAATATGAATATCCTTATTTCTACCTTTTTGTTTCTGCTTTAGTGAATGATCTAAATTATACTCTTGATTAAATTCTTCAATACATAAAGTTCTCATTTTATCTTGTAATGTTTTTAAAGACTCTTTAGTAAATACATCTGATTTACCAACTTGTTTTCCCATGCCATTTTTATTTTTATATTTAATTGGCACTCCAATAATATGCATATGTGGACTAGTTTCATCATAATGAATAATTGCACTTGCTACTTTAAAATTAGGAACAAGTAATTCCAAATCATCAACTTGTTTTGCATAAACATTTGTCATTTCCTTTTTAAATTTATCATCTTTGGTATCCCAATATTCTTTATCTCCAAGTTCAATAATTATCTCACAAGCTAAATCTTTCTTTTCGTTATTAGATACATTTTCAAAGTAATTATCTATCATACGACTTGGTCTAGTTTGTTTAGAATTGTATTCAAGTCTTGCTTCTTCAAATTCGTTTAAATATAATTTTTTAACTTCTTCAAAAGGAGAAGAAGTTCCTCTAACAATTTCTATTAATTCTTGTTTGTTATCATATTTTCTATAATTATGTTTATCTACTTTAGATAATTGTCTTGCATTTTGAATAGCATTATTACTTAAAGAAGTATTACCACTAACATTATTTTTACCATTTTTTCTTGATATGTTTTTTCTGTTTTTATCACTACCTAAATGCAATGAATAAGCAAGTTCTTCCATATAAATCACCATCCTTTTTGTAAGAGTATATTTTGACATCCAAAATTTCTAACCCCCTAGGAATTTTGTACGTACCATACAAAATATCCAGTGGGCTAAGGTTTAACACCTTAGAATCCGTTTACTTTATTTCGTAATATTTCAAAAGCAACGCATTAGAAATAAAACTACATAAAGTATTAATTTTTAAATTGCTATCGCCACTTTCATTGAACTAAGTTCAACAAAACGTGCCACGCATTTTAAAAATTTTCTTCGGTAACATTATCGGGTATTGTTTCAAATACCTCTCTAATGTTAACCTTTATATCATTCGGATTATTCATTGTAGTAAACATTCCCATTGATACAAAAGTTTCATTTCCATTATTATCTTTTTGTAGAGGAAATGCCCTTATTGGTATCTCATTTTTAAGAAATGGTCCAATCTCTAATTTTTCAGTTTCCTTATAATAAGTTCCTTTATAAAAATTAACTTCATAATATTCATTTAATCTATATAAATGTTGCATAACTTTTCCAATTGGTAAGTATTCACTATATCTAATTTCACTACCGACAGATATTCCATTAAAATCATAAATAAATGGTCTTTTTCTATCAATGAAACCTTGTTTATAAAGTTCTTCATAATCACTATAAAACGTAGATCTAAAATTAATTTGTTTAACGACATATTTTTTATTTGCAATTTCAAGTTCTATATCATCTACATATCTCATAATTATGTCTGCTTTTGTTTCTCTATCTAATAAGTCCCAATTATCATTGAAAGCATAATAACTAATTGGTAATTTAACTTTATTAATAAAGTCCATATCTCTTTTTAGTAATATATCGTCCATCGTATAGTTTAATTGTTCTGCTTGTGTATTTTCTAAAAGTTTAGAATTAATTAATTTAATTTGATTTTCAATTAATTCAGATTCTTCTTTATATTCGTCCTCAGTAAATAGTGAATCTATATATGCTTTTCTTATTCTATCTTTTTTATTATTTAAACTTTTTAATTCCTTTTCTAAGTCGTCTTTAGGATTATTAATTTTCGATTTTAATACTGGTAAGAAAAATTCATTAACAACATTATCATATTCAAGTATATCTGCAAGTAATGTTTTTACAGCATCTTCGATTTCAGTTTCTTTAATATTATTTTTACAATCTTCACATCTATAATAGAAATACCATTTATCTGCTTTTATTTTATGACTAGCTCCACCAGCAAGTATTCTTCCGCATTTAGGACATTTTAATTTTTGTAAAAATATATAAGTTTGTGTTCTCATATAATTCTTTTGGTTTTTCTTTTTTTGTACTTGGCAATTTTCCCATAGTTCTTTTGAAATTATTGGCTCTACAACATTTTCATAATAAGTAGGATGATTGGTTCTTTTTCCGTGTACATAATCGCCTTTATAAACTTCATTTGCTATTATTCTTAGTATTCCTGTATCTTTCCAATTTGTTTTACCTAATACTTTTTCTTCGTTAAATATAGTTGCAATATTAAAATAAGTTTTTCCTTCAAAATACATATTATATATTCTTACAACAATATCTTTAGTTAATGGGTCAGGTACTAATAATTTGTTTTCGTGTTTATAACCTAAAGGTGCTCTTGCAGGAATGTGTCCTTGTTTGATTGCACCAGATAAACCTATTTTAGTTCTTTCACTTGTTCTTTCTATTTCGTTTTGTGATACACTCATCATAATTCTTGTAATCATTTTTCCATTAGCAGTAGTTGTGTTTATATCATCATTCGCACATATTAAATCAAAACCATATTTTTCAGATGTAGTAAGCAAATTTTCCCAGTCATATATACTTCTAGATATTCTATCAAGTTTTAAAGCAATAACAGTATTTATTTTACCCGCTTTAGCATCATCTATCATTCTATCAAATTCTGGTCTATGATTGCCTGTTTTAGCGCTTATTCCTGCATCTTGGTAATAGTCATATATCTTATAATCTTTAAACTTGCAAAGGGCTTCTAATCGTTCTTTTTGCTCTGATAAACTAAAACCCTCACGTGCTTGATCCTCGGTACTAACCCTTAAATATAGTCCACAAATTCTTTCTTCACTTTTCATAAATATCAACTCCTTTTATCAAAAAAGAGGAGACAAAAGTACTAACAAGTAATACTCTTGACTCCTCTAAAATAATTATTATTTTCTAAGCAATTAAATTTGTGCATAGTATCCCTCCAATAATAAAAACGATACTGCATGTCATTTATTGGTTTAATATAATATATTTTTATTTTAGATTTGTCAAGTTATGTAAATTCATGTGGTATAATGTTCTTAAAGGAAGTGAGTTTATGTGTATACAACACCAGTTAAATGAAATTATCAATATTTTACAGGGCAATAATTTATCTAATATAATTGCGTTAATATCAGCTCTTATTGCTTTAGGTGCATTAATATTTAGTATAGTTACAAATGTTAAAAGTAATAAAAGATATATAGATAGTTTGAAACCATTACTTTCATTTGAATTTTATCAAATAAATGGAGAACTTATATTAGCTGTTAAAAATACTGGTATGAGTGAAGCTACTAAAATTAAAATAAAAATTAAGAAAATGAAAAATAATGGCGACAACAATAGGCTTATGTTGGATGATTTATTTAAAAATGAGTTTATGTTGTATCCAACTGAAGAGGTTCAGGGAATTGTTGGATTTTATGGAGAAACAATAGATAAACCGGTTTTTCCCACCCTTGATATAGAAATTTCTTATATTGAAGGAAATGATAATAAATCTATAAGTTATTCCAGAACAATTTCTTTTAAGAAAAATATATATGGTAGAAACCAATTTTCAAAAATTGAAGACTCAATAGAATCCATTTCATATTCTAATAATCGATTAGCAAATTATATAGAAGGAAGGACTTTGTTTACTTTTGATAAACTGAATGTTCTTCCACATAATTCTTTATACAGAGATATGAAAGATGCAATAAACAATGTTGAAAGACCTGAAGATAATATTGAAAAAGATAATAACACCGAATCTTAGTATTTGGTGTTTTTTAAGTATTCTTCTAAATCAGATAATTTAATCTTATTAGATAAATTTTCGATAAATATGTCATTAGAATAATTAAAGGCAAGAAATGTAGTATTATTAATGATTATTCTATGTGGTTCAATATAGGCTAGATTTGTTTTATCTATTTTTCTAACATTACCATTAATAATAGTGTATTTTACTTTACAAAAATCACATATGAATTTAAGTTTATTTTTTAATGATTCTTCAACTAAGATTTCTTCTTTAATAATATTTACCATAATATCATCCTTTCTTTTTAGAGTAGGATAGTTTCTTATAATACAAAAAAACTAATCCATTTCTGAATTAGTTATTTATCAAAACTCGAAAAGTTCGAGCACATTTCACTATGGAGCAAGTGAGCGGAATCGAACCGCCGTCCCAGCCTTGGCAAGGCCGTATACTAACCGCTGTACTACACCTGCAAAACTAAATATAATTATACATTAATTATATTTAAATGTAAATACTTTTATTAAAAAAATATTAAATAACTATAATAAAGAAGAAAGACAAATATCATCATTGCCCCTTCTAATCTTGAAATAAACATTTTACTTTTACAAAACACATAAAACAATAAAGGAGATAACACCAACATAAATAAATCAATGTAATTAAATGAATTAGATATAACTGTACCAAACATTAAAATAGGAAGACTTAAAACAATACATATGTTAAATATATTTGATCCTATGATATTACCTACTGTCATATCAAACTCCCCTTTTTTAGCTGAAGTAATAGTAATCACTAATTCTGGTAAAGATGTTCCTATTACAATAACAATCATCGAAATTAATTTGGGAGCAATATTATAAGTCCTAGCTAAATAAAGAGTTGAATCAACTACTAAATCACTGCCTAAAATTATAACAAACAAAGAAAATATAGTTAAAATAAATGATTTTAATTTATTAATTTTAATATCAGTTTCTTCTATTTTTTTGAATCTTTTGATCATTTTATACAAATATAAACAAAATAATAAAAATAATAGTATTAATACTAAAGAATCATATCTTGATAATTTTCCATCTAAAAATAATAAACAAAATGATAAAGAACTTAATATTAAAAGAGGTATTTCTTTTTTTACTGTAGCAGTTTCAATTTTAATTGGTTTTATTAAACTACCTATTCCAATAATAAGTAATATATTAGCAATACAACTACCTATTACATTAGCAATCGATACATCATAATTTTCTAAACTTGAAAAAGAAACCGCTAATTCTGGTGCACATGTACAAAATGAAGCGATAGTTAAGGCTACTACCATTTTAGGTATTTTAAAACTATTTGCTAAAGATGTTGAACTATCAACAAATACATTAGAAAAAACTATTAATAAAATTAACCCCAAAATTAACAAAAATATTTGTAACATTCTATCACCTATTTTTATTTTAACATAAAAAAAAGATTTAAACCATATTAAATCTTTTTTCCATTCTTTCTTTACCTAACAATTTCATTATTTCATATAAATCTGGTGTCATTGATTTAGTAGTAAGACTTACTCTTAATACATTACTTACATCAGCTATATTACCTTTGTAGTTATTAGGATTTTCTTTATACGCTTTCATATCAGAAGCATAACCTAAAGTATCACATACTTCTTTCATTTTATTAAACCATGTATCTTTATCATCATTAACGTCGTATTTACTAATATATAAATTTAAAATATTTTTAATATCTTCTTTATTAGTTATGTTTTGCCATTCATAATTTAAATTATTAAATAATTCATCATACATATACCAATTTTGTTTTCTAAAATCTGAAAACATAGCTAAATCTTTACGAGGTTTCTTTTGCTCTCTTTCAATATTCATGACATTAATGCTATAATCTTTATATTTAGTTAATAAATCAAATAGTTCATTATCATAATTTTTACTATATTCTAATGTATTGTTATATACATCAATTGCACTTAATAAACTAATATAATTTTTAGATATATTTAATAATTTATCAACATCAAACAAAGAACCACTTGCACTAATTTTTTTAAATTCTAATTTAAAATCATCAATTGTTTTATCTTTATTTTGTAAATACCACATTTCAAAATTTGAATTAGCTACAGTACATAAATATAATAATACTGCTTCAACTGGAATTCCTTTTTCATGATAATATGAAATAGCAGCTTCTGGATCTTTTCTTTTAGATAGTTTTCTCCTTGTTCCATTATCTTCTTTTAATAATGGTGATATATGAGCATATTTAGGTGGCTTAAAACCAAATACTTTAAATAATTGTAAATGAATTGGTACACTAGATAACCATTCATCTCCTCTTATAATATGAGTAGTTCCCATTAAATAATCATCTACTAAATGTGCGAAATGATAAGTTGGTAATCCATCACCTTTAATAATAATGATATCTAAAGCATTTTCTGGTAATTCTAATTTACCTTTTACTAAATCATCATAAATAACTTTATTTTCAAATTTACCAGGTGATTTTAATCTTATTACATATTTTTCACCATTATTAATTCTTTTAATAACCTCTTCATGTGATAAATATCTATCCCTAGCCCATTTACCATAATAACCTATTCTGTCTTTTATACTTTCTTGTTCTTTACGAATATTTTCTAAATCTTCTTCAGTACAAAAGCAAGGATAAGCTAAATCATTCATAATTAAATGTTTAGCAAAAGTTTGATATATTTCTTTTCTTTTACTTTGAATATAAGGACCATACTGTCCTATCCATTCACTTTCACTGATCATTCCTTCATCTATTTTAATACCATAATTTTTTAAATCTTTGATAATACCAGTTACACCATTTTCAATTTCTCTTTTTTTATCAGTATCTTCAATTCTTAAAAAGAAAACTCCATTAGTTTGTTTAGCCATTTTACTTGCTATAAAAGCTGAAAATAAAGCTCCCATATGAACATAGCCAGTTGGGCTTGGTGCATATCTTGTTACAATTGCCCCTTCACTTAAATTACGATTAGGATATATTTTTTTATAATCTTCAATTGTTTTATCAATATTTGGTAATAATAAATCTGCATATTCTTTCATAATAAATCTCCTCTTAAATCATTATATCATAAAAAAAAGTATTTTAAATACTTTTACATATATTTTGTCATTTGTTTCATCATTTGATTAACTTGCTTTTGACTAGGAGTTCTTCCCATTTGTGTCATCATAGCTTTAATCATTTGTTCATTAATAGGTGGATTTTTCTTTAATTGATCTTTTATTAATTTACGCGCTACAAAAAAACCAATTGCTCCTCCTATTAAAATTCCAACTAACAAATATAATAAATTCCATAACATTTCTAATCACCTGTAATTATTTTACTATTTTTTAAAACTTTTTTCAACAATATTGTAATTTATTTAAATAAAAATAATCATTATTAAAAAAATCACAAACAAATATATATTTATTATATTCATTTAAATCATCAATTATGTCCAAATTTCTACTTCTTACAATAATTCTAGTATGTCTTATTTCGATAAAAGATTTATCAATATAAAAAGTTTTATTATTATCTAAATTATATTTTTTGTTAATAAAATGCTTTAAAGTAAAAGGATTAATTCGCTCACATAACTGACTATATAAAGATATTCCATAGTTAAAATCTTCTTTTAAAGTATATAATTTTTTTAAAATATCAAACAAAAATAAAGGATTCTTTCGATAATAATCATAGTATTCTTTTTTTATAATAAAAAGATTATATTCTCTCATTAGTAATCACCAATAAAATTATATAACCTTAATCTTAAAAAAATTGTCTTATTTTAGTAATTTGATAATTTTTTGTAATATTTTATCATAACTAAAATCCATTTCATTTAATACTTCATCGCTTGTACCACTACAACCAAATCTATCTAAAGTAATTAAATATTTGTCACTATAAACAAATCCTTCCCAACCATATTTAGAACCTGCTTCTATTACAATATTACGATACCCTTTAGGTATTATACTTTCTTGATATTCTTTGCTTTGACTTAAAAATAATTCACGACTAGGCATACTTACTACTCTAATATCTAACTTATAATTTTCATATAAATAATCTGCTATTTTTATACTAAGTTCAACTTCACTACCAGTACTTATAATAGTTGCATATAAATTATTTTCTTTTCTTACAATATAACCACCATACATAACAGATTTAGCATTAGTTAATTTATTTAAACTAACTTCATTTCTAGATAAAACTAAACAACTTGGTTTTTTGTTATTAATTATATATTCCCAACTACCAACTATTTCCTTAGCATCAGCTGGTCTAAATACAAACATATTAGGAATGCTTCTTAATGATATTAATTGTTCAATTGGTTGATGAGTCGGACCATCTTGACCAATATTAATAGAATCATGAGTAAAAATATAAGTAACAGGTAAATTCATTAAACATGATAATCGCATACTAGGTTTTAAATAATCAGAAAAAACTAAAAATGTTGAACCAAATGCATAAAAATTAGATAACGCTAATCCATTTAAAATAGCTCCCATGGCATGTTCTCTTACTCCAAAATTAATATTATTATTTATTATTGTTTTAGTAGAAGATGCTAAATCTGCTGAGCCACCAATAAAATTAGGTAATTGTTTTTCTATTTCTTTCATTATTTTACCATTAGTAACTCTTAAAGATTCCTTTAAATTAGAATCAAAATTCAAATCACTTAAATCAATTTTATGTTCTTCTTTATTATAATTTAAATCTTTACTTAATTGCTTAAATAAATTATATTTTTTTAAACTTCTTTCACTTATTTGTTTACTAAAATGTTCTTTCATAGATAAATCAACATAAAATTCTTCTGGATTAATTTTCAACTTTAGTTTTAATTTAGCTATATCATCTTTATCTAAAGGACTACCATGAACTTTGTTAGTATTTTCATTAATTGAACCATCACCTAAAATTGTTTTAATTTGGATTAATGTTGGCCTATCACTTTTTTTAGCTTTTTTTATAGCTTTATCTATATTTGATACAGTATTATCTTTAACTAGAATTGTATTCCAATTTAAAGCTTTGAATCTATCTATTATATTATCATCAAAAACACCTTTTGTTTTACCATCTAAAGATATATCATTAGAATCATATAAAACAATTAAATTATTTAATTTCAAACTTCCAGCTAAAGATGTTGCTTCATAACTAATGCCTTCCATTAAATCTCCATCACCGCATAAAACATAAACATTATAATCAAATAAACTTTGTTCTTTTAAAGATTTATATGTTTTATTTAATTTTTTACCTGCAATTGCCATTCCAACAGCAGAAGCAATACCCTGACCTAAAGGTCCAGTAGACATATCAACACCATTTGTAACACCATATTCAGGGTGACCTGGTGTTTTAGAATCAATATGCCTAAATTGTTTTAAATCATCTAGTGATAGAAATCCAGCCATATATAAAGTTGCGTATAATAAAGCAGAACCATGACCTGCTGATAAAACAAATCTATCCCTATTTTCCCATAATGGATCATCAATATTTACATTCATATGTTTAGCATACAAAGTGTAAATAATACTAGCAGCACTTAAAACAATACCAGGATGCCCACTTCCAGCTTTATTAATCATATCAATTCCTAAACTTTTAATATTATTTACTATTTTATTATCCATAATATCATCTACTTTCTTTTTCATTATAGCATATTTTATACAAAAAAAAAAGTCCAGAAATACGGGCTCCTAACGATAAAACCTAGTATCTACCAGGTGGGCATCACATCATTAATTTTAGGATTCTCAAAAATCTTGAGCATTCAACACCATTAATGAATTAGATTCCCAATGTTCGTTAATTAGTCGGTTTTTTCAAACTAGAGCAATCGTTATCTCTAGACAATAATATTATATCATACTTTTATTAAAAATATACTAAAATAATAAAATTTTATAATTTCCCAAAATGTTAATTTTAATTTAACTTATCATTCTTAACTCCTAAAATAGTATTTAAATTAACATTTTTTGTACTTGTCATAATATTTATATCTGCTTTACTATATATTTTATTTAATTCTTTAACCAAATTTTTAATAACTATTCTTTGACCACTATTTTTTTTAGTAACCGAACAAGCACAATCTAAAAATTCTAATTCATTAGATTTAGCCCACTTAATTATATCTTCTTCATGAACATAATAAAGAGGTCTAATTAATGACATATTTTCAAAATTGGTACTTTTAACAAAAGGAACCATGCTACTAAAATTTCCTGTAAAAATCATGTTAAGGAGTACTGTTTCTATTACATCATTAAAATGGTGCCCTAAAGCTATTTTATTACATCCTAATTTTTGAGCATAGCTATACAAATACCCTCTACGCATTTTTGCACACATATAACAAGGATTATCCGTTTTATCAGCAACACTAAATATTGGTGTTTCAAATATATGAGCACTTATATTTAATTTAGATAAGTTTTCTTTTATTTTATTTAAATTATCTATATTATAACCAGGATTCATAACAATAAATTCTAAATCAAAATTAAATTTACCGTGTTTTTTAATTTCTTGCATACATTTAGCTAATAAAAAAGAATCTTTCCCACCACTTATACATACAGCAATTTTATCATTTTCATCTATTAAATTAAATTCTTTAATAGCTTTTACAAATGGTACAAATATTTTTTTTCGATATTTTTTAATAATACTTCTTTCAATTTCTTTTAATTCCATAAACATCACTTTATATATTATAACAAAAAAAGTTTAATTTCTTAAACCTTTTTTACTAAATATGATGATTATTTTGATTTAAATTTGTAAATGAATTATCTAAAAAACTAAACATAAACGGATCACCATTAACAATTATTTTACTTTGTTCTCCAATATAATAGCCTAAAACATCTTCTAAGTATTTACCATTACCATAAGTTCCATATTGCCAATTTTTTAAATAATTTATAGTAACATTATAATTAGTATAATTTTGGTATTTATAAGCAAAAGCTTGAGGATTTTGATTAGCTTCTTTTACATATTTAATCCAACCAGTATCACCAAAATTTTTAGTAACATCCGAAATAGATAAGCCCATTTCATTTGCATATATATTTACTATTAAATCTATTAATCCATACCCATAATTATGTGCTTGAATAGCTAAATATTGATTGCCATTATACCTTTGTAAAACATTTTGAAAACGCATAATACCCATTTTAATATTTAATTTTTCATCACATGCATTTTCCATAGTTTCATAAATTGTTTCTTCTAAATTAGTATTATAGTTAAATGCTGTTATCTTCTGACCACTAGGAGATTCTAATTGACAATATCCAACCCCAAATCCATTATATTTTTCTCCACCTGGAATTGTATCTTTATGATTCAAGCTTGATTCAGCAGTCATAAGCGAAACAAAAACATATGGGTCTACTCCAAAATCATTACAAGTATCAAAACAATATTTACCAATATCTGAGTTAATAAAGTTTGTAATAACATTAATAGAATATTCATCTAATCTTGTACCTATTTTAATATTAGGATTATTTATGTTTTCACGTTGGAGAAAACTTGTCTGATTTAATCTTGAAGATAATTCAAATTGAGAATCATTAATAACTATATTAGAAGGTTTAGTATCTTCTATAGATATCTCAAAATTATTATTAGGCGTTACTTCATTTATTTTATCTTCATTACTGCTAATAGTATAATTATCATTTACACTATCTTCATTTGTCTTTTTTGGTAAAGCTATACTAGTAAAAATAACTCCTGTTAAAGCTAATGCAGCAATTCTTTTTTTATTAACTCTATTAAGTGATTTAACAATATGTGTTTTTTGATCAATTCCATCACAAATAAATTTAAAATATTCTTCATTTAAATTCTTTTTATAATCCTTTAATACCAATTGCTTATCAAGTCCATAAAATAGCTTTAAATCATCTTTATATGGCAAAGCAAATGTAGGATTTGAAGGAATATCTGCTATAATACTTGCTACATTTTCTATATTGTTAGTTTTAAAAACTTTTCTACCTGTAATAACAGTTACTTTATATCTATCTTCTTCAAAATTTAAAATTACTTTCATATTTCTCACCTTTTTATACTTACGCTTATTCCATCACCAACATCATAAAATGAGGTTTCAAAATCTTTATTATTTTTTAAAAATTCAATATAGTTTTTAATTTTTTTTACTAATTGTCTTAAGTTTTTACTTAATATTTTATCACTTTCCACTAATCCATGAAATTTCAAATTATCTGTAATAATATATTTTTTTTCTTTTAAATTTTTTTCAAATTTATTAAAAAATTTTATACTTTGTGCCTTAGCGGCATCTATAAAAATTAAATCAAACTTATCTTTTAATTCTACATTAAAAGCATCATCATTTATTAATTTAATTCTATCATTAAGATTAAACTTTGAAACATTTTTTACGGCTTCATTAAATCTTTCACTATCACGTTCTATTGTAACAACATTAATTTCATCATCAACTAAAGCCATTTTAATTGCAGAATAACCAATTGCGGTACCTATTTCTAAAATTTTTTTAACTTTATTTTCTTTTATAAATTTAGTTAAAAATTCAATTCCTTCTTTTTGCATAATTGGAATATTATACTTTTTAGCATATTCTTCTATTTCTAACATTCATACCCCAAATATATTATACATTTTTGCTTGTGTTCAGCATATGTTTTTGAATAATATGTTTGATTAGAATTCGTATCATAAACGTTTGCTAAAAAATATAAATAATCATTATTATCAGGATAAATTACAGCTTTAATACTTGCCTCACCTGGTAAGCCACCTGGACCTACTGGTAATCCAAAGTATTTATATGTATTATAAAATGAATCAACAGCCAAATCAGCATTTGTATAAGTTAGTTTCCACTCATTAATAGCATATCCTATTGTAGCACAACTTTGTAACATCATACCTTGATCTAATCTATTTAAAAAGACTCTTGCTATTTTTGGCCTATCTTCATCTAATATTGCTTCATGTTCAACAATTGAAGCTAAAGTTAATATTTCATGTACTGTATATTCATCAATATCTTCTTTATATTTTGATAATACTTCATCCATTTTATCTAGCATTTTATATGTAATTTCCTCTATAGTGCTATTTTTATAGATTTCATAAGTTGCTGGGAAAAAATAACCTTCTAAATTATATCTTAAATTTGAATTCTTAACTTCATCTGTTATAAACCAATATTCATCTATTAATTTATCAATAAATTGTTCATTTTGCCAATAATTTAATAATTCATCACTTGTATAATTTGTAACTTCACTTATATATGTAGCAGCATCTGTTATGTGTTTTCCTTCTGGAATAGTAAAAGATATAGTTTCTGCTTTAGTTCCTTTTTCCAAAGCTTCTATTATTTTTTTTACTCCCATATTTGTATTTAAAACATAATTTCCTTTTTGAAGATTAGTTGGATTAAATATTTTAATATATATTTTATAAAAATTGATTGATTTAATTAAATTTTTTTCTTTTAATTCATTTGCTATAGATAAATAGGTGCTATTTTCATCAACATAAAAATTTATTTCGTTACTTTCTTTTGTAGTTGGACCAATACCTATATTATAAGATACACAACCAACAACAATTACAACAAATAATATTACTATAGCAAAAATATATATATTAACAAACTTCTTCATAAATTAAAGCAAATATTATTCGCTATCCTCCACATCTGATTTTACTTCATCTTGAATTTCATTTAATATAACTTCAATAATTTTCCATTCTTTATCAGTTTCAATTGGTTGTAAATTTAAATCTTCACTATTTGGTGTATATATTGATGCATATACTTTAGTATTTCCTTCTTCGTCAGTAGTATTATCAGTATAAACTATATAATTTTTATTTGTTTCATCTGATTCAAATGTAAATAAAACTTCACATTCTATTTCTTTACCATTTTCATCTATAACTTTAAATTTCATTTGTTCTTCTTTCATTATTATTCTCCTTATCTAAATATGTTTGTAATATTATAGTGGCTGCTAATGCATCAACTTTTTCTTTTCTTTTTTTCCTAGATAAATCAGCTTTAATCATATAATTATGCGCAGAAACAGTTGATAACCTTTCATCTTGTAAAACAACATTATAATTTAAATTTTCTAATTTTTGTTTAAATTCTAATGTTTCTATTGCCCTAGGACCAATTGTATTATTCATATTTTTAGGCATTCCTAAAACAATAATATCAATTTTATTATCTAGAATAATCTCATTTAATTGTTCTATCAATTTATCGATATCATCATATCTAATAGTTTTTAAGGTTGTTGCAATTACCCCTTTTGATATCGCTAATCCTAAAGTTTTTGTTCCTAAATCTAATCCCAAATAATTCATTTTAAAAAGTTTTCTACTAAAATTTCTAAAA